>NZ_AP018365.1:1860000-2162500 GCF_016756395.1 Streptomyces sp. SN-593
TCGAACGCGACCCACTCGCCGTCCGCGGGGTGCTCGAAGCCCAGCCGCACCGCGTGCAGCCACTGCCGGGTCAGCCCCAGCCGCTTGGCGAGCGTCGGGTCGGCCCCGTAGGTGAGGTCGCCCACGCACGGGTGGCGGTGGGCGGACATGTGCACCCGGATCTGGTGGGTGCGGCCGGTCTCCAGCTTGATGTCGAGCAGGCTGGCGGAGCGGAACGCCTCGATCAGGTCGTAGTGCGTCACGGACGGCTTGCCGTCGGCGGTGACCGCCCACTTGTAGTCGTGGGTGGGGTGCCGGCCGATCGGCGCGTCGATGGTGCCGCTCATCGGGTCGGGGTGGCCCTGCACCAGGGCGTGGTAGCGCTTGTCGACCACGCGGTCCCGGAACTGCTGCTTCAGCCGGGTGTACGCCCGCTCGGACTTCGCCACGACCATCAGCCCGGAGGTGCCGACGTCCAGCCGGTGCACGATGCCCTGGCGCTCGGCGGCGCCCGACGTCGAGATGCGGTACCCGGCGGCGGCGAGCCCGCCGATCACGGTGGTCCCGGTCCAGCCGGGGCTGGGGTGCGCGGCCACGCCCACCGGCTTGACGACGACCAGCACGTCGTCGTCGTCGTGGATGATCTCCATGCCCTCGACGGGCTCCGCGACGATCCGCACCGGGGCCGGAGGCGCCGGCATCTCCACCTCGAGCCACGCCCCGCCGTGCACCCGCTCCGACTTGCCGGCCGCGGACCCGTCGATCGAGACCTTCCCCGAGGCGGCCAGCTCGGCCGCCTTCGTCCGGGAGAAGCCGAACATGCGGGCGATGGCGGCGTCGACGCGCTCGCCCTCCAGGCCGTCGGGCACGGGCAGGGAGCGGACCTCGGGAAGCGTACTCACCCGGTCGAGTATGCCGGACTCGGCCGGGCCCGGATGCCGGCCGGTCACTCCTCCCGCTGCTGGCGCCTGCCGTCCGGCTCGATGCCGAGGAAGGAGAGCAGCACGATCAGCACGCCGCCGCAGGTGATCGCGGAGTCGGCGAGGTTGAAGATCGCGAAGTGCTCGGGGGCGATGAAGTCGACCACCCGCCCCTGGAAGCCGCCGGGCGCGCGGAAGACGCGGTCGGTGAGGTTGCCGAAGGCACCGCCGAGCAGCAGGCCGAGCGCGATCGCCCACGGAAGGCTGTACAGGCGGCGGGACAGGCGCGCGATCACCACGATGACGCCGACCGCGATCACCGTGAACACCACGGTCATGCCCTGGCCCATGCCGAAGGCCGCGCCGGCGTTCCGGATGGCGTCCAGCCGCAGGTAGTGGCCGAAGACGTCGATCGGGGCGTGGTGTTCGAGGCTGTGCACGACCCACAGCTTCGAGAGCAGGTCGAGGAGGTACGCCAGTGCCGCGACGCCTATCAGCACCGCGATGCGGCGCCTGCCGCGCGGGGCCGGGGCCGCCTCGGGGGCGCCCTCCGCGGTCCCGCCCGCGGCCTTCTCCGCACCCGCGTCCCCGTCCGGCGTCTCCGGTGTGGTGATGGTGCGCTCCGCTTCCGTCACGTCAGTCCCTCAGCCTTGTGTGCCCGACCCTCCGTGCGAGGGTACCAAGGGGGGCCGACCCCCCGGGGTGCCCGTTCCGCCCGTTCCGGGACCATCTCCCGGTGGTGAGCCGGTCGCGCTGTTCCCCGCGCCCCTTCGGGGCGCGGCCTCCCTCGCGGAGGAGCCGCACGAACCCGGGGGCGCGGGGAACGGCGCGACCGGCCACAGCGGACCGGAAGGTCCCGGAACCGACAGGACGGGGCAGCCCGGGGGTCGGGCCCCGCCGTCCGCAGGGGCTAGCGGCGCTCCTGGCGCTGCTTGTCGTCGAGGCACAGCGTCGCGCGGGGGAACGCCTGCATCCGGGCCTTCCCGATCGGTCGGCCGCAGACCTCGCACAGGCCGTACGTGCCTTCGTCGAGTCTGCGCAGCGCGTGGTCCGCCTGGGTGAGCATCTCCCGGGTGTTCGCGGCGAGCGCGAGTTCCGACTCGCGTGTGATGTTCTTGGACCCGGTGTCGGCCTCGTCCCCGGCGCCGTCCCCGGAGTCGCGCAGCAGCCCGGCCACCGCGGCCTCCGAGGAGGCGATCTCCGTCCCCAGCCGCTCCACCTCGGCGAGCAGTTCCGACCTCGCCTCCTCGATCTCCTCGGGGGTCCACGGCTCCTCCCCGGGCAGCACCGCGAGGGTGCCGGGCTCCGCCGAGATCCGCGCCGCGGGCACCGCGGAGTCGGCCGCCTTGGCCACGGTCTTCTTAGCTGCCACCTTGCGGGCTCCTGTCTTCCTGGTCCCAGCCTCGCCGGCGGTCGCCGTTTCGGCTTCCGGCCGCTGAGCGGCCGAGGTCTTCTGCGGGGCGGTCCCGGTCCCGGCCGCCTTGCCGGCCGCCGCCTTCCTGGCAGACGCCTTCTTCCCGGCCGTCTTCGCGGCAACCGGTTTCCCGCCGGCGGACTTCCCGGCGGCGGACTTCCCGGCCACCGCCTTCTTGGCCGGCGCTTTCTTGGCCACCGCTTTCTTGGCCGGCGCCTTCTTCGCCGCGGCCTTCTTCGCCGGCGCCTTCTTGGCTACGGCCTTCTTGGCTACGGCCTTCTTCGCCGTGGTCTTCTTCGCCGTGGACTTCGCGCTCCTCTTCGCCGCCGGCCGTTCGGCCGAGCGGGCGGACGACGCCGCCGCCTCCTCCTCCGTGCCGGTCGCGCCCTTCTTCCCGGCCGCCGCCTCCGCGGCGGCCGTGCCGGCCGGTTTCCTCGCCACCGCCGCGTCGGCGGCGGGCTTCCTCACGACCATGGCCGCGACCCCTTCACGTCGGTGATCTCGTGCGCGAATCGTGCCGGAAACGGTAAAACGGGCACCGATCCGCGGCAACGGGGCGCGCTGCCGGGCCGACCCGGGCCCTCGGGCGGGGAACCGGTCTGCATCCGTTGTGCCCAGCTCACGGTCAGGTATTCCGCCGTAAGCCGTGAACCATGCCGTATCCCGGGACGAAGGCCGCCATTAGGGTCAGCCGGGACCCGCCGCGCCCCGGGAAAACCGTGCGCGGGCGCGCCGCGCGGGCCCGTACACTGGGCGCAGCGAAAGGCGTGGATGGGACGAGTAGCGCCGCACGCAGCCATGAGCGACCCGGGGACGGTGGAAGCCCGGGGGTGTGCGCGGTGCGAAGATCACCCCGGAGCCGCCGGAAGAAGGCCCACGGGCGCGCCGAGCACGGTGCCCGTCCGCTGGTAGAACCGGCCTCGCGACCCCAATGAGGGGGCGGTGGGTCCCACGGGCCCGTACACCGCCAAGGAGGGTGGTACCGCGGGAGCGCCGGCACGGGTTCTCGTCCCTCCGACGGAAGAACGCGACAAGCGACAAGCGTCCGCCGGAGGAAGAACCCCTGATGAGCCAGCCGCAGTACCGCCAGGTACCCGCCCAGGTCGATCTGCCCGCCCTCGAACACGAGGTGCTCCGACTGTGGAGCGAGCGGAAGACCTTCGCCCGCTCCGTCCAGCAGTCCGAGGGCCGCCCCGACTGGGTCTTCTACGAGGGCCCGCCGACCGCCAACGGCATGCCCGGCGCCCACCACATCGAGGCCCGGGTCTTCAAGGACGTCTTCCCGCGGTTCAAGACCATGCAGGGCCACCACGTGACCCGCAGGGCCGGCTGGGACTGCCACGGGCTGCCGGTCGAGCTGGCGGTGGAGAAGGAGCTGGGCTTCACCGGCAAGCAGGACATCGAGGAGTACGGCATCGCGGAGTTCAACGCGAAGTGCCGCGAGTCGGTGACCCGGCACACCGACGCGTTCGCCGAGCTGACCACGCGCATGGGCTACTGGGTGGACCTCGACGACGCCTACCGCACCATGGACCCGCAGTACATCGAGTCGGTGTGGTGGTCCCTGAAGCAGATCTTCGACAAGGGCCTGCTGGTGCAGGACTACCGGGTCGCCCCCTGGTGCCCGCGCGACCAGACCGGCCTGTCGGACCACGAACTCGCGCAGGGCTACGAGACCGTCGTCGACCCTTCCGTCTACGTGCGCTTCCCGCTCACCTCCGGTCCGCTGGCCGGCGAGGCCGCCCTCCTGGTGTGGACGACCACCCCCTGGACCCTGGTCTCCAACACCGCGGTCGCCGCGCACCCCGAGGTGGCGTACGTGGTGGCCACCGACGGGAACGAGCGGCTGGTCGTCGCCGAGCCGCTGCTCGGCAAGGCGCTGGGCGAGGGGTGGACCGCGACCGGGCAGACCTTCACCGGCGCCGAGATGGAGCGCTGGACCTACCGGCGCCCGTTCGACTACGTCGACATCCCCGACGCGCACTTCGTCGTCAACGCCGGGTACGTCACCACCGAGGACGGCACCGGGCTGGTGCACCAGTCCCCCGCGTTCGGCGAGGACGACCTGAGGACCTGCCGCGCGTACGGTCTGCCGGTGGTCAACCCGGTGCGCCCGGACGGCACCTTCGAGCCGGATGTCCCGCTGGTCGGCGGGGTCTTCTTCAAGAAGGCCGACGAGACGCTGGTCGCGGAACTCGACGCGGCCGGCCGGCTCTTCCGGCACCTGCCCTACGAGCACAGCTACCCGCACTGCTGGCGCTGCCACACCGCGCTGCTGTACTACGCGCAGCCGTCCTGGTACATCCGCACCACGGCGGTCAAGGACGCGCTGCTGCGGGAGAACGAGCGCACCCACTGGTACCCGGGGACCGTCAAGCACGGCCGCTACGGCGACTGGCTGGACAACAACGTGGACTGGGCGCTGTCCCGCAACCGCTACTGGGGCACCCCGCTGCCCATCTGGCGCTGCGCCGACGGCCATCTGACCTGTGTCGGCTCGCGCGCCGAGCTGACCGGGCTGACCGGCACCGACCAGTCGGCCCTGGACCCGCACCGCCCGTACATCGACGCGGTCACCTTCGCCTGCCCGACCTGCGGCGGGACCGCGACCCGGGTGCCGGAGGTGATCGACGCCTGGTACGACTCCGGGTCGATGCCGTTCGCGCAGTGGGGCTACCCGTACCAGGGCAAGGAGGTCTTCGAGCGGACCTACCCCGCGCAGTTCATCTCCGAGGCGATCGACCAGACGCGCGGCTGGTTCTACACGCTGATGGCCGTCGGCACCCTGGTCTTCGACCGGTCGAGCTACGAGAACGTGGTCTGCCTGGGCCACATCCTGGCCGAGGACGGCCGCAAGATGTCCAAGCACCTGGGCAACATCCTCCAGCCGATCCCGCTGATGGACCAGCACGGCGCGGACGCGGTGCGCTGGTTCATGGCGGCCGGCGGCTCCCCGTGGGCGGCCCGCCGGGTCGGGCACGGCACCATCCAGGAGGTGGTGCGCAAGACACTGCTCACCTACTGGAACACCGTCGCCTTCCAGGCGCTCTACGCCCGCACCTCCGGCTGGGCGCCGTCCGCGGCCGACCCGGCGGTGGCGGACCGGCCGCTGCTGGACCGCTGGCTGGTCGGCGAGCTGAACACGCTGGTCCGCGACACGACCGAGGCGCTGGAGGACTTCGACACCCAGCGGGCCGGCAAGCTGCTGTCCGCGTTCGTCGACGACCTGTCCAACTGGTACGTGCGGCGCTCCCGGCGGCGGTTCTGGCAGGGGGACGCGGCGGCGCTGCGCACCCTGCACGACGTGCTGGAGACCTTCACCCGGCTGATGGCGCCGCTGGTGCCGTTCATCACCGAGCGGGTGTGGCAGGACCTGGTCGTCCCGGTCGCGCCCGACGCCCCCGACTCGGTGCACCTCGCGCAGTGGCCGGTGGCCGACGCGGAGCGGATCGACCCGGCGCTGTCGGAGCAGGTGCGGCTGGTGCGCCGGCTGGTCGAACTCGGCCGCGCCACCCGCGCGGAGTCCGGGGTGAAGACCCGGCAGCCGCTGTCCCGGGCGCTGGTCGCGGCGAGCGGGTTCGCCGCGCTGCCGGCCGAACTGCGCGACCAGATCGCGGAGGAGCTGAACGTCTCGTCGCTCGCCTCCCTCTCGGAGGTCGGCGGGTCCCTGGTGGACACCACCGCCAAGGCGAACTTCCGGGCGCTGGGCAAGCGGTTCGGCAAGGGCGTGCAGGCGGTCGCCGCCGCGGTCGCCGCCGCCGACGCGAGTGCCCTCTCGGCGGACCTGCGGGAACGCGGCACGGCGAGCGTGCCGGTGGACGGCGCGAGCGTCGAGCTCTCCCCCGAGGAGGTCATCGTCACCGAGACCCCCCGGGAAGGATGGTCCGTCGCGTCGGACTCCGGCGCGACCGTGGCCCTGGACCTGGCGATCACGCCCGAGCTGCGGCTCGCCGGGCTGGCCCGCGACGCGATCCGGCTCATCCAGGAGGCCCGCAAGCAGTCGGGACTGGACGTGGCCGACCGGATCGCGGTCCGGTGGAGCACGCGGGACTCCGACGTGGCCACCGCGCTCACCACGCACGCGGGCCTGATCTCCGAGGAGGTCCTCGCCCCCGACTTCGCCCAGGGCGACCCGACCTCCGACTTCGGTCCGGCCTTCACCGACGAGGGCCTGTCCCTCACCTTCCACCTGCGGAAGTCCTAGCCGCGGAGGGGCGCGTGGGGGCATCCCACGCGCCCCTCGGGGTGACCGGCGTTCGGGGCCCGCCCTCGTGGGACGGGTGGGCGGACGCGCACAAGGTCCGGGCCCCGCTGGGGAGGATTCCCCGGGGGCCCGGACCTTCGTCGTGCTGGGTGGAGTGACGCCCTAGTTGTCGTCCTCGTCGATCAGGAAGCCGCGCATCGGCGTCGGCGCCTGCTGCAACGGCTGCGGTCCCTGGGGGCGCACCGGTGCCATCGGCTGCGTCATCGCGGGGGACATCTGCTGCTGGCCGCCGTACGTCGGGCCGGGCCCGTGCCCGTTGCCCATGGAGCCGTTCTGCCCGGCACCGCCGCCGTAGGACGGGCCGCCGGAACCGCCGTGCCCCATCGCCGCACCGGCACCCGCGGGCGCCATCCCGCCCATGGAGCCGTTGCCCCCCATCGATCCGCCGCCCATGGAGGGAGCGGACGGCAGCGAGGGCGCGGGCGGGGAGGTCCGCGGCGGGGCGAGCGAGTCGTCCGCCTGGTTCTCCAACTGGCGCAGCTGCGACTCCAGGTAGGACTTCAGCCGGGTGCGGTACTCCCGCTCGAAGCCGCGCAGGTCCTCGACCTTGCGCTCGAGCGTGGCACGCGCGGACTCCAGCGATCCCATCGCGACGCGGTGCTTCTCCTGGGCGTCCCGCTCCAGCGCGTCGGCCTTGGCACGGGCGTCCCGCTCCAGGCCCTCGGCGCGGCTGCGCGCCTCACCGACGATCTTGTTGGCCTCCGACCGCGCCTCGGCGATCGCCTGGTCCGCGGTCTGCTGGGCGAGCGAGAGGACGCGGGCGGCGCTGTCGCCACCGGGGCCCTGCTGCTGCATCGGGTGCTGACCCATCGGGCCGGGGCCGCCGGGGCCCTGCATGCCCGGACCACCCGGACCGCCGGGGCCCTGCATCCCGCCGGGTCCACCCGGCCCCTGCATGCCGCCGGGACCCTGCTGCTGCATGGGGTGGCCCTGCTGCATCGGGTGCTGACCCATCTGCCCCATCGGGCCGGGGCCCTGCTGCTGCATCGGGTGCTGGCCCATCTGCTGCATCGGGCCCGGGCCGTGCTGCTGCTGGCCGCTCGGTCCAGCCGGCAACTGCGGCGCGCCGCCCGGCAGCTGGGGCGGACCCACCTGCTGCTGCGGCATCTGCTGCTGCACCGGCTGGGGTCCGGATATGGCGGCGGGCACCGGACGGTCCTGCTGCTCCGGCTTGCGCATGTTCTGCGACTGCTGCTGCTGGTTGGCAGCGGCGGCACGGGTCGCGGCGGCCAGCTTGGCCCGCAGGTCCTCGTTCTCGCGGAGCAGTCGGGTCAACTCCGCCTCGACCTCGTCGAGGAAGGCGTCGACCTCGTCCTCGTCATAGCCCTCTCGGAGGCGGACGGTCGTGAACTGCTTGTTCCGAACGTCCTCGGGGGTCAGCGGCATCTCTTCACCTCAACGTGATCGTCGACATATCGGGAGCCCGCACCGTTCACATCAGACCCCCTACGACGGAGATCAGGATGTACACGATGATCATCAATACGAAGAAGGACAGGTCGAGCGCCACGCCCCCGAGACGTAGCGGCGGGATGAAACGCCGCAGAAGCTTAAGTGGCGGATCGGTGACAGTGTAGGTGGCTTCCAGGATGACCACCATCGCCTTCCCAGGGTGCCACGAACGGGCGAACTGGAAGACGTAATCCATCACCAAACGGAAGATGAGCACGAACAGGAGGCAGTACAGCGCGATGTACAGCACCTGGAGTGCGACATTCATCGCGCTTCCCTCTCCCCTGCTCATCCATCGGCCTGCCGACCGGGTCCTACATGTCGTGCGGTTGCGTTCTGCCTGGTCAGACCAGGTTCAGGTTAGCTCTGGTTGAAGAACCCACCCTCGGCGATGCGAGCCTTGTCCTCCGCCGTGACATCGACGTTAGCAGGCGAGAGCAGAAAGACCTTCTGCGTCACCCGCTCGATGCTGCCGTGCAGGCCGAAGACCAGACCGGCGGCAAAGTCGACAAGTCGCTTCGCGTCGGTGTCGTCCATCTCCGTCAAGTTCATGATCACCGGGGTGCCTTCGCGGAAGTGTTCCCCGATGGTACGGGCTTCGTTGTAGGTCCGGGGGTGCAGCGTGGTGATCCGGTACGGTTCCCGCTCTGACACGACCTTGGGCATGATCACCGGTGCGTTCTTCTCCAGGTTCTGACGTTCGGGTGTGATGGATGCCACTGGGGCGATCCGCGGTTCGCGCGGTGCCGGGGCATGCACCAGCCGCGGGGGGTCGTCCTGCGGCTGCGGGCTCGGCGGCACGTGCTGGTTGTGCGGCCGGCGGGGGGCGGCGCGCTCGGGCTCCGGTTCGGCGCGGCCGCTGGGCGGCGTGGCCATCTCGGGCTCGAACTCGTCGTCGGGGTCGAAGCCCGGTCCGTCGTATCCGTCGTCCTCCACGAGGCCGAGGTAGACCGCCATCTTGCGCATCGCGCCGGCCATGCTCTGCGTCCTCTCAGCGGGGGTTCGGTCCGCGGCCACCGCTCCCGGCGGCCGCCACACCATATTTATGCTGTGGTCCGACTTGTTTGGTGACGTTACCGGAGCCCGGGACGGACTCCGAGCACCGCCGTACCGACGCGTACATGTGTCGCCCCGGCGGCCACCGCATCGTCCAGATCCCGGCTCATCCCTGCCGAGACCATGTTCGCAGCCGGATGCGTCTCGCGCAGGCGGGATGAGATTTCCGCCAACCGCTCGAAGGCCGCGCGGGGTTGGCCGGCGTACGGGCCGGCCAGCGGAGCGACGGTCATCAGGCCGTCGAGCCGCAGCCCGTCGGCGGCGGCGACGGCGTCGGCGAGCGGACCCACCGCGTCGGGTGCCACCCCGCCGCGCTCGCCCCGGTCGCCGGACTCCGCGTCGAGGGCGACCTGCACCAGGCAGCCGAGCGGTCTGCCCGCGGCGAGGGCCGCGGCGGACAGCGCGGTGACCAGGCGCGGGCGGTCGACCGAGTGCACGTGGTCAGCGTAACGGACCACGGAGCGCACCTTGTTGGTCTGCAACTGCCCGACGAAGTGCCAGCTCAGCGGAAGTTCGGCACAGGCGGCGGCCTTGGGCCCGGCCTCCTGGTCGCGGTTCTCCGCCACCTGCCGGACGCCGAGCCCGGACAGCACCCGCACGTCCTCGGCCGGATAGGTCTTCGTCACCACGATCAGGGTGACCTCGCCGCGGTCCCGGCCGGCCGCGTCGCACGCGCGCGCGATCCGGTCGCGCACCGCCGCGAGGTTCGCGGCGATCTCCTCGGTCCTGCTCGACACGCCCGCTCACCCGTTCCGTTCCGGCGCCGCGGCGGCCGCTTCGCCGGACCCGCGCTCCGGCCGGCCGCCGTCGAGCCAGACGTAGCCGGCCAGTCGGCCGGTGGTGCGGTCGCGGCGGTAGGAGAAGTGGTCGGCGGACTCCCGCGTGCAGACGTCCGGACCGTCGATCACCCGTACGCCGCAGCGCGTGAGTTGTGCGGTCACGCCGGCGCCCACGTCGAGCGCGGGCGTACCCCAGCTCGTCTCGGCGTACGACTCGGGGACGGCGGCGGCGACCTCACTCCGGAGCGCGGCGGGCACTTCATAGCACTTACCGCACACCGAAGGGCCGAGCAGCGCGCTGATCCGCTCCGGCCGCGCGCCGTGCTCGACCATCGCGGCGACCGCGGCCGGCACCACGCCGGCCACCATCCCGGGGCGCCCGGCGTGCGCGGCGGCGACCACGCCGGCCGCGGGGTCGGCGAGCAGCACCGGGACGCAGTCGGCGGTGAGCACCGCGAGGGTCAACTCCGCGCGGGTGGTGACGACGGCGTCGGCCGCGGGCACCGGACGGTCCCCCCACGGCCGGTCGACGGCCACGACCTCGCGGCCGTGCACCTGGTGCATCCACACCACCGTCCCGGGGTCGCGGCCGAGCGCCCGCGCGGCGCGGTCCCGGTTGGCCAGGACCGCGGCCGGGTCGTCGCCCACCGCACCACCGAGGTTGAGGCTGTCATACGGAACGGCGCTCGCCCCGCCCCACCTGTCGGTGAAGGCGAAGCGCGCGCCGCCCACTGCCGTGCTGTGCCCTATCACTGCCGGGCGGTCACTTCAGGAAGTCGGGAACGTCGAGTTCCTCGACGGCCGGGTCCTGGTACGGGCGGGCCGGCGGGACCAGCGGACCGGCCGGCGTCGCCGGGGTCTCGGCGACCGGCTCGTTCTCCGGCTCCGGCTCGCGCTCGGCCGGCGGGGCCGGCACGCTGCCGATGCCCGTGAAGGACGAGGTCAGCCGGCCGGCGTCGGAGCCGGCCGGGCGGCTGCCGGTCGAACCGCCGGTGCCGCCGGAGGTGCCGGCCGCGTCGTCGCGCGAGGTGTAGCCGCCGCCGACCAGCTTCTCCCGGGTGCCCTTGGTGGGCGGCTGGCCGCCGTCGAAGCCGGCCGCGATCACGGTGACCCGCACCTCGTCGCCGAGGGCGTCGTCGATGACCGCGCCGAAGATGATGTTCGCCTCGGGGTGGGCGGCCTCGCTGACGAGCTGGGCGGCCTCGTTGATCTCGAACAGGCCGAGGTCGGAACCGCCGGAGATGGACAGCAGGACGCCGCGGGCGCCGTCGATCGAGGCTTCCAGCAGCGGCGAGGAGATCGCCATCTCCGCGGCCGCCACCGCGCGGTCGTCGCCGCGGGCGGAGCCGATGCCCATGAGCGCGGAACCCGCCTCGGACATCACCGACTTGACGTCGGCGAAGTCGAGGTTGATCAGGCCGGGGGTGGTGATCAGGTCGGTGATGCCCTGCACACCGGACAGCAGCACCTGGTCCGCGGACCGGAAGGCGTCCAGGACGCTCACCTGGCGGTCGGAGATCGACAGCAGCCGGTCGTTGGGGATCACGATGAGGGTGTCGACGTTCTCGCGCAGGCCGGCGATGCCGTCCTCGGCCTGGTTGGCGCGACGCCGGCCCTCGAAGGTGAAGGGTCGGGTCACCACACCGATGGTCAGCGCGCCGAGCGACCGGGCGATGTTGGCCACGACGGGGGCGCCGCCGGTGCCGGTGCCGCCGCCCTCGCCCGCCGTGACGAAGACCATGTCGGCGCCCTTGAGCACCTCTTCGATCTCCTCGCGGTGGTCCTCCGCCGCCTTGCGGCCGACGTCGGGGTTGGCGCCGGCGCCGAGACCCCGGGTCAGTTCGCGGCCGACATCGAGCTTGACGTCGGCGTCGCTCATGAGCAGGGCCTGCGCATCGGTGTTGATCGCGATGAACTCGACGCCCTTGAGACCGACCTCGATCATCCGGTTGATGGCGTTGACGCCACCGCCGCCGATGCCGACGACCTTGATGACTGCGAGATAGTTCTGCGGTGCTGCCACGTCGAAGGCCTCTCGCCTCGAGTTACGAATCGTGTGGGACGGTCGGTACGCTCGTCGATGCCGCGCCGAACCCTGACCCTGAGGTTTAGGGTTAGCCTTAGGCCGGTCCCATGTGTTCCCTTGGGACGAGACACTAAGTCGACAAGCGGTGGCGGTTCAACGAACACGCCGAACCTCCCGTTTTTCTTTTCACCCTATGTGATCACGCCGTCCGCCGCCCAGCCGGGTGGCCGACCCTTGCCGCACCTGGTCCGCGGGGCGTCAACTCCCTGACGCGGCAGGGGCGGTGGGCGCACTGACGTCGTAGTGGGTCGCGTCGGGTTGCGCTTTCATCAGCGCGGTGAGCACGCGCGCCTTGCGTGCGCCGTCTGCCGCACTCCCCCACACCACCTCGCGCCCACCGGAGAGTTCGACGGTGATGCCGTCGTAGGAACGCACCCGGATCGCGGTGGCGTGGCCGTCGAGGGACCTCGGCAGTTCGGCGGAGACCTCGATGGCCCCGCGCAGCAGTTCCCTGGTGCCGAACTGGCGCACGCTGGCCGGCTGCGGGTCGGTCAACTGCACCAGGGGAACTCCCCTCGGCGCCCGGGCCACGGTGGCGAACCGCACACCGTCGCGGTCGACTTCGGTGAACCCGCCGCCCTTTTTGAGCACGGCCGACGGGGTCCGTTCGGTGATCCTCAACGCCACGGTGTGCGGCCAGGAGCGTTCCACGTCGACGTGGTCGATGCGGGGCAGGGCGGCGGTGAGCCGCCTGCTGACCGCGCCGGTGTCCACGGAGAACAGGGCGCCGCCGAGCGGGACTTTCGCCGCACTGACGATCTGATGATCGGTCAATACCGAATTCCCACTGACCTTGACGTGCTCGGCCCGCAGCAGGGAGGAGCCGTACACCAGGTAGCCGCCGCCCCCGCCGAGCACGGTCAGCGCGAGGAGCGCCAGCAGCAGGGCTCTGCGCCTGCGGCGCACGACCGAACTCCCCGGGTCCGTCCGGGGCGACGGGTGCGGCGCGTCCCCCAGGCGCCCCGCGCCGGGCGTTGCGAGTCGGGTCATCTCGGCCTCCGAAGTGGGCGGTAATGCCCCTATCCTGCAACGTCTTCACCGGCGGCCACGGCGACCCGCCGCCGCGGAGGCGGTCGCGTCCCGGCAGCCGCCCCTCACCTGCGCGCGGCGACCGCCTCGTACACCATGCGGACCAGCAGGTCGTCCGCGTCGCGGCGGCCGAACTCCGCGGCGGCGCGGGACATGTCGTACAGGCGGTGCGGGTCGGTGAGCACCGGGAGCACGCTGCCCAGCACCCACTCCGGCGTCAGTTCCGCGTCGTCGACGAGCAGTCCGCCGCCGGCCCTGACCACCGGCTGCGCGTTCAGCCGCTGCTCGCCGTTGCCGATCGGCAGCGGCACGTACGCCGCGGGCAGCCCCACCGCGGACAGTTCGGCCACCGTCATCGCGCCGGCCCGGCACAGCATCATGTCCGCGGCCGCGTAGGCGAGGTCCATCCGGTCCAGGTACGGCACCGGCCGGTACGGCGGCATCCCGGGCATGTTGTCGGACTGCGGCAGTTCGTTCTTCGGGCCGACCGCGTGCAGGATCTGCACCCCGGACTGCTGGAGCCGGGGGGCGACCGTGGCCACCACCTCGTTGAGCCGGCGGGCGCCCTGGGAGCCGCCGGAGACCAGCAGGGTCGGCAGGTTCTGGTCGAGGCCGAAGGCGTGCCGGGCCTCCGGGCGGGCGGCGGCCCGGTCGAGCGTGGCGATGGTGCGGCGCAGCGGGATGCCGATGTAGCGCGCGTCGCGCAGCTTGCTGTCCGGGGTGGAGACGGCCACGCCGTGCGCGTAGCGGGAGCCGATCTTGTTGGCCAGGCCCGGCCGGGCGTTGGCCTCGTGGACCACGATCGGCACGCCCAGGCGCTTGGCGGCGAGGTAGCCGGGCAGCGCGACGTAGCCGCCGAACCCGACGAGGCAGTCGGCCCTGGTGCGTTCGAGCACCTGCTCGGCGGCCTTGATGGTGCCGCGCAGCCGCCCGGGGACGGTGATGAGTTCGGGTGTGGGCCGGCGCGGCAGCGGGACGGCGGGGATGAGGGCGAGTTCGTAGCCCCGCTCGGGCACGAGCCTGGTCTCCAGGCCGCGCTCGGTGCCGAGTGCGGTGATCCCCACGGACGGGTCCTGCCTGCGCAGGGCATCGGCGAGCGCGAGCGCCGGCTCGATGTGGCCGGCGGTCCCCCCGCCGGCGAGTACGACATGCACCGAATTCACCGCTCTCCCGACGGCCGCCTTCCGGTACGCCGTCGCATCGTCCGTCTCACCGCCCCGGCCAGGGAGGCGTGCTCCCGGGTGGCCAGGGCCGCCCGCGCCGCCGGCTCGCTCCTGGCGAAGGAGACCAGCAGCCCCACCGCGTACATGGTCGGCAGGAGGGCCGAGCCCCCGTAGGAGAACAGCGGGAGCGGCACCCCGGCGATCGGCAGCAGGCCGAGCACCGCACCGACGTTGATCACGGCCTGGACCGTGATCCAGGTGGTCACGCCACCCGCTGCGAACCTGACGAAGGGGTCCTCCGTGCGACCGGCCACGCGGATACCCGCGTAGCCTAGTGCCGCGAAGAGGGCGAGCACGGACAGCGTCCCGGCCAGGCCCAGTTCCTCCCCGGTCACGGCGAAGATGAAGTCGGTGTGCGGCTCGGGCAGTTCGCCCCATTTCTCCACGCTCGCGCCCAGCCCGGTGCCGAACCAGCCGCCCGACGCCAGGGCGTAGATGCCGTGCACGGCCTGCCAGCACTGGTCGTTCGCGCCCGGCGAGGTCGCGGCGATGCAGTGCAGCCGGCCCATCCGGTTCGGGCTGGTCAGCACGAAGAGCGCGGCCAGCGCGCCGGCCGCGGCGAGCACGCCGGTGAACAGCCGGGTGGGGGCGCCGGCCAGCCACAGCATGCCGAACAGGACCGCGGTGAGCACCATGGTGGTGCCCATGTCGCCGCCGAGCATGATCAGCCCGAGCAGCAGCACCGCGACCGGGACCAGCGGGACCAGCAGGTGCTTCCACTGGGTGAGCAGCTTCTTCTCGTTCTTGCGGGCGAGCAGGTCCGCGCCCCACATCACGAGCGCGAGCTTGCCGAACTCGCTGGGCTGGAGCTGGAACGGGCCGCCGATGGACAGCCAGTTGGTGTTGCCGTTGACCGTCTGCCCTATCCCCGGCACCTGGACCAGGCACATCAGGAAGACCGCGCCGATCAGCAGCGGGTAGGCCAGCGCCCGGTGCAGCCGGATCGGCATCCGCGCCGCCCCGTACAGCAGCACCGAGCCGATCGCCACGGCCATGAGCTGCTTGCGGAAGTAGTACGTCGAGGGCAGGCCGTAGCGCAGCGCCTGGATCATCGACGCGGAGTAGACCATCACCAGGCCGAGCACGGTGATCAGCAGGCCGGCGCCCACGATCACGTAGTACGCGGTGAGCGGGCGGTCCCACGCGTCGCGGAGTTGCTTCGGCAGCCGTGCCGCGCCGCGCCGGGCGCTGCCGCGGCCGCCGGTGAGGCGGGGGGCCCTGGCGGCGGGCACCTGCCCTCCGCGCGGACGGGCGCCCGCGGCCGCTCCCGCCGGGCGCGCGGCCTGGCGCGCTCCGTCCGCGGCCGAGGTCCCGCGCCCCGCGGCGCCCCCGGGGGCCCATCCGGCCCGCCGCTCCCGGGCCGCCGCCCGGTAGACCCGGCCGGCGGCGGGCGCCTCGCCGGCTCCGGCCGGCTCCCGGCCGGAGCGGCGCCCACCCTCGGGGGCGGCGCCGGCTCCCGCCGGTCGGCCCCCGCCGGAGGCGGGCCGCTGGGACGCGGGCGGCCGGTCCGCGCCGCGGGTGCCGGAGGCGGCCTCGGACCGGGACGGCCGCCCGCGCTCCGGTGCCGGGCCCTCGCCCGGGGTCCGGCCCCGGCCCGGCACTCCGGGCGCGCCCGCGCGGCCGAGGGGCGGCAGCCGGTCGGCACCGTTCGCCCGGCCGGACGGCGGCAGCCGGTCCGCGCCGTCGACCTGGCGGCGGATCGCGCCCGGGGGGCGCTCCTCGCCGCCGCCGGGGGCGGTGAAGCGGTCTCGGGGCATGCGTCCCCTCCTCAGTGCGCGGGCACGGCCGGCCGCCGCCCCGAGCCGGGGCCGCCGGTCAGCGGCCGTGGTCGGCCGGGCCGACCTCCTCCTGCCCGCCGGCGGCGGCGAGGGCACGTACCGCCTCGGCGAACAGGTCACCACGCTGGTTGTAGTTGGTGAACATGTCCATCGACGCGCAGGCCGGGGCCAGCAGGACCGTGTCGCCCGGCCGGGCGAGGTCGCGGGCCGTACCGACGGCGGCGGACATCGCCCCAGTGTCGGTCCGTTCCAGCTCCACCACCGGGACCTGCGGGGCGTGTCGCGCCAGTGCTTCGCGGATCACCGCCCGGTCGGCGCCGAACAGCACCACCGCGCGCAGCCCGGACGCGGCCCGCGCGGCCAGCTCGTCGAACTCCGCGCCCTTGGCCAGCCCGCCGGCCAGCCAGACCACCGACGGGTAGGCCGCGAGCGACGCCGCGGCCGCGTGCGTGTTGGTGGCCTTGGAGTCGTCGACGTAGGTGACGCCGTCGACGACGGCGACCTCGGCGATGCGGTGGGCGTCCGGCCGGAAGGCGCGCAGGCCCTCGCGCACGGCGGCCGGTTCGACCCCGAAGGCCCGGGCGAGCGCGGCCGCGGCCAGCGCGTTGGCGATGTTGTGCGGGGCCGGCGGCCGGACGTCCGCGACCTCGGCCAGTTCCTGCGCCCGGTTCTGCCGGTCCTCGACGAACGCGCGGTCCACGAGGATGCCGTCGACCACGCCGAACTGCGAGGGCGCCGGCGCCTGGAGGGTGAAGCCGATCGCCCGGCAGCCCTCCTCGACGTCGGCCTCGCGCACCAGCCGCTCGGTCTCCCGGTCGGCGGCGTTGTACACGCAGGCGACCTGGTTGCCGGTGTAGATCCGGCCCTTGTCCGCGGCGTACGCGGCCATCGAGCCGTGCCAGTCCAGGTGGTCGGGCGCGAGGTTGAGCACCGCCGCGGAGTGCGGGCGCAGGCTCGGCGCCCAGTGGAGCTGGTAGCTGGACAGTTCGACGGCGAGGACGTCGTAGGGGCCGCCCTCCGGCTCGCCCAGGACGACGTCGAAGAGCGAGACGCCGATGTTGCCCACGGCCGCGGTGCGCAGGCCGGCGGCGGTGAGGATCGCGGCGAGCATGCGGGTGGCGGTGGTCTTGCCGTTGGTCCCGGTGATCGCCAGCCACGGTGCCGCGTCCGGTCCGCGCAGCCGCCAGGCGAGTTCGACGTCGCCCCACACCTGCACGCCCGCCTCCGCGGCGGCCGCGAACAGCGGGCTCGACGGCTTCCACCCGGGGGTGGTGACGACCAGTTCGGTGCCGTCCGGGAGCGTGTCCGCGTCGCCGAGCCGGACCTCGGCGCCGAGCGCCTCCAGTGCGGCCGCCTCGGCCCGCTGCCGGTCGCCGGCCGGTCCGTTGACCACGGTCACCCGCGCCCCGAGCTGGAGCAGGGCCTTCGCGGCGGGCACCCCCGAGACGCCGAGTCCGGCGACGGTGACGCGGGCGTCCTTGAAGTCGGCCGGGTCGTCGAAGCGGGCCGGACCGGGGGCGGGCCGGGCGGCCGTCATGACGCCGCCACCCAGGCCGCGTAGAACAGCCCGAGGCCGACGGCCATGCACATGCCCTGGATGATCCAGAACCGGACCACGATCAGGACCTCGCTCCAGCCCTTGAGTTCGAAGTGGTGCTGGAGCGGCGCCATCCGGAAGACCCGCTTGCCGGTGAGCCGGAAGGAGCCGACCTGGATGACCACGGACATGGTGATCAGGACGAACAGGCCGCCGAGGATGGCCAGCAGCAGTTCGGTGCGCGAGCAGATCGCGAAGCCGGCCAGCGCGCCGCCCAGGGCCAGCGAGCCGGTGTCCCCCATGAAGATCTTCGCCGGCGAGGTGTTCCACCACAGGAAGCCGAAGCAGGCGCCCATCAGCGCGGCGGCCACCACGGCCAGGTCCAGCGGGTCGCGCACCTCGTAGCAGGCGCCGTTGGCGCTGACCGGGGCGCCGCACCACTGGCCGTACTGCCACACGCCGATGACGGTGTAGGCGGCGAAGACCATCACGGACGCGCCGGTGGCCAGGCCGTCGAGGCCGTCGGTGAGGTTCACGCCGTTGGACATCGCCAGGATCATGAACAGCGCCCAGATCACGAAGATCACCGGGCCGATGGACCAGCCGAAGTCCGTGGTGAAGGAGAGCTTCGTGGACGCCGGGGTCTGGCCCCGCGAGTCGTGGAAGTTCAGCGCGAGCACCGCGAAGGCGATGCCGACGATGAGCTGGCCGGCCATCTTCGCCTTGGCCCGCAGACCCAGGCTGCGCTGCTTGACGATCTTGATGTAGTCGTCGAGGAAGCCGACCAGGCCCATCCCGACGGTCAGGAACAGCACCAGGACACCGGACATGCTGGCCTTGTCGCCGGTGGCGAGCTTGGTGATCACGTACGCGAGCACCGTGGCCGAGATGAAGGCGATGCCGCCCATGGTGGGCGTGCCGCGCTTGCTGTGGTGCGCCTTCGGGCCGTCGTCCCGGATCATCTGCCCGTAGCCCTTGCGGGCCAGCAGGCGGATCAGCAGCGGGGTGCCGAACAGCGACAGGAACAGGCCCAGGACGCCGGAGACGAGGATCTGCTTCATCGGGTGGCACCCTCGCGGGCCGCCCCGCCGGCGGCTGCGCCGCCGGCCTCGATCAGCGCGAGGGCGACGGACTCCAGTCCGACCGACCTCGACGCCTTGACCAGCACGACATCTCCCGGCCGCGCCTGAGCGCGCACCAGGTCGACCGCCGCCTCCGCGTCGGACACGTGCACCGACTCCTCACCCCACGAACCCTCGTTGTAAGCGCCCATTTGCAGCCACCCGGCTTCCGTGCCGCCGACGGCCACGAGCTTGCTGACGTTGAGTCGGACGGCCAGCCGCCCCACCGCGTCGTGCTCCGCGAGCGACTGCTCGCCGAGTTCGGCCATCTTCCCCAGCACCGCCCAGGTACGGCCCCCCCGGGCCTGTACGGAGCTGCCCATCGCCGCGAGTGTGCGCAGGGCTGCCCTCATGGATTCCGGGTTCGCGTTGTAGGCGTCGTTGATGACCGTCACGCCGTCGGGAAGCTCGGTGACCTCCATCCGCCAGTGCGAGAGCGAGCCGGCCGCGGAGAGCGCGGTGGCGATCTCCTCGACAGGCATGCCGAGTTCACGGGCGACGGCGGCCGCGGCGAGCGCGTTCGACACGTGATGCTCACCGTACAGGCGCAAGGTCACTTCGGCGCACCCGGAGGGTGTGCGCAGGGTGAAGAACGGCTGCCCGGTGGCGTTGAGCGTCACGTTCTCGGCGCGTACGTCCGCTTCGGGGGCTTCGCCGAAGGTCACCACTTTCGCCGTGGTTCGGGTGCGCATGGCACTCACCAGCGGGTCGTCGGCGTTCAGCACGGCGACGCCGCCCTCGGCCGCGCTCGGCAGGGCCTCGACGAGTTCGCCCTTGGCCTGGGCGATCTGCTCGCGGCCGCCGAACTCGCCGATGTGCGCGCTGCCCACGTTGAGCACCAGGCCGATCCGGGGCGGGGTGAGCCCGGTCAGGTAGGCGATGTGGCCGATGCCGCGGGCGCCCATCTCCAGCACCAGGTGGCGGGTGCCCTCGTCGGCGCTGAGGGCGGTCAGCGGCAGCCCGATCTCGTTGTTGAACGAGCCGGGCGTCCACACGGTGGGTGCCAGGCGCTCCAGGAGCTGTGCGAGCAGGTCCTTGGTGCTGGTCTTGCCGGCCGAGCCGGTCAGCGCCACCACGGTCGCGCCCAGCCGCTCGATGACGTGCCGGGCGAGCGAGCCCAGCGCGGCCTGGACGTCGTCCACCACGACGGCGGGGACGCCGACCGGTCGGGCGGCCAGCACCGCCACCGCGCCGTCGGCGACCGCCTTGGCGGCGAAGTCGTGGCCGTCCGAGCGCTCTCCGGCGAACGCGACGAACAGGGAGCCGGGAACCACCTCGCGGGAGTCCCTGACCACCGGGCCCGTGACGCGTAGCGCACTGTCCGGTATGTCGTGCGTGCTCCCGCCGACCGCGCGTGCGACCTCGGCGAGGGTGAGGGGGATCACTGTTCTTGTCGGTCCTTATCGATCGCGGCGCGCAGCACCTCTCGGTCGTCGAAGGGGCGCACCTCTCCGGCGATGTCCTGGCCCTGCTCATGGCCCTTGCCGGCCACCAGCACGATGTCGCCGGGCCGCGCGAGCGCGACGGCGGCGGCCACCGCGGCGGCCCGGTCGGGTTCGACGATGACGTGTCCGCGCTGCCCGGCCGGCACGTCCGCCGCGCCGGCGAGCATCGCGGTGAGGATCCGCAGCGGGTCCTCCGAGCGGGGGTTGTCGGACGTGAGCACGGCGGTGTCGGCGAGCCGGGCGAGCGCCGCGCCCATCGGGCCGCGCTTGGTGGCGTCCCGGTCACCGCCGCAGCCGAGCACGGCGTGGATACGGCCGTCGGTGGTGGTGCGCAGCGCGCGCAGCACCGACTCGACGGCGTCGGTCTTGTGGGCGTAGTCCACGACCGCGAGGTAGGGCTGGCCCGCGTCGACCCGTTCCAGCCGGCCCGGCACGCCGGGGACGGCGGCGATGCCGTCGGCGGCGGTCTGCGGGTCGAGCCCGGCGGCGGCCAGCGCGGCCAGCGCGGCGAGGGTGTTGGCGACGTTGAACGGGCCGGGCAGCGGTGCCACCGCCCGCACCCGCTCGCCCTTGGGGCCGATCGCGGTGAAGCGGCTGTCCATCGGGCCGGCCTGCACGTCCTCGGCCCGCCAGTCGGCGTCGAGGCTGCCGTCCGCGGAGAACGTGACCAGCGGCACGCCGGCCTCCGCGACGAGCCGGCGGCCGTACTCGTCGTCGAGGTTGACCACGCCCAGACGGCTGCGCGCCGGCGTGAACAGCCGCGCCTTGGCCTGGAAGTAGTCCTCCATGCCGGAGTGGAACTCCATGTGCTCCGGGCTGAGGTTGGTGAAGACCCCGACGTCGAAGACGGTGCCGTCGACGCGGCCGAGGATGAGGGCGTGGCTGGAGACCTCCATGACCGCCGCGTCCACGCCGCGTTCGCTCATCACCGCGAACAGCGCCTGGAGGTCGGTGGCCTCGGGGGTGGTGCGCTCGCTCTTGATCCGCTCGTCGCCGATCCGGGTCTCGACGGTGCCGATCAGCCCGGTGCGGCCGGCGGCGTGGCCGGCGCGCAGCCCCCCTTCGACGAGGTAGGACGTGGTGGTCTTGCCGGAGGTGCCGGTGATGCCGATCCGCAGCATGGCCTCGCCGGGCCGGCCGTAGACGGCGGCGGCGAGCTCGCCCATCTCGGCGCGCGGGTCGGGTGTGACGAGCACGGGCAGGCCGGTCGCGGCGGCGCGCGTGGCGCCGGCCGGGTCGGTCAGCACCGCCACCGCGCCGGCTCCGGCGGCCTGCGCGGCGAAGTCGGCGCCGTGTACGCGGGCGCCGGGCAGGGCCGCGTACAGGTCGCCGGGCCGGACCGCGCGGGAGTCGTGCGTGATGCCGGTGACCCGGGGGCCGCCGTCCGCCGCCGGGTCCGCGGCGGCGTCCGGGTCGAGGCGGCGGGCGAGGTCGGCCAGCGGCGTGGGGCGCACGTGGGCCGGGCGCGGGGCGCCCGGTGGTCTGAGGGTGGGTTGATGAGCTGTGGGCACGGCCGCGAGAGTACCGGGCGAGCCGGGGTCCGGGCCAAAACGGCCGCCGTCACGGCCGGTGCTGTCGCCGGCCGCGGGGGGCGCGGGCGGGAGGGGTCGGCTGCCGATGGTGATCACCCGACTTTCTTGTCGTGGGTGGCCGGGTCCGCCGGGTCCCAGGTGACCGGCAGCTTCGGCGCGGGGGCTCCGGAGGGGGCCACCCCCAGGGACTTGAGGGCGAACTGCATGACCTGCTTGAAGACCGGGCCGCAGATGTCGCCGCCGAAGTAACTGCCCTTCGTCGGGTTCTGGATCACGCACGAGACCGTCACCCGCGGCTTGTCGGCCGGCGCGAAGCCGAGGAAGGAGGAGGTGTAGCCCTTGTAGCGGCCGGTCGTCGGGTCCACCCGGTTGGCCGTACCGGTCTTGCCGGCCACCCGGTAGCCGTCGATGCGGGCGTTGATGCCGGTGCCCTGCTCGCTGCCGACCACCGACTCCAGCATCTGCGAGACGGTCCTGGCGGTCTTCGCCGACACCACCCGGGTCTTCTTCGGGGCGGCGGCCGGCACGTACCGGCCGTCGGGGCCGGTGGTGCCGCGGATCAGGCTGGGCTCGACCCGTACCCCGCCGTTGGCGATGGTGGAGTAGACCGAGGTGGCCTGGAGCGCGTTGACCGACAGGCCCTGCCCGAACGGGATGGTGTACTGCTGGGAGGCGTTCCAGTCCTGGGGTTTGGCGAGGATGCCGGGGGTCTCCCCGGGGAAGCCGATGCCGCTGGGCTGGCCGATGCCGAACTTCCGCAGGTAGGAGTAGAGCACCTGGTTGGCCTGCGCCTGGGTCTTGCCGAGCTGGCCGCTGGCCTCGATCGTGCCGATGTTGCTGGACTTGGCGAGCACCCCGTTGAGGGTCAGGTACCAGGTGCCGTGGTCGACGTCGTCGTGGAAGATCCGGTCGGCGCGCGGCAGGGTGCCGGGCACCGTGACGCGGGTGGTGGGGGTGGCCGTGCCGGTGTCGACGATCGCGGACATCGACATCAGCTTGCTGACGCTGCCCGGTTCGTAGGCGTCCTGCATGGCGGCGTTGCCGAGGGCGGCGCTGTCGGCGTGCGACAGGTCGTTGGGGTCGAAGCCGGGCGCGTCGGCCATCGCCAGCACCTGGCCGGTCCGCGGGTCCTGCACCACGACGTAGCCGCGGTCCGCCTTGGACTTCTGCACCTGCTGGGTGATGGCGCTCTGCGCGGCCCACTGGATGTCGCGGTCGAGGGTGAGCTGCACGTCGGTGCCGGGCACGGCCGGCTGCTCCTGGCTGCCGGCGGTGGGCACCTGGCGGCCGTCGGACTGCGCGTAGCGGATCTTGCCGTTCTTCCCGGCGAGTTCCTTGTCGAGCATGGACTCCAGGCCGCCCGCGCCCTGCCCCTGGCTGTTGACGAAGCCGATGACGCCCGCGGCCAGGTCGCCGGCCGGGTAGACCCGCTTGGAGTGCGGCACGTCGAAGATCCCGGCCAGCACGTCGGCGCCCTGGCCGGCGGCGGCCTTGGCGGCCAGGGTGGACTTGAGGTCCTGGATCTGGTTCCACGCCTGCGGCGACTGCTGCTGGGCGATGATCTGGTAGCGGGACTTGGGGGTGGCGAGCTGCTGGGCGATCTTCGTGGCGTCGCCGCCGACGATCGGCGCGAGAAGCTGGGCGGCCTGCTGCGGCGCGTCCTTCACCTTCGCCTGCGCGGGCGTGAACAGGTACGGGTCGGCGGTGATGTCGAAGGCGTCCACGGTGGTCGCCAGGTCCACCCCGGACCGGTCGGTGATGGTGCCGCGGTCGGCGGTGACCTCGTGGGTGACCCAGCGGTTGACCGCCGCCTTGGCGGCGTACGCGGACGCGTCCACGGCCTGGACCTGGAGCAGCCGCACCACGAACACGGACATCACCAGCGTCAGCACCACCCCGACCAGCCGCAGCCGCGGCCGGACCGCGCCGAGCCGCACCGCCCGCGGGCCGCCGGGCCGGGTCCGGCGCAGCGCGGCGGCCCGGCCGACGGGGCGCACCGGGTCGGCCCGCCAGGTCCCGCCCCGGTCGGCGCGGCCCGCGCCGCCGCCCGGGCGCGGCACGCGGGAGGCGCGCGGCCGGCCGCCGTCCGCGGGGTCGGCGTCGGAGCGGGGGGCCGCCGGACGGGCGGTACGGCGGGGCTGCGGGCGCGGCGCGGCGTCCCGCGGCCCGCCGCGCCGGGCGTCGCGGCCCGCACCGCCGGAGGCGCCGGTCGAGGACGGCCGCCGGGGGCCGTCGCCGCGCGGGCGGTCTGCGTCGTCGCGAGGGGTCACGCGCTCACCTGCCGGAGGTCGGGGTGGTGGGGGCCGGGAAGGTCGTCGCCGTCGCCCCGGACGTCGAGGTGGTCGCCGAGGTCGGGGTGGTCTGCGGCGTCGAGGAGTTCAAGGTGTTCGTGGCGGCCGAGGTGTTCGCGGTCGCGCCGCTCGGGGTGCCGGACGTGCCGGGCACGGACGTGCCGGGGGTACCGGAGGTGGCAGCCGTGTCGGACGTGCCGGCCGCGCCGGAGGTGGCAGCCGTGCCGGAGGGGTCCGGGGTGCCGGTCGGCGCGGCGGGCGTGGTCGGCGCCGCGGGCGTGGTCGGCGGGGGCGCGGGCGGGGCGGTGGCTGGCGAGGGGGTGCCCTGGACCTTGCCGTTCGGGTCGAGGAAGGCCGGGTCGCCGCCGGGCACCATGCCCAGCTCGCGGGCCCGCTTCTCCAGCGAACCGGGCGCGGAGTAGCCGTCGACCTCCTGCTGGAGCTGCTGCTGCTGGTCGGTGTAGTGCGTGGTCTGGTCCTGGAGCTTGTCCAGCTTGAAGGAGTCCCGGTTCAGCGCGGAGTTGAGCATCAGCAGCGAGATGAGTCCCCCGGCGAGCAGCGTCACGACCAGGACGACGAACGGGGTGCGCCGCGCGGTTGCGGACCGCCCGGCACCCAGCCGGGCGCCCAGCCGGGCGCCCAGCGCGCTGCCGCGCACCGCGTCGCGCACGCTGACGCGGCCCGTGCGCCGCCCGCCGTCTCCGGTGCCACCGCTCATCGCACGTCCTCCCGGATGCGTTCGGCGCCGCGCAACCGGGCCGGTGCGGCCCGCCGGTTCCCGGCGATCTCGTCCTCGTCCGGCAGTTCGGCGCCGCGGGTCAGCAGCTTCAGCCGGGGCTGGTACTGCTCGGGCACCACCGGCAGCCCCGGCGGCGCGGAGTGCGCGGCACCGGCCGCGAGGACCTGCTTGACCAGCCGGTCCTCCAGCGACTGGTAGGACAGCACGGCGATCCGGCCGCCGACCGCGAGCGCGGCCACCGCCGCGGGCACGGCCCGCTCCAGCACCGACAGTTCGCCGTTGACCTCGATCCGCAGCGCCTGGAAGGTGCGCTTGGCCGGGTTCCCGCCGGTCCGCTTGGCCGCCTGCGGCAGCGCCTGCCGGATCAGCTCGACCAGCCGCGCGCTGCCGCTGAACGGCTCCCGCTCCCGCTCGCGCACCACCGCGTCCACGATCTTGCGGGCGAACTTCTCCTCGCCGTACGCCCGCAGGATGCGCACCAGTTCGCCGGGCGGGTAGGTGTTCAGCACCTCGGCGGCGCTGATCCCGGTGGACTGGTCCATCCGCATGTCCAGCGGGGCGTCCTGGGCGTAGGCGAAGCCGCGGTCGGCCTCGTCGAGCTGCATCGAGGACACCCCGAGGTCGAAGAGCACGCCCTGCACCCGCGGCACCCCCAGCCGCCGGAGCACCTCGGGCAGCTCGTCGTAGACCGCGTGCACGAGGGTGGCGCGCTCCCCGAACGGCGCGAGCCGCTCGCCGGCGAGCTTCAGCGCGACCGGGTCGCGGTCCACCGCCACCAGCCGGCAGGACGGGAAGGTGGTGAGCAGCGCCTCGCTGTGCCCGCCGAGTCCGAGCGTGGCGTCGACCACGACGGCGCCGGGCAGCGCGAGCGCGGGGGCCAGCAGGTCGAGGCAGCGCCGCAGCATCACCGGAATGTGCCGCGGGGACGGGGACGGGTTGCTCATGGGGCCCTTATCGAACGGTAGGGACGGCGTCGCGCGGTGGGGATCGGGAACGGCGTCGGACGGTGGGACGGTCGAGCGGTGGGACGGTGGAGCGGTCTGACGGTCGGCCGGGGCGTCCGACGATACGGGCGCCGGCTGCCAGACAAGCACGACGGACACGCTACGGCCGGCAACGGCTCGGTGGACGCGGAACCTGGTCCCCGCCCGCTCGAAGGAAGACGCGCCCCTGGCACCGGGGAAGTGGTGCCAGCGGAGCCGGGAGCGGGAGGAGGCCGGGCCGCGCGTCCGCGCCCGGGTGGGGCGGGACGAGGGGGGTGCGCGTCCGCGTCGTGGCGGGGCCGCGCTCACAGTAATCCGGTCGCGACCTCCTGTGACAGGGCCGAAAAGGTGTCTTCCTGGGCGGCCAGGTACCGCTCCCACGCCTCCGCCGACCAGATCTCCACCCGGGTGTTCGCCCCGATCACGGCGCACTCGCGGACCAGGCCCGCGTAGTCCCGCAGCGGCTGCGGGACCGTCACCCGGCCCTGCCTGTCCGGCACTTCGTCGTGTGCGCCCGCGAACAGCACCCGCAGGTAGTCGCGGGCGGCCTTGGAGGTGAGGGGCGCGCCGGACCACCGCTCGGTGGCGGCCCGGAAGCCCTCGACCGGCCACACGTACAGGCAGCGCTCCTGCCCGCGGGTGATCACCAGTCCGTCGGCGAGCTGCTCGCGGAAGCGCGACGGCAGCACCAGCCGGTTCTTGTCGTCCAGCCGCGGCGTGTACGTCCCGAGGAATCCCAGGAACACCGCACACCTCCCGCAGACGGCACCACTTCGCGCCACTTTACTCCACCATGCCCCACCGTCAACGGCGGCCGCGCCCGGGCGCGCCCCCTCATACGCCGTGTGCGCCCCTGTGTACGCCCGGGTCCGCACCCCGCACGCCGCCTGCCGCGGGAGGTGCGCCCGTGCGCGGCCGCGCGGCTCGGATACCGTCATAGACATGTCGATAGATGCCAGCGCCCCCGCGAACCCCCCCGCCCCCGGCACCGCACCGGGCGCCGACGCCCCGGTGACCGACCGGCTGGTCGAGGCCAACCGGCGCTACGCCGAGCAGTTCACCGACCCCGGCATGGGCGCCGCGCCCGTCCTGAGGGTCGCCGTCGTCGCCTGCATGGACGCCCGGCTGGACCTGCACAAGGCCCTCGGCCTGGAGTTGGGCGACTGCCACACCATCCGCAACGCGGGCGGTGTCGTCACCGACGACACCATCCGCTCCCTCGCCATCAGCCAGCGGGCCCTCGGCACCCGCTCCGTCGTACTGATCCACCACACCAACTGCGGCATGCAGACCATCACCGAGGACTTCCGCACCGACCTGGAGCACGAGGTCGGCCAGCGCCCCACCTGGGCGGTCGAGGCGTTCACCGACATCGACCAGGACGTGCGGCAGTCGATGGCCCGCGTCCGCACCTCCCCGTTCCTCGCCCACACCGACGACGTGCGCGGCTTCGTCTTCGACGTGCACACCGGCCTGCTGCGGGAAATCACGAACAAGTAACGGCAGGCGAGTGACGTGGCCCTCCCCGTGAGGGAAGAATGCAGGGTGCGGCACGTCTCGCCTCCGGCGGGCGTTGCGCAGTCGGGGAGGGCCGCGGTCCAGGGACGACCGAGGCCCTGGGGCCCCAATGGAACAGGCCGAGGAGTACCGGGTGACGACCTTTGACGCTCGAGCGGAACTGAGCGATCTGACCACGACCGCGGAGCGGGTGCGCCGGAGCGTGGAGAACGTGATCGAGGGCAAGCCCGACGTCGTACGCATCGCACTGACCGTCCTGCTGGCCGAGGGCCACCTGCTGATCGAGGACGTGCCGGGCGTCGGAAAGACCATGCTGTCCAAGGCGCTGGCGCGGTCCATCGACTGCTCCGTCCGGCGTATCCAGTTCACCCCCGACCTGCTGCCCTCGGACATCACCGGCGTGAGCGTCTACGACCAGCAGCAGCGGGACTTCGAGTTCAAGCCGGGCGCGATCTTCGCCCAGATCGTGGTCGGCGACGAGATCAACCGGGCCTCGCCGAAGACGCAGTCGGCGCTGCTGGAGTCGATGGAGGAGCGCCAGGTCACCATCGACGGCACCACCTACGAACTGCCCAGCCCCTTCATGGTGATCGCCACCCAGAACCCGGTGGAGATGGAGGGCACCTACCCGCTGCCCGAGGCGCAGCGGGACCGCTTCACCGCCCGGGTCTCGATCGGCTACCCGAGCCCCGAGGCCGAGCTGAAGATGCTCGACGTGCACGGCGGGGTCTCCCCGCTGGACGACCTCCAGCCGGTCGCGCACGCGCACGACATCGTGAAGCTGATCGAGGCGGTCCGGCAGGTGCACGTCGCCGATCCGATCCGCCGCTACGCGGTGGCCCTCGTGGGCGCCACCCGCAGCCACCCCGACCTGCGGCTGGGCGCCTCCCCGCGCGCCACCCTGCACCTGGTGCGGGCCGCCCGCGCCTCCGCGGCCCTGGACGGCCGCGAGTACGTCCTGCCCGACGACGTGCAGGCGCTGGCCTCCGCGGTCCTCGCGCACCGGCTGCTGCCGACCGCGCAGGCGCAGCTCAACCGGCGCACGCCGGAGCAGGTGGTGGCCGAGATCGTGCAGCGCGTGCCGGTGCCGGACCCGGCCGCGGGCGGTGCGGCCGGCGTCGCCGGCTGGCCGCAGCGGCCGGCCGGACAGCCCCAGGGCATGCCGGACACGCGGGGCCTGTGATGGGCTCGCCCGCCGGCCCGGTCCCTCCCCCGCCGGGCTCCCGGCCGCCCGGGGCGGCTCCGACCGCACCGCCGCAGCCCGCGGGACCGTACCCCGGACCGCACCCGGGACCGTACGCGGCTCCGCCGCCGGGGCCGTACACGGCGCAGCAGGCCCAGGGGCCGTACACGGGCCGGCCGGCCCCGGGGCCGCACGCCGGGTCGTACGCGCCGCCCGGGTCGTACGCGCCGCCGGGGCCGTACACGGCGCAGCAGGCCCAGGGGCCGTACGCGGGGCAGCAGCGACCGCCGGGCGGGGCCGGGGCCGGGCCCGCCGACGAGCGGCCGCCGGGCGGCTTCCGCCGGGCGCTGGGCGGCCTGACCACGCGCGGCCGGTCGTTCGTCGCCGCCGGGGTGGCCGCGGCCGCCTGCTCCTACGTGCTGGGCCAGTCCGACCTGCTGCGGGTCGGACTGCTGCTGGCCGCGCTGCCGCTGGTGTGCGTGGCCGTGCTGTACCGCACCCGCTACCGGGTGGCCGGCAGCCGCCGGCTGGCGCCCTCCCGGGTCCCGGCGATGTCCGAGGCCCGGGTGCACCTGCGGGTGGACAACGTCTCGCGGATGCACACCGGCCTGCTGATGCTCCAGGACCGGGTGCCCTACGTCCTCGGGCCGCGGCCCCGGTTCGTGCTGGACCGGGTGGAGCCCGGCGGCCACCGCGAGGTGTCCTACCGGGTCCGCTCCGACCTGCGCGGCCGCTACCCGCTCGGGCCGCTCCAGCTCCGGCTGACCGACCCCTTCGGCATGGTCGAGCTGACCCGGTCCTTCAGCGCCTTCGACACCCTCACCGTGGTGCCCAGGGTCGAGCCGCTGCCGCCGGTGCGGCTGGCCGGCGAGTCCTCGGGATACGGCGAGAGCCGCACCCGGGCGCTGGCGCTGGCCGGCGACGACGACGTGATCCCGCGCGGCTACCGGCACGGCGACGACCTGCGCCGGGTGCACTGGCGGTCGACCGCGAAGTACGGCGAGTTGATGGTGCGCCGCGAGGAGCAGCCCCACCGCGCGCACTGCACGGTGCTGCTGGACACCCGCCGGGACGCCTACTTCGGCGCCGGACCCGACTCCGCCTTCGAGTGGGCGGTGTCCGGCGCCGCGTCGGTGGCCACGCACATGCTGGAGCGCGGCTTCGCGGTGCGGCTGCTGACCGACACCGGCAGCAGCGTGCCGGGGCCCGAGGGCAGCTCCGGCTTCGGCGCCGACTCCGGCGACATGGCCGGGCTGCTGCTGGACACCCTCGCGGTGGTCGACCACTCCGACGGCGACGACCTGGCCGGGGCCTACGACGTGCTGCGGACCGGCGGCGAGGGCCTGCTGGTGGGCTTCTTCGGCGACCTCTACCAGGAGCAGGCGGCCACCATCGCGCGGATGCGGCAGCGGGCCGGCGGCGCGGTGGCGTTCGTGCTGGACAGCGACGACTGGCTGGCCCGCGAGCTGGGCGGGCGTCCCGGCCCCGAACTGTCGGCGGTGCAGCCGGGCGCCGACGGCGGGGAGCCGGACAGCACCGAACGCGCGGTGCGAGTGCTGCGCGAGGCGGGGTGGAGCGTGGTGGAGGTGCGGCCGGGTGCCTCACTGCCGGAACTCTGGCAGCAGGCGGACCGTTACCGGTCACGCGAGCAGACGCAGCAGCAGGCGCGGGCCGAGCAGGCGCCGCGGGGAGCGGGAGCGGCGGGATGAGCGGACGCGCACGGCTCACGGTGTGCGCGGTGGTGGCCTCCTTGCTGGCCGCCGCCGCGTTGCTGCCGCTGACCGACAGCAGCACCTGGTACGGCAAGGCGCTGCTGGTGGTCCTCCTCCAGGCGGCGGTGGGTGCCGGATGCCGCCGGGTGCCGCTGGCCAGGCCGCTGACGGTGCTGGTGCAGGCCGTGGTGTCGCTGGTCGTGCTCACGGTGATGTTCGCCTCGCAGCAGGCCCTCGGCGGGGTGCTGCCCGGTCCGCAGGCCCTCCAGCAGCTCGGACAGGTGGTCCAGCAGGGCATCACCGACGTCTCGAACTACTCGATCCCGGCGCCGGTCAGCCCCGGCATCAGGATGCTGCTGGTCGGCGGCGTGACGATCGTGGCGCTCGCGGTCGACGCGATGGCCGTGACCTACAACAGCGCAGCCCCGGCCGGGCTGCCGCTGCTCGCGCTGTACTCCGTCGCCGCCGGTCTGGACAGCGGCAGCGCGGCATGGCTGTACTTCCTGCTGGCCGCCGCCGGCTACCTCCTGCTGCTGCTCGCCGAGGGCCGGGACCGGATGTCCCGCTGGGGCCGGGTGTTCAGCAGCGCGCCGCCGCCCGGCGCGTGGAGCGGCGGCCAGTTCGGCCAGCCCCGGCCCACTCCGGTGCGCGGCGCCCGGCGGATCGGCGTGATGGCGCTGGGCATCGCGCTGATCGCGCCCGCAGCGCTGCCCTCGCTCGGCGACGGCCTGCTGGACACCTCCGGGCACGGCGGCAGCGGGCTCGGCGGCCGCGGCGGTTCGGTCAACCTGATCGCCGCCCTCCAGGACAACCTGAACCAGCCGAGCAACAGCGAGGTGCTCACCTACAGCACCAGCGCGAAGCCCGCCTCGGACATGTACCTGCGGATCGCGGCGCTGGACAAGTTCGACGGCACCCAGTGGGTGCCCTCGGACCTGCCGACCGAGGCCCTGCCGACCGAGCTGCCGCGCCCGCAGGGGATGGCCGCCGACGTGAAGTACACGACCGCCACCACCCGGGTCCAGGTCGACGACAGCTACGTGCAGAGCATGCTGCCGGTGCCGTTCCCCGCGACGAGCGTGCGGACCACCGGCGACTGGAAGTACCAGCCCGAGGGCCGGATGCTCGTCGGCGAGCACGGCCAGACCGCCGCCGGCCAGCGCTACACCGTGACCAGCATGGAGGTCGAGCCGACCGCCCAGCAGCTCGCCCAGGCCCCCGAGGCCACCGGCCGGATCGCCGAGCAGTACGAACAGGTGCCCAGCTCGCTGCCGGCGATCGTCAAGCAGACCGCCCTGCAGGAGACGAAGGGCGCCACGAACGACTACCAGAAGGCCGTCGACCTCCAGAACTACTTCACCTCCGGCCAGTTCGTGTACAACACGCAGGCCAAGGCGGGCACCGGGGTGGACGCGATCGCCCGGTTCCTCCAGACGAAGGAGGGCTTCTGCGTCCACTTCGCCTTCACCATGGCGGCGATGGCCCGCACCCTGCACATTCCGGCCCGGGTCGCGATCGGCTTCACGCCCGGCTCACCCGCCGCCGACGGCGACGGCCTGATGACGGTGGGCCTGAAGGACGCGCACGCCTGGCCCGAGCTGTACTTCGAGGGCATCGGCTGGACCCGGTTCGAGCCGACGCCGTACCGCGGCAGCGCGCCCGACTACACGCAGAGCACGACGCCCACCGGCGGCTCCGGCGACCAGGACGTCGCGCCGCACACCTCGGCGCCCGCCACGACCGACACGCCCGCCCCGACGCAGAGCTGCGCGCCGGGCACCACCGCGGACGGCACCGGCTGCTCGCAGGCGGCGCTGCCGGCGAGCGGCGGATCCGGCGGCGGCTTCGGCGGCGGCCGGGCGGCGCTGATCGCGCTCGCCGCGCTGCTGGTCCTGCTGCTGCCCACCGCGCCGGTGCTGTGGCGCTCGCGGCTGCGCAGACGCCGGCTCGGCGGCGGGGACCGGGTGGAGGGACTCGCGCTGTCCGCGTGGCGGGAAGTCGTCGACACCGGCTGGGACTACGGCATCCCGCCCGACGGTTCGGAGACACCGCGCCGGGCGATGGCCCGGCTGGTGCGGGACGGGCACCTGGAGGGCGAGCCGGCCGAGTCGGCGGCCCGGCTCGCCACGGCGGTGGAGCAGACGCTCTACGCCGCGCGGCCCCGGCCGGCCACCGGGCTCGCGGACGACGTCCAGCGGGTCCGCCGGGGGCTGAAGGCGGGCACGAACCGCCGCGGCCGGCTCCGGGCCGCCCTGCTGCCGCGCTCGGCGGCCAGGGTCGGATGGGCGCTGTCCGCCCGCTGGGCGGCGTTCACCGGGCGCACCCGGGCCGCCGTGCAGCGGTTGGCCGCGCCGCTGCGCCGGAGGGCGGCGCGGGAGGCGTCCTAGGGTCGGTCCGGCCGGACGCGTCACCGCCGCAGCGGGGCGAGCCGTACGAGCCTCAGGGCCGGGCCGGCGCGCCCCGAGGCCGGTGCCGGCCGGGGTCCGCGCAGGGGCAGGGCGGGCTGGCGTCCGCGCAGGTGCGGGGCGGGCCGGCGTCCGCGCAGGGCCGGGGCCGGGTCGTACGGCTTCGAGAGCCGGAGTCCGCGTCGAGGCGCCGGGACCGGCCGCGGACGTGGTGCGGGCGGCCCGCACAGGGGCGGCCGATCAGCGCGGGACCCGGTCGTCACACCGCCGGCCGGCGCGGCGCCTGGCCGTCGTAGGAAGCCGAGTCCTCACCGGGTCGGCTGTGCGGCGCACCGACGGCGCGGGAGGGGACGGGACGGGACGCGCCCGGACCTCCGGAGCCCGGACACCGCGAGGAAGGGCGCGGCCCCCACCGGGGTCGCGCCCTTCCTGCGACGGCTCACTGGCCCTGTTGCTGGTCGCGGCGGCGCTGCCACCGCTCCTCGATGCGGTCCATCACCTTGCCGCGGCGCTGCTGGCGGCGGCGGGCCCCGAAGCGGCGACCGAAGTGGCCGGGGATCGCGGCGGGCCCGGCCTCCGGAGGCCGGTTGGCGCGGCGCCAGGCGGTGACCGCGAGCACGGCACATGCGAGCATCACCAGGAACCCGACGACACCGAGCCAGGACTGCTGCGCGACCATGCCGCCCATGAGCAGCCCGATCCCGCACAGGAAGCCGAGCACGGCCAGGTAGACCCGACGACGGGTGAACGCGCGCACTCCGTTTCCCTCGAGCGCCGACGCGAACTTGGGATCTTCGGCGTACAGCGCTCGCTCCATTTGCTCGAGCATGCGCTGCTCGTGCTCCGAGAGCGGCACGGAGACCTCCTACTCGTCGGTCGCGCGGGGCCGCGACCGGGTCCGACCCTTTCAGGATAGGCGGGAATCCGGTCCGTGAAACCCACCCCACTGCGCCAATCCGACGGGGCACTTCTTCCCCGCCGAGCGTCACGTCATGCCAGCATACGGTGAGGAATGACGCCGTGGGCGGGGCTGTGACGGACTCCGCGACAGGGCCGGCCGGGCTCCGGCGGGCCTTCGCCCGGGGGCGTCCGGCCCCGACGGGTCAGTCGCGCTCGGCGAGGACGTGGAGCTGGGTGGCGACGGAGTGGAAGCCCGGGTCCTCGGCCGCCGCCAGCTCCAGCCGCAGCAGCGCCTCGGCGGCGCCGGGCTCGGTGTCCACCAGCACCCCGGGCACCAGGTCGGCGAAGACCCGCACCCCGTGCACGGAGGCGGTGCGCAGCCCCGCCTCCGTGACCAGGCGGGTCAGGTCGTCGGCGGTGAAGCGGCGGGGCAGGGAGTCCGCCGCGCCGTATCGGCCGTCCGGGTCGAGCAGCGCCTGCTGGGCCTCGGCGAAGTGGCCGGCCAGCGCGCGGGCCAGCACCGCCCCGCCGCGGCCGGCGGCGAGCAGGCTGAGCGAGCCGGCCGGGCGCAGGGCGTCCACCACGTTCCGCACGCCCTCGGCGGGGTCGTCGACGTACTCCAGCACGCCGTGGCACAGCACCATGTCGTACCCCCCGGGGCGGACCACACCGAGCAGGCCGTGCACGTCGCCCTGGACGGCGGAGACGCGGTCGGTGACGCCGGCCTCGGCCGCCCGGCGCTCCAGGGCGAACAGCGCGTCCGGGCTGGGGTCGACGACGGTCACGCGGTGGCCGAGGCGGGCGACCGGCACCGCGAAGTTCCCGGTGCCGCCGCCGGTGTCGAGGACGTCGAGCGCAGGTCGGTCCGCGGCCTTGGCACGCCGTTCCAGGGCCCCCTGGAGGACCTCCCACACCACGGCGGTACGAAGGCTGGCACGGGGTCGGATCGGGTCCACCCCTCCTGGACGGGACCCTGCTCGGGACATGGCGGGCGGCTCTCCTCGCGATGGTGCTGGCTGCTGCGGCGGACGGCGTGGGCGCCGCCCCGTCCCCAACTCTAGGCCGTGTCCGGCGCTCCCCGTCCCGGGTCCGGCGGGCCGCGGCGCTACGTGTCCGACACCGTCCCGGCCGGGGCGGGCCGGAGCAGCAGCATGCGCTCCACCAGGCGCAGGAACATGCCGGCCGCGCGCAGCAGGTCGTCGGCGTCGCGCGGGCCGGCGGCCGCGGGTATGCCGGCGTCGGCGCGCGCCCTGCGCTCGGCGCCGGCCGCGAACAGCGCGCTCCACTCGCCCAGTTCGGGTGCGACCTCGGGCAGCACCTCCCACGCGCTGCGGATGCGGGCGCGCTTGCGGGGGCTCTGCTCGGGCCGGCCGCGGACGGCGAGCACGGCGGCGGCGGTGCGCAGGGCGGCCAGGTGGGCGGTGGCGTACCGCTCGTGCGGGGCGTCGAGGTGGGCGGCCTCGGCGAGCCCGGCGCGGGCCTGGGCGAGCAGGTCGAGTGCGGCGGGCGCCGCGCCGGCGCGGCGCAGCACGGGGTGGATGTCGGCGGGGCTTCCGAGGCCGGCGGGGGCGCCGGAGCTCCCGGGCGGCGGGGGCACGGACGGTGTCGGCGGCATGGACGGCATCGCGGGTAGGGCCATGGCGGCCTCCTTTCTCCGTTGCTTCCTCATCGGCTTCCCATCATCGGTGCCACCACTGACAATCGGCTCTGACCTGCGCGGATTGCGGACGCTACGCGCGTATCCGGGTGCGCGCGGCCGTGACGCGGTGGAAACACGGGCGTCACGGTGCGGGCAGAATCGGGGCCATGACCTCCGCACGACGCCGGGCGACCCGGCGAAAGCTCTTCGAGGCCGCCGTCACCCTCATCGCCGAGCAGGGCTTCTCCGCCACCACGGTCGACGAGATCGCCGAGCGCGCCGGCGTCGCGAAGGGGACCGTCTACTACAACTTCGCCAGCAAGAACGTGCTGTTCGAGGAGCTGCTGCGGCACGGTGTCGGGCTGTTGACGGCGTCGCTGCGGCGGGCCGCGGACGAGACCGCGGCCCGCGGCGACAGCCGGGTCGACGCGCTGGACGCGATGATCCGGTCCGGCCTGGCGTTCATCGTGCGCTACCCGTCCTTCACGCAGCTTTACGTGGCGGAGCTGTGGCGTACCAACCGCACGTGGCAGGACACGCTCATGGCGGTCCGGCAGGAGGCCGTCGCCGTGGTCGAGAAGGTGCTCGGGGAGGCGGTGGAGCGCGGCGAGGTGAGCGGGGAGATCGACGTGCCGCTCACCGCGTCCGCGCTCTTCGGGATGGTGCTGGTCGCCGCGCTGGACTGGCAGGCGTTCCAGCCCGAGCGGAGTCTCGACGACGTGCACGAGACGCTGTCGCGGTTGCTCCAGGGACGGGTGGGCGGCTCCGCGGCCCACCGATGTGCTCGGTGATCCGCGGGCCAACCCCCGTTGCGGACGGTGCCCGCACGCCCGGTTCCGCCGCCCCGTGCCGGCGGGTTCGGGGTGCGCCCCGTCCGCGTGCTCCACTCTTCCGGCCGCGCCGGGCCCCGCCATCCGTACAGGTACTCATCCGCGCGGCTAGGTATGCGGGCGGGGCCGGGGGGACGGCCGGGCGCGCGGCGTGGATACGCTCGCGGGATGGGACGGATTGCGGTGGTGGGCGCGGGGATGGCCGCGATGGCGGTGGCGGCGCGGCTGGCGACGGGCGGGCACGAGGTCGTGGTGCACGAGCGTGCGGAGACCTACGGCGGGGCCGTGGGGCGGTACACGCGGGACGGGTTCGCCTTCGACACCGGCCCGGGCCTGCTGGTGCTGCCCGCGGTCTACCGCGACCTGTTCGTGAAGACCGGCCGCGAGCCCCTGGAGGAGTGCGTCGGGCTGGCGCAGGTGGACCCCGCCGGCCGCCACCTGTTCGCCGACGGCACCGGCGTGTCGCTGCCCAACGCCTCCCGCTCGGGGGTGATCGGGGCGCTGGACGCGGCGTTCGGCCCGGGCGGCGGCGAGCGCTGGAGCGACGTGCTGGTCCGGGCCCGCGAGGTCTGGGAGGGGGTGCGCAGGCCGCTGCTGGAGGAGCCGGCCGGCGACCCGGGGCCGCTCGCACGGGACCCGTACCCGGGCCGCCGCAGGGGCCTGCGGCGGCGGCCGCCGTACCTGGCGGAGGTGGCCGCCGACGAGCTGGGCGGCGACCCGCGGGCGGCCGCGCTGCTGGAGTGGTACGCCCTGGCGTACGGGCTCGACCCGCGGACGGCGCCGGCCGCGGCGGCGGTGCTGCCGTACCTGGAGCAGTCGTTCGGCCTGTGGTACGTCCGCGGCGGGATGCGGGCCCTGGCGGACGCGCTGCACGCCCGCTGCCGCGCCCGGAAGGTGGAGTTCCGCTTCGGCTCCGAGGTGGCGGGCGTGGAGGTGCGCGGCGGCGAGGTGCAAGGGCTGCGGTTCACCGACGGCTCGACCGCCGCCGCCGACGTGGTGGCCGCCTCGGTACCGCTGCCGTACCTGCCGCAGGAGACCCTCCCGGCGGCCACCGGCGACCCGCTGACCGGGGCCCGGGACGAGCCGGGGCGCTGCACCGTGCACGTGGCGCTGCGCGGCTCCCGCCCGGCCGGCACGGCGCACCGTACGGTCGTGCACGCCGCGGACCGCGGGGCCGCGCTGGACTGGGTGTTCGGGCGCGGCCGGGCGGAGGTGCCCGCGGCGGACGCGCTGACCGTCGGCGTGCTGCGGCCCGACGACCCGGCGGGCCGGCCGGACGACGGGCACGAGGCGGTCACCGTGACGGCGACGGTGCCGCGGCACGCCACCGCGGGCGCGCGCCACGGCGCCGGACGGGACTGGTCCGCCGACCGCTTCGCGGACGCCTTCGCCGAGCGGATGCTCCAGGTCGCGGAGCGGGCCGTGCCGGGCCTGCGGGAGCGGGAGTTGTGGCGCGAGGTCCGCACCCCGCTGGACGTCGAGCGGGAGACGGGGGCGGCCGGCGGCAGCGTGCCGGTCCCGTCGCTGCCCGGTGCCGGCGGCGCCCTTCTGCGCCCGCCCAACCGGACGGCGCTCAAGGGCCTGTACTTCCTGGGGGGTTGGGCCCATCCGGGCGGCGGGCTCCCGCACGCGGGGATGTCGGCGGCGATCGTGGCCGACCTGGTCGCCGGCGGCCCGGGCGGCAGCCGCTGACGGCTCCCGGGGCCGCGCCGCCGGCGCCGCGCCGCACCGCGGACCCGGGACCAAGATCGTTAATCGTCGAGCGGCGGAATTCAACTCATCGGGCGGAAAAGGGCGTTGCCGGCCCACGACGCCGGCGGGCGCCGACCTAGCGTGAGCGCTGTACAGGTCATCGGTTGAGCGGAAGGTCTTAACGGAGATGCCGCAGCCCTTCGAACTGCCCGCGTTCTACGTGCCGTACCCGGCGCGGCTGAACCCCCACCTCGAACGCGCCCGCGGGCACTCGAAGGACTGGGCCCGGCAGATGGGGATGATCGAGGGCTCCGGCATCTGGGCCGAGTCGGACTTCGACTCGCACGACTACGCCCTGCTGTGCGCGTACACCCACCCGGACGCCTCGGGGCCGGAGTTGGACCTGGTCACGGACTGGTACGTGTGGGTGTTCTTCTTCGACGACCACTTCCTGGACATCTTCAAGCGCACCCCGGACATGGCGGGCGCGAAGGCGTACCTGGACCGGCTGCCGGCGTTCATGCCGGTGGACCTCGCGCAGGAGGTCCCGGAGCCGGCGAACCAGGTCGAGGCGGGGCTGGCCGACCTGTGGCGGCGGACGGTGCCGCGGATGTCGCACGGCTACCGGCGGCGGTTCCACGAGAGCACCCGGCACCTGCTGGAGGAGTCGCTCTGGGAGCTGTCCAACATCAGCACCGGGCGGGTGTCGAACCCGATCGAGTACATCGAGATGCGCCGCAAGGTGGGCGGCGCGCCGTGGTCGGCGAACCTGATCGAGCACGCGGCGGGCGCCGAGGTGCCCGACGCGATCGCCGCGAGCCGTCCGATGCGGGTGCTGCGCGACTGCTTCGCGGACGCCGTGCACCTGCGCAACGACCTGTTCTCCTACCAGCGCGAGATCGAGGACGAGGGCGAACTGTCCAACGCCGTACTGGTGCTGGAACGCTTCCTCGACCTGGCCCCCCAGGAGGCCGCGGAGGCCGTGAACGACCTGCTGACCTCGCGCCTCCAGCAGTTCGAGCACACGGCGTTCACCGAGGTGGAGCCGCTCTTCGAGGAGTTCGGGCTCGACCCGGCGCAGCGGCTGGCCGTGTTCGGCTACGTCAAGGGGCTCCAGGACTGGCAGTCCGGCGGCCACGAGTGGCACCTGCGCTCCAGCCGCTACATGAACGGCGCGGACGACCGCGCGCGGGCGGTGGGCGTGCTCGCCGGGCCGAACGGCATCGGCACCTCGGCCGCGCAGATCGCCGGCTCGCTCGCCGCGACGCTGCCGCAGCGCGCCCGCGCCTACGGCCACGCGCCGTTCCAGCGGGTCGGCTGGGTGCGGCGGGCGCCGGTGCCCATGCCGTTCCCCACGACGCTCAGCCCGCACCTGGACGCCTCCCGCGCGCACAACGCGGACTGGAGCGGACGGATGGGCCTGCTGGACGCCGAGCCGGGCTTCCCGGTGCCGGGCGGCCTGTGGAACGGGAGGAAGCTCGCCGCCTACGACTTCGCGCTGTGCGCGGCGGGCATCCACCCGGCCGCGTCGAGGGAGGAGTTGGACCTCACGACCGACTGGCTGACCTGGGGCACCTACGGCGACGACTACTACCCGCTCGTCTTCGGCCGGGCCGGCGACATGGCGGCGGCCCGGATCACCACCGAGCGCTTCAAGCTGTTCATGCCGCTGGACGCGGGCGCGGTGCCGCCGCCACTGACGGCGCTGGAGCGCTCGCTCGCCGACCTGTGGCGGCGCACCGCGGGTCCGATGACGCCGGCCGAGCGGCGGCGGTTCCGCACCTCGATCGAGGAGATGTGCGAGAGCTGGCTGTGGGAGCTGGCCAACCAGAAGCTCAACCGGGTGCCGGACCCGGTGGACTACATCGAGATGCGCCGCAGGACCTTCGGCTCGGACCTGACGATGAGCCTGTCCCGGATCGGCCACGGCGACGCGCTGCCGGACGAGGTCTACCGCTCCCGGCCGGTGCGCGGCATGGAGGTGGCCGCCCAGGACTTCGCCTGCCTGCTCAACGACGTGTTCTCCTACCGCAAGGAGATCGAGTTCGAGGGCGAGATCCACAACGCGGTGCTGGTGGTGCAGAACTTCCTGGACTGCGGGCCGCAGCAGGCGATGGACGTCGTCGGGGACCTGATGGCCGCCCGGATGGCGGAGTTCCAGCACATCACCGAGACCCAACTGCCCACGCTGCTGACGGAGTTCGACCTCGACGAGAAGGCCGGCGAGGTCCTGCTCGGCTACGTCCAGGAGTTGCGGGACTGGATGGCCGGCATCCTCACCTGGCACGAGGGCTGCGCGCGCTACACGGAGGAGACACTGCTGGAGCACTACCCTCACGTGGCGGCCGCGCCGGCGTCGCGGCACCCGTGGGCCACCCCGTCGGGCCTGGGCCTGTCCGCGGCGCGGCTGCCCGCCCTGCTGGGCGACCGCCGGGGCCGTCCGGCGGCGGACGCCGGTCAGTAGCGGTACGGGTCGTACGGGTCGGCGTACTCCTCCTGCTGCTGCGGCTGTTGGCCGTGCTGCTGCTCGTACGGCGGCTGGTGCGGCTGCTGCGGGATGTACGCCTGCTGCTGGTCGTACACCTGCTGGTCGTAGCCGTAGCCGCCGTACGGCTCGGCCGCGGGCTGCTGCGGGTAGGGCTGCGGGAACCGCCAGTCCCCGCCGGCGTCCTGGCCGCCGTACCCGCCGCCGGTGTCCTGGCCACCGAACCCGCCCCCGGTGTCCTGGCCACCGAACCCGCCCCCGGTGTCCTGGCCGCCGAACGCGCTGCCCTCCGTGCCGCGGGAGTTGCCGAACACGTCGTACTCGTCCGGGTCGTAGCCGTAGGACGCGGCGGCCGCGGCGGCCGCCGCGGGCTGCTCCTGGTAGCCGCCGCCCTGGCCGCCCTGGTGCTGGCCCTGCTCCCAGGACGGCTGCTGCTCGTACCCGGTCCAGCTCTGGTAGCCCTGCGCGCCGTACCCCTCGTAGCCGCCGCTGGTGTACGGGTCGGGGGTGTACGTCGACTGGCCGTCGTAGAGCGGGTACTCGCCGCTGTCGTCGAGCATGGGCATCGGCTGGTACACCGCCTGCTCGGCGCCGTACCCGTCCTGGCCGTCACCGGGCAGGGCGGAGAAGTCGTGCACCGCGGTGGCGCCGACGCCCGCCAACTCCTCGGCGGACTGCTGCGGCCCGGCCGGGTCGTCGGCGTCCGGCTCGATCGGGCCGACCTCCAGCACCGGTTCGGCCGGGCGCGTGCCCGCCGCCCTGCGGCGGCGGCTGGAGCCGGGGCGGCCGCCTATCGACCACCCCGTGGAGAACCCGCGCTTGTAGGAGAGCGTGACCATGCTCTGCCCGGTGCCGAAGGCCACCGCGCCCAGCAGGATGAGCACGACGCTGCGCTCGGCGACCCCGACCACCAGGCCGAGGAACCCGGCGAAGGCGAGCACCCGCCAGCGCAGCCGGGCCTTGTACTGCAACAGCACCTCGCCCAGCAGCCACAGCGCGACGATGCCGAACGCGATGTAGAGCACCGAGTAACCCATGTGCCCACTTCCTCACCTAGGGGTCACGCCGCCTGCTGGTGCAGCCCGAGGTTCTCGTAGATCTCCAGCGATGCGGTGGAGTGGTTAAGGGTAATGAAGTGGAGCCCCGGAATGTCCTCGGCCAGCAGCCGCCGGCACATCTCGGTGGTGAACTCGATGCCGATCGCCCGCACCGCCGCCGGGTCGTCCTGCACCGCGAGGAGGCGTTCGGCCAGGTCGGGCGGGAACGGGGCGTTGCCGAGCTGCGAGAACCGCTCGATCTGCCGGACGTTGGTGACCGGCATCACCTCGGGGATGATCGGCACGGTGCAGCCCGCCCGGTCCACCCGGTCCCGCAGCCGCAGGTACGCGTCCGGGTCGAAGAACATCTGGGTGATCGCGAAGTCGGCGCCGGCCCGGCACTTGTCGAGGAAGTGGCGGGTGTCCTCGGCCGGGTCGGTGGAGCGCGGGTGCATCTCGGTGAACGCCGCGACGCCCACGCAGAAGTCGCCCGACTCCTTGACCAGTCGCACCAGCTCGGCCGCGTAGGTCAGCCCCTGCGGGTGGGCCACCCACTCGCCCATCGGGTCGCCGGGCGGGTCGCCGCGCACCGCGAGGATGTTGCGGATGCCGGCGTCGGCGTACTGGCCGATGATGTTGCGCAGCTCGGCGACCGAGTGGTTCACCGCGGTCAGGTGGGCGCACGGGGTGAGGGTGGTGTCCGACACGATGCGGTCGGTGGCGCGCACGGTGCCCTCCCGGGAGGAGCCGCCCGCGCCGTAGGTGACCGACACGAAGGTCGGGCGTACCGCTTCGATCCGCCGGATCGCGTTCCACAGCGTGCGCTCGCCCTTCTCCGTCCGCGGCGCGGCGAACTCGAAGGAGTAGGAGCGGTGGCCGGACGCGAGCAGCTCACGGATCGTGGTCGCGCGGTCCGTACGTGTGGATGAAGTCCCCAGGGCCATGCAAGCAGGCTAACGTGTGGCGGCCACCACACGTTAGCGCGTCCCGCCGTCCCCGGGGGTGCCCCGCGCCCCTTTCCCGAGGTGCCCCGCCCCCGCCCCGGGGTGCCCGCTGCCGCGGAGGTCCGGCCGGCGGCCCGGGTGCGCCGGCGACAGCCCCTCGGGGCCGGTGGGACCCGCCCCGGCGTGGCGGGCTGGTCGCGCCGTTCCCCCGCGCCCCTCGGGGGCACCGCCTTCCGTGGGAGCGGGAGGGGCGCCGTCAGGCCGGCGAGGGCTCCGCGCGGCGGATCGTACGGGCCAGTGCGGCAGCGGCTTCGTAGGGGTCGGGGGCCTCCGTGATCGCGCGGACGACGACGATGCGGCGGGCGCCGGCGGCGAGGACCTCGGGAAGGTTGCCGAGGTCGATCCCGCCGATCGCGAACCAGGGCCGCGGGGTGCCGAGCGCGGCGGCGTGGCGCACCAGGTCCAGCCCGGGCGCGGGCCGCCCCGGCTTCGTCGGGGTCGGCCACACCGGACCGGTGCAGAAGTAGTCCGCCCCGGGCTCGACCGCCGCCGCGTCCACCTCCGCCTCGGCGTGGCAGGAGCGTCCGATCAGCACATCGGGCCCGAGCAGGGCGCGGGCCGCGGGCACCGGCAGGTCGTCCTGGCCCAGGTGGAGCACGTCCGCGCCGGCCGCGTGCGCGACGTCGGCGCGGTCGTTGACCGCGAGCAGCCTGCCATGGCGTTCGCACGCCTCGGCGAGCACGTCGAGCGCGGCCAGCTCCTGGCGGGCCTCGATCCCCTTGTCCCGGAGCTGGATGACGTCCACGCCGCCGCTCAGCGCCGCGTCCGCGAACGCGGCGAGGTCGCCGCGGGTGGTGCGCGCGTCCGTGCAGAGGTACAGCCGCGCGTCGGCGAGGCGGGCGGACGCAGTCGGGGTGGGCATCACGGGCTCCCGGGGTCGGTGCGCCCCGGGGCGGGCCGCCGCCGCGCGCGGACCCGGACGGGGTACGGGCGCGGCGGGCGGCCCGCGGCGGGCGCGGGCTACACGGCGAGCGCCTGCGCGCGGCGCTTCACCTCGGTCCCGCGATTCTCGCGCAGCGCGTTCGCCGGGGTGCCGGGCAGGGTCGGGTCGGGCGTGAAGAGCCACTCCAGGGCCTCGTCGTCCGTGAACCCGTCGTCCTTCAGGAGCGTCAGCGTGCCCGGCAGCCCCTTGACGATCTTCCCGTCCCCGATGAAGTCGCCCGGCACCATCAGGACCTTGTTCTCCCCGCGCCGGACCGCGATGAGCTGCCCTTCCTTGATCAGCGGCCGGATCCGGGTCACTTCCAGACCGAGACGCTCGGCGACCTCGGGCAGGGTGAGCCAGGAGGGGACGAGAGCGTCAATGCGTGCGTCAACCGACGAGTAAACAGTCACGGGACAAGCGTGCCACCTACGGCCGACAACCGCTCCCAGCGCTGAGCCGTCACGGTGCCGTGTACCGCCGGCCGCTCCGGACGGGCGGGACCACCGGCGGGGCCGGCGGCCGTCAGCGCGGCACGGCGGACTTCAGCGGCACCGCCGGGTCCGCGGCGAGCACCGGGTCCGGCGCGGAGCCCGCGGCGATCAGCTTCCGGGCCTGCGCCATGTCCCGCGGCCGGCCCACCGCCAGCACCGCCACCAGCACGCCGCGGCGCAGCCAGAGCACTGACCAGGAGCCGTCGGAGGGGTCCCCCCGGGAGATCAGCGTGTCCTCCTCCCGGTGGAACCCGGCGTACTGCACGAACCGCCCGAACTGCTCGGACCAGAAGTACGGCACCGGGTCGTACGCCTCCTCGCCGCCGAGCAGGTTCGCGGCGGCGGTGCGCGGGCCCTGGACCGCGTTGTCCCAGTGGTGGACGAGCAGCCGCCGGTTGTAGCGGGCCGAGGGGAAGGACGCGCAGTCGCCGACCGCGAACACGTCGGGCGCGGTGGTCCGCAGCCGCTCGTCCGCGCGCACGGCGCCCTGGGGGTCCAGGGTCACCCCGGAGCCGGCCAGCCAGCCGGTGGCGGGGCGGGCGCCGATCCCGACCACCACGGCGCCGGCCGCCAGCCGGCTGCCGTCGGCGAGCACCACCCCGCCGGCCTCGACCCCGGCCACGGTGGTGCCGGTCCGCAGGGTCACCCCCGCCTCGCCGTACCAGCCGGTCATGTGCGCGGTGACGGACGCGGGCAGCACACCGGCCAGCGGGCGGTCGGCGGCCTCCACCACCGTCACCTCGCAGCCGGCCTGCCGGGCCGCCGTCGCGAACTCCGCGCCGATCCAGCCGGCGCCGACCACCACGACGTGCTCGCGCCGTTCGAGCACGGGGCGCAGCGCGGCGGCGTCGTCCAGGGTGCGCAGCGGGTGCACGCCGGCCAGGCCGGCGGTGCCGGGCAGCACCACCGGGTAGGCGCCGGTGGCCAGGACGAGCGCGTCGTAGGCCACCAGGCCGGCGTCGGTGACCAGGTGGTGCTGTTCGGCGCGCAGCGCCTGCGCGTGCACCCCGAGCCGCAACTCCACGCCGAGCGCACGGAAGTCGACGTCGAAGCGCACGTCGGCCAGGGCGCCGCCCTCCGCGCCGAGGAGCACCGCCTTCGACAACGGCGGGCGGTCGTACGGCGGGTGCGGCTCGTCCCCGAGCAGGGTGACGGGGCCGCGCCAGCCCTGCTGGCGCAGTTCCACGGCCGTCTGCACGCCGGCCATGCCGGCCCCCACGATCACTGCGCGACGCTCGTCCACCGGGACACGTTAGCGCGTTGGCGCCGCGCCGGGGCGGGGTCCGCACGGCAGCCGAAGGCGGCGGCCGCCGGGAAGGGGCCCTCGGCTAAGCTGGCGGCAAGCGAATTCGCGGGAGCCCGGGCGCACCGGGCTGAGAGGGCGGCTGGCCGGCCGCCGACCGTACGAACCTGATCCGGGTCATGCCGGCGAAGGGAGCAGCGAAGACTCATGCGTACCCGAACAGCGGACGTCCTCGTCGTGGGGGGCGGCATCATCGGCCTGGTGACGGCGTGGCGCGCCGCCCAGCGCGGGCTGTCCACGGTGGTGGCCGACCCCTCGCCGGGCGGCGGCGCCGCCCACGTCGCGGCGGGGATGCTCGCCGCGGTCACCGAGTTGCAGTACGGCGAGCAGACACTGCTCGACCTCAACCTGGCGTCGGCGGCGCGGTATCCGGACCTCGTCGCGGAACTGGCCTCGGACACCGGCATGGACGCCGGGTACCGGCCGTGCGGCACCCTCGCGGTGGCGCTGGACGCGGACGACCGGGCGGACCTGCGCGACCTGCACGCCTTCCAGACCTCGCTGGGCCTGGCCGCGCAGTGGCTGAGCGGGCGGGAGTGCCGCCGGCTGGAGCCGCTGCTCGCCCCCGGGGTGCGCGGCGGGCTGCGGGTGGACGGCGACCACCAGGTCGACCCGCGCCGGCTGGCCGCGGCACTGCTGCGGGCCGCGGACGCGGCGGGCGCGGAGTTCGTCCGGGCGAAGGCGGCCCGGCTCCGATGCGCCGGCGACCGGGTCACGGGTGCCGAACTCGCGGACGGCACCCGGGTGTCGGCGGGCCGCACCGTGCTGGCCGCGGGCTGCGAGAGCGGCCGGATGCCGGGGCTGCCGCAGGACGCGCTGCCGCCGGTGCGGCCGGTGAAGGGGCAGATCCTGCGGTTGCGGATGCCGGCGGGGCAGGCGCCCTTCCTGTCCCGGACGGTGCGCGCGGTGGTCCGCGGCAGCCATGTCTACCTGGTGCCGCGGGAGAACGGCGAACTGGTCCTGGGCGCGACCAGCGAGGAGTTCGGCTGGGACACGGCGGTGACCGCGGGCGGGGTCTACCAGTTGCTGCGCGACGCGCACGACCTGGTGCCGGGCATCACCGAACTCCCGCTCACCGAGACGCTCGCGGGGCTGCGGCCGGGCTCCCCCGACAACGCGCCGCTGCTGGGCCCCTCGCCCCTGGACGGCCTGCTGCTGGCCACCGGGCACCACCGCAACGGCGTGCTGCTCACCCCGATCACCGGGGACGTGCTCGGCCATGTCCTGGACACCGGTGGACTCCCCGACTACGCCGCCCCGTTCGCGGTCGGACGGTTCGCCGCCGGAGCGGCGGGAACCGGGACGGCGGCGCCCGGCGCGGCGGGAAGCGGACGGCCCGGAACGCCGCCGGGCGGGACACCGCCGGGCGCGACGCCCCCGCTCGGCGCCGGACACGTCGGGGCGTCGGCCCGTGAGGAGCAGTCGGTATGACGATCACCGTGCTCGTCAACGGGGAGCGGCGCGCCCTGGAGGACCCGGTCGAACTCGGCGCTCTCGTCGCCCGGTTCACCTCGGCGCCCTCCGGGGTGGCCGCCGCGCTCAACGAGACCGTCGTGCCGCGCTCGCGCTGGGCGGCGACCCGGCTGGCCGAGGGCGACCGGGTGGAGATCCTCACCGCGGTCCAGGGAGGCTGAGCGTGGACACCACACGAACCGCGCCCTCCGAGGCGCCCGCGGGCGCCGGCGATCCGCTGCGCATCGGCGGCGTAGTCTTCGGGTCCCGCCTGATCATGGGCACCGGAGGGGCGCCGAGCCTCGACGTGCTGGAGCACGCGCTGCGCGCGTCCGGCACGGAGCTGACGACGGTCGCGATGCGGCGGATGGACCCGACCGCCAAGGGCTCGGTGCTCTCCGTGCTGGACCGGCTGGGCATCCGGGTGCTGCCGAACACGGCCGGGTGCTTCACCGCGGGCGAGGCGGTGCTCACCGCCCGGCTCGCCCGGGAGGCGCTGGGCACCGACTGGGTCAAGCTCGAAGTGATCGCCGACGAGCGGACGTTGCTGCCGGACCCGGTCGAACTCCTCGACGCGGCCGAGACGCTGGTGGACGACGGGTTCACGGTCCTCCCGTACACCAGTGACGACCCGGTGCTCGCCCGCAAGTTGGAGGACGTCGGGTGCGCCGCGGTCATGCCGCTCGGCTCGCCGATCGGGTCGGGGCTCGGCATCCGCAACCCGCACAACTTCCAGCTCATCGTGGAGCAGGCGTCCGTGCCGGTCGTCCTCGACGCCGGCGCCGGCACCGCGTCCGACGCCGCGCTCGCGATGGAGCTCGGGTGCGACGCGGTCATGCTCGCGTCCGCGGTGACCCGGGCGCAGCGGCCCGACCTGATGGCCGCGGCCATGCGGGACGCCGTCAACGCCGGCCGCCTCGCCCACCGGGCCGGCCGCATCCCCCGCAGGTACGGTGCCCTCGCCTCGTCCCCGGTCGACGGTGCGGCTTCCCTGGGGGCGCCCCCAGTCCCCCGCGCTTAGGGCGCCGCGCTCCCCCGCGCCCCGGCGGCCTGCTGAGCGCGCGGTTCCCCGCGCCCCTGGTCAGGAGCGCGGCGGGGATACCTCCCCGGCGAAGCTCTGGGGGGAGGAACCGCGCGCGCAACCGGCCGTCCGGGCGCGGGCCGGGGACGAGAGGGCAACCCCCGCGGCGGGGAGCCGCACCCCACGGGCACGAGAGAGCAACCGTCGCAGCGGGGAGCCGTGGGCCCGCGCCGGCGGGGGCCCACCCCGGAAGGAGGGCGCCCCCGGACGGTCACAACCGCGTAGCGAATCCGCACGGGTGGGACACATTGCGATCCACCCGCGCCGAACCGCACGAAGTGCCTCGTAGAATCGGTGGCCGTGGACACCAGCGTGCAGGACCCGCTTGTCGGGCAGGTGCTCGACGGGCGCTACCTGGTCGAGGGGCGTATCGCCGTCGGGGGGATGGCGACGGTCTACCGCGCCACGGACACCCGTCTGGACCGGGAACTCGCGCTGAAGGTGATGCACCCCAGCCTCGCCGACGACGCCGTGTTCGTGGAGCGCTTCATCCGCGAGGCGAAGGCGGTCGCGAAGCTGGCGCACCCGAACGTGGTGGGCGTCTTCGACCAGGGCACCGACGGCACGTACGTGTACCTCGCGATGGAGTACGTGGCCGGCTGCACGCTCCGCGACGTCCTGCGCGAGCGCGGCGCACTCCAGGTGCACGCCGCCCTGGACATCCTGGAACCGGTGCTCGCGGCGCTCGGCGCGGCCCACCGCGCGGGCCTGGTGCACCGCGACATGAAACCCGAGAACGTGCTGATCGGCGACGACGGCCGGGTGAAGGTCGCCGACTTCGGCCTGGTCCGGGTGATCGACACGAAGACGAGCGCGTCGACCGGCGCGGTGCTCGGCACCGTGTCGTACCTGGCACCGGAGCAGATCGGCCACGGCACCGTGGACCAGCGCGCCGACGTGTACGCCTGCGGCGTGGTGTTGTACGAGATGCTGGCCGGCCGCAAGCCGTACGACGGCGACACCCCGGTGAAGGTGATGTACCAGCACGTCAACGAGGACGTGCCGGCCCCCTCCGCTGCCGTGCCGACCGTGCCGCCGCTGCTGGACGCCCTGGTGGCGCGGGCCTGCGCCCGCCCGCAGCAGGAGCGCCCGGCGGACGCGGTGGAACTGCTCGCGGAGGTCCGCACGGCACGGGCCGCGCTGTCCGCGGAGGAACTGGACGCGCTGCCGGGCGGCCCGGCGGCCCGGCCGTCCGGGCCCGTGGCGGTGCCGGGGGCCGAGCCGTCGGACACGGTGCCCGCGGCCGGGACCACCGGGACTGCCGGGACCGCCGGGACGCCGCCGCCCGGCTCCGAGGAGCCCACCAGCGTCGTGGCGCTCCCCGAGGACGCCCTCACCGACCGCACCGCCCGCCTGATGCCGCCCGCCCCGGCGCCCGACGACCCTCCCGCCGCCCCGGCGGCCGGGTGGTTCCGCTCGCGCCGCGGCCCGCTCGCCGTGCTCGTCGCCCTCCTGGTCGTGCTCGGCGTCGGCGCCGGCGTCTGGTACATCAACGACGGCCAGTTCACGACCGTCCCCGGTGTGCTGTCGCTGCCGCAGGCGAAGGCGGAGCAGAAGCTGGACCGGGCCGGCCTGGACAGCAAGGTGAAGCAGGGCTTCTCGCTGACGGTGCCGCGCGGCAGCGTGATCGCCACCGACCCCTCCCCCGGCCGGCGCATCCGCGGCAACGGCACGGTGACGCTGACGGTCTCCAAGGGCCCCCAGCACGTCCGGGTGCCCGACGTCGCCGGGCGCGACCTGGCCACCGCCCGCAAGGAGATCAAGGAAGCGAGCCTGGTGCCGAGCACGGTCACCGAGTCGTTCAGCGACGACGTGCCGCGCGGCAGGGTGGTCGCCACCGATCCGGCGGGCACCACCCAGCTCGACCCGGGCACCCGCGTCGCGATCACCGTCTCGCGCGGCAGGCCGGTCGACGTCCCGGACGTGGTCGGCGAGTCGGTCACCGACGCGCAGCAGGACCTGGAGGCGGCCGGGCTGAAGGTGGTGCTCGCGCCGGGCAAGGTCTTCTCCGACGTGGCCGACAAGGACAAGGTCGCGCTGGTGTCCCCGGGCAAGGGCAGCCAGGTCGCCCGGGGCGACTCGGTGACGATCACCGTCTCCAAGGGCCAGCAGCAGTTCCCGGTGCCGGACGTGACCGGGAAGAGCTCGGGCGACGCGAAGAAGATCCTCCAGGCCGCGGGCTTCGACGTCCGCGTGATCAACGTCTTCTTCGGCAGCACCGTCTTCAGCCAGTCGCCCGACGGCGGCAGCCAGGCGCCGAAGGGCGCCACGATCACCCTCTGGGTGCGCTGAGACCGGTGGCGGACCCGCACGGACACGAGCACGGACGAGTGACGCACCAGTGAACGACCAGACGACGGCTCCCGGCCGCCTGCGCAACCCGGTCGGCGCCCACGTGCCGGTGGCGGGCGGCCTGGCCGCCAAGGGCCTGGCCTACGCCGAGCAGCTCGGCGCGGAGGCGGTGCAGGTCTTCGTGGCGAACCCGCGGGGCTGGGCGACCGGCCCGGGCGAACCGGCGCAGGACGAGGAGTTCCGCGCCCGCTGCGCCGAGGCGGGGCTGCCCGCGTACGTCCACGCGCCCTACCTGATCAACTTCGGCTCGCACACCCCGGAGACCGTCGACCGCTCGGTGGCGTCGCTGCGGCACTCGCTGCGCCGCGGGCGGCGGATCGGCGCGCTCGGGGTCGTGGTGCACACCGGTTCGGCCACCGGCGGGCGCGACCGCGGCACGGCGCTGGCGCAGGTACGGGAGCGGATGCGGCCGCTGCTGGACGAGCTGACGCACGACGACGACCCGTGGCTGCTGCTGGAGTCGACCGCCGGGCAGGGCTCCTCGCTGTGCTCCCTCGCCGAGGACCTGGGGCCGTACCTCGACGCGCTGGACCGGCATCCGCGGGTCGGGCTGTGCCTGGACACCTGCCACGTGTTCGCGGCCGGGCACGACCTCGCGGCTCCCGGCGGGGTGGGCCGCGCGTTCGCGGAGATCGAGCAGGCGGCGGGGGCCGGGCGGCTCCGGCTGATCCACGCGAACGACTCGAAGGCGGGGTGCGGAGCGCACCTGGACCGCCACGAGAACATCGGTGCCGGGCGGATCGGGGCCGCCGCCTTCCGCGAGATCCTGGCCCATCCGGCGACCGCCGGGGTGCCCCTGGTCATCGAGACCCCGGGCGGGGTGGAGGGCCACGCCTCGGACGTGAAGCTGCTGAAGTCGCTGCGACCGGAGTAGGGCCTCCCGTCCGGATCTGCGCGGCCTCGCGTCCGGCCGCTCAGAGCTCGGGGCCGTCGCCCGGGGCCTCCTGGAAGGAGTAGCGCTGCTCGCTCCAGGGGTCGCCGAGGTTGTGGTAGCCGCGCTCCTCCCAGAAGCCGCGGCGGTCGGCCGTCATGTACTCGATGCCGCGCACCCACTTGGGCCCCTTCCAGGCGTAGCGCCGGGGCACGACCAGGCGGACGGGGAAGCCGTGCTCCGCGGTGAGCGGCTGGCCGCCCGCGTGGGTGGCGAAGATGGTGAGGTCGTCGAGGAAGTCCTCGATGCGCAGGTTGGAGCTGAAGCCGTATTCGGCCCAGACCATGACGTGGGTGACGTCCTCGGCCGGCGGCGCGAGCCGGGCGATCGTGGCGGCCGCGACCCCGCCCCACTCCATCCCGGTCATCGAGAACTTGGTGACGCAGTGGAAGTCGGCGACCACGGTGGTGTAGGGGAGCGCGGAGAACTCGTCGTGGTTCCACACCGGCCGGGCGCCGTGCGCGGTGGCGCCGAAGACCCGGAAGTCCCAGCGCTCGGGGCGGAAGCGCGGCACGGGGCCGTAGTGGGTGACGGGCCAGCCCCGCTGGAGCCGCTGCCCCGGGGGGAGCTGCCCCTCCGGATGCTCGTGCCGACCCATGCCTCCATGGTGACAGACCGGGCGGCATGTTCTCGCCATCTGCCGCCGCCGCCCGCCCCGACCAGCGCTTTCACCCCCGCGGGCGGCGACACCGTAAGCGTGCACTTACTGGATCGGATCGCTGTGCGGTGCAAGGATGCGCGGACCCAAAGGGCCCGAGCGGAAGGACGGCGTTGCCATGCAGGGCGACCCCGAGGTCATCGAGTTCCTCAACGAGCAGTTGACGGCCGAGCTGACCGCGATCAACCAGTACTTCCTGCACGCGAAGATGCAGGACAACTTCGGGTGGACGAAGCTCGCCAAGAACACCCGCGCCGAGTCCTTCGACGAGATGCGGCACGCGGAGATCATCACCGACCGCATCCTGCTGCTGGAGGGGCTGCCGAACTACCAGCGGCTCTTCCACGTGCGGGTGGGGCAGACGGTGACGGAGATGTTCCAGGCCGACCGGTTGGTCGAGGTGGAGGCGATCGACCGGCTGCGGCGCGGCATCGATCTGATGCGCTCGAAGTCCGACGTCACCTCGGCGCGGCTGTTCGAGGACATCCTCAAGGACGAGGAGCACCACATCGACTACCTGGACACGCAGCTCGGGCTGATCGAGAAGCTGGGCGAACCGCTCTACCTCGCGCAGCAGATCGAGCAGCCGGAGAGCTGACCGGTCCGCCGCGCACCCGGGGGGTGCGGCCGGACGCTCAGGCGGCGCGGCGCAGCGGCGCGGGCAGGTCGGGCGGCACCGGCGCGGGGGCGGCCGCGGGCTGGAGCGGAAGGGCGGGGGCCGGCGGCGCCGCGGCCGGTCCGGCCGGGGCCTTCGGCTCCAGCCGGGTCCGGGTCGCGCAGCCGTCACCGCGTCCCAGGACCGCCTGGATGCGCTTGACGCAGGAGCCGCAGTCGGTGCCGGCCTTGCAGGCGGAGGCGATCTGGCGCGGTGTGCACCGGCCCTCTTCGGCGTGCTGCTTGACCTGCTGCTCGGTGATGCCGAAGCAGGAGCAGACGTACACGCGGTCACCGCCGATCGAGGGCCAGGAGCTGAGGTAATCCTTACCTTACCCAGAGGGCCGAGCGGAAGAAAAGGCGGAAGGGGCGCGTATCGGTGTGACACGCGCCCCTTCCGGCTCTGCCCGGTCGGCCACGACGGGCCCCCGGGCCCGGCGGGCGGCCGCCGGACGGGCGCCTACTGGCCCCGGTACATCTCGGCGACCAGGAACGCCAGGTCCAGCGACTGGCTGCGGTTGAGCCGCGGGTCGCACGCCGTTTCGTACCGCTGGTGCAGGTCGTCGACGAAGATCTCGTCGCCGCCGCCGACGCACTCGGTGACGTCGTCGCCGGTGAGCTCCACGTGGATGCCGCCGGGGTGGGTGCCCAGGCCGTGGTGGACCTCGAAGAAGCCCTTGACCTCGTCCAGGACGTCGTCGAAGCGGCGCGTCTTGTGGCCGGAGGCGGCCTCGAAGGTGTTGCCGTGCATCGGGTCGCTGACCCACACCACCTTCGCGCCGGAGGCGGTGACCTTCTCCACCAGCGTCGGCAGCTTGTCGCGGACCTTGTCCGCGCCCATCCGCACCACGAAGGTGAGGCGGCCCGGCACCCGGTCCGGGTCGAGCCGGTCGATGTAGGAGAGCGCCTCCTCCGGGGTGGTGCCCGGGCCGAGCTTCACGCCGATCGGGTTGCCGATCCGCGAGGCGAACTCGATGTGCGCCCCGTCGAGCTGCCGGGTCCGCTCGCCGATCCAGAGCATGTGCCCGGACACGTCGTAGAGCTTGCCGGTGCGCGAGTCGGTACGGGTCAGCGCCGTCTCGTAGTCGAGCAGCAGCGCCTCGTGGGAGGCGTAGAACTCGACCGTGCGGAACTCCGCCGGGTCGGTGCCGCAGGCGGCCATGAAGGTCAGCGCGCGGTCGATCTCGCGGGCCAGCGCTTCGTACCGCTGGCCGGACGGGGAGGACTTCACGAAGTCCTGGTTCCAGGCGTGCACCTGGCGCAGGTCGGCGTAGCCGCCGGTGGTGAAGGCGCGCACCAGGTTCAGCGTGGAGGCGGAGGTGTGGTACATCCGCTTCAGCCGCTGCGGGTCCGGGACGCGGGCCTCGGCGGTGAACTCGAAGCCGTTCACCGAGTCGCCGCGGTAGGTCGGCAGCGTGACGCCGTCGCGGGTCTCGGTCGGCTTGGAGCGCGGCTTGCTGTACTGCCCGGCGATCCGGCCGACCTTCACCACCGGCACCGACGCGGCGTAGGTGAGCACCGCTCCCATCTGGAGCAGCGTCTTGAGCTTGTTGCGGATCTGGTCCGCGCCCACGGCGTCGAACGCCTCGGCGCAGTCGCCGCCCTGGAGGAGGAACGCCTTGCCCTCGGCCACGTCGGCCATCCGGGCGCGCAGCTGGTCGCACTCGCCGGCGAAGACCAGCGGCGGATACGAGGCGAGTTCGGCGATCACGTCGCGCAGAGCCTCGGGGTCCGGCCATTCGGGCTGCTGCGCCGCGGGAAGAGACTGCCAGGTGTTGGTCCCGGCATGGGTTTCGGCATTCACGGTCACGGGTCCCACACTACGGGGTCGGGTGCGCCCCGGATCGGTCCGCTCAGTGGATGAGACGTCCCGCCGTCCGCCGCGGACGGCCGGCGCCGCGGTGCGATAGGGTCGGTGCCATGACCGCGATGATCACTCGCACCACCCAGCACTCCTGCTGGCGGACCGCTTCTCCGGCGGCCCGCTAGACATCGCGCGCAGAACCACTTCGCGAAGGCCGCCCCGAGGGCGGCCTTCGGTGTTTCCGGGTCCGGCCGCCCTTCCCGTCCGTCGCCCGCCGAGAACGTCGAGGACGTCATGGATGCCATGGACGCCATGGACGCCATGGACGTCGAGACCGTCGAGGAAGGAAGACCCGCCGTGCCCCTCTCCGCCCCGCCACCCAGCGCCGCCGAGCTCGTGGAGCGCCTGCTCAGCCCCGGTTGCCCGCCGTTCGCCCTGCTGCACCGCCGCACCCCCGGCCGCCCGCAGGACGTGGTGGAGGTGCTGCTCGGCCCGGTCGAGCACGCCGACACCCTCGCCGACATCCCGCTGCCCTCAGGCGCGCCCGGCGCTCCCGTCACCGACGCGCTGGCCCTGGTGCCCTACCGGCAGATCCGCGAGCGGGGCTTCGACGTCCACGACGACGGCACCCCGCTGGCCGTGCTGCGCCCGCGGGAGGCGTACGAACTCCCGCTCGCCGACGTGCTCGCGGCGCTGCGGACGCTGCCGTCCGGGAGCGCGGTGCGGGTGGAGGGCGGCGCGTTCGACGTGGACGACGACGCGTACGCGCGGATCGTGCGGCGGGTGATCGACGACGAGATCGGGCGCGGCGAGGGCGCCAACTTCGTGATCCGGCGCACCTTCCGCGGCTTCGTCCCGGACTTCGGGCCGGCGGCGGTGCTGGAGCTGTTCGGCCGGCTGCTGCACGGCGAGCGGGGCGCGTACTGGACGTACACCGTGCACACCCCCGAGCGGACGCTGGTCGGCGCCAGTCCCGAGGTCCACGTGCGGGTGGCGGGCGGCACCGTGGTGATGAACCCGATCAGCGGCACCTACCGCTACCCGGCGCAGGGGCCGACCGCCGAGGGGCTGCTGGAGTTCCTGCACGACCCGAAGGAGGTGGAGGAGCTGACCATGGTGGTGGACGAGGAGCTGAAGATGATGTGCACGGTCGGCGACCTCGGCGGGGTCGTGATCGGGCCGCGGCTGAAGGAGATGGCGCACCTCGCGCACACCGAGTACGAACTGCGCGGGCGCTCCAGCATGGACGTCCGGGAGGTGCTGCGCGAGACGATGTTCGCCGCCACCGTCACCGGGTCGCCGGTGCAGAACGCCTGCCGGGTCATCGAGCGGTACGAACCGCGCGGCCGCGACGGCGCCGGGCGGGGCTACTACGCCGGCGCGCTCGCGCTGGTCGGACGGGACGCGGGCGGCGCGCAGACGCTGGACTCGCCGATCCTGATCCGCACCGCCGACATCTCCCCCGGCGGCGAGCTGAAGGTGCCGGTCGGGGCCACCCTGGTACGGCACTCCGACCCGTACGCCGAGGTCGCCGAGACGCACGCGAAGGCCGCCGGGGTGCTCACCGCCCTCGGGGTGCTGGCCCCGTCCGCCGGAGCCCGGCGGCCGGAGCCCGCGCCGGGGTCCGACCCGGGCACGGCCGCGCCCCGGCTGGCCGACGACATCCGGGTCCGGGCGGCGCTGGACGCCCGGCGCTCCCGCCTCGCCCCCTTCTGGCTGCGGATGCGGACCGGCGCCCCGGTGCCCGCGGAGGCCGCGGCCGGCGGGCCGGTGCTGGTGGTGGACGCCGAGGACACCTTCACCGCGATGCTCGCGCACGTGCTGCGCTCCTCCGGCCGGACGGTGGCCGTACGGCGCTACGACGAGCCCGGCTTGCGGGAGGCGGCGCTCGCCCACCACGGGCCCGTGGTGCTCGGGCCCGGCCCCGGCGACCCGGCGGACACCGCCGACGCCAAGATGCGGTTCCTGCGCGCGCTGACCGCCGACCTGGTGCGCGACCACGCGCACGGACTGCTCGGGGTGTGCCTGGGCCACGAGCTGATCGCGGCCGAACTGGGACTGGACCTGGCCCGCAAGGACCACCCGGCGCAGGGCGCGCAGGAGGTGGTCGACTTCTTCGGCCGCCGGACGACGGTCGGCTTCTACAACACCTTCACGGCGCGCTGCGACGCCGACGCCGCGGAGGAACTGGCCATGCACGGCATCGAGTTGAGCCGGGACCCGGGCAGCGGGGACATCCACGCGCTGCGCGGCCCGGGCTTCGCGGGCATCCAGTTCCACCCCGAGTCGGTGCTCTCGCTCGACGGCGCCTCCCTGGTCGCCGGGCTGCTCGACCACGTCGGCGCCACGTCCCGCGCGGTGCGGCCGCCGGTGTAGGTGCGGCGGCGGGCGTTCCGGGCCGCCCCGCGCACGTCGGCGGGGCGGTTCGGAGCCGACCGCCGGGATCCCGGAGACCTGGAAACCCGGAACGCCGGAACGCCGGGATCAGACGGCCAGCGGACGGGCGTGCGGGGCGCGGTCGGGGGCGAACGCGAGCACGTCGCCGACCAGGTGCGCGACGCCGCTGAGCAGGCCCTCCTCCGAGGTGGTGCCGTCCAGCACCAGGTCGGCCCGGTCCCGCGCGGGGGCGACGTACTCCGCGTGCCGTTCCCGCCCGCTGAGCAGGTAGTTGCGCAACGACACCCCCGGGTCCTGGCCGAACACCTCGATCTTGCGGAGGATCTTGCGGGCCAGCCGGATGTCGTCGGGCGTGTCCACGTAGACCCGCCAGGTGGCCCGCTCGGCGACCGCGCGCAGCGTCAGCGCGAACAGGCCCTCCACGACCACGAGGCGGTACCGCCCGCAGGAGGCCGCCGCGTCGATCGCGACGGCGACGGCGTCCTCGTCGATCGAGCCGGGATGGTTCCAGTCGAGCGTCTCCGCCCCGGTCGCGCTCAGCGTGCGCACCCCGCGGTGCGGGTCGTGCGCGGGCACGTAGAAGTCGTCGAGGTGGACGAGACCGACGGTCTCGGGATGATGCCGCGCCAGCGCCTCGGCAAGGGTCGACTTACCGGAAGCGGTGCCGCCTGCGACCGCGAGTACGGGCACCGGGTGCCCTCCCACAACACCCGTCATACCGGGCGCTCCTCAAGGTGCTCAGAAAGGTGGGGACGAAGACGAGAAAGGGACAGCCAAAGCGGCCGGACATGCCGGGTGGAGGGATCGTAGGGCGCACGAGCGGCCTTCGGCAAGCGCCCTCCCGCGCCGCGCCGCCGCGTGCGCGACACGCCCGCCGACCTGCCCGTCCGCGGGGCTCGCGCCGACGGGCGCCATGGGCGGTGTGTACCGGTTCCGGCGGGGCCGGACGGGCCGGGAAGCCGCTCGGCGCCGGGGCGGCGCGGCGCCGGGCGTCGGGCCCCCGGGCCCCGCGGGTCGGCCCCCGGTGCCCGATGGTCAGGCGCCGCCGTCCCCGCGGGCACCGGTCCCGGCGCCGTCCGCGTCCCCGTCGTCGAGCCCGCGGGCGATCGCGTAGCGGACCAGCTCCACCCGGTTGTGCAGTTGGAGCTTGCCGAGGGTGTTCTGCACGTGGTTCTGCACGGTGCGGTGCGAGATGACCAGCCGCTGGGCGATCTGCTTGTAGCTCAGGCCCTTCGCGACCAGCCGCAGCACCTCCGTCTCCCGCTCGGTCAGCCGCGGGGCGGCCGGCTCGTCGGCCTCGGCCGGCGGCGGCTCGGTGGCGAGCCTGCGGTACTCCCCCAGCACCAGCCCGGCCAGGCCGGGGGTGAAGACCGGGTCGCCGGCCGAGGTGCGGCGCACCGCGTCCACCAGTTCGGTCCGCCCGGCGGACTTCAACAGGTACCCCGTCGCACCGGACTTGACCGCCTCCAGCACGTCGGTGTGCTCGCCGCTGGCCGACAGCACGAGCACCCGCAGCGCCGCGTCGTGCGCCATCGCCTCCTTGCACACCTGCACGCCGGACGCGCCGGGCAGGTTCAGGTCCAGGACGAGCACCTGCGGGCGGGCCGCGCGGGCCCGGCGGATCGCCTCGGGTCCGTCGCCCGCGGTGGCGACCACCTCGAAGCCGGCCTCGGCGAGGTCGCGGGCGACCGCGTCCCGCCACATCGGATGGTCGTCGACGACCATCACCGTCACGGGCCGGTCGGGTCCGGTGTGCTCGGCGGTGCCGAGGGTCATGGCGTGGGTCCTCCCCCGTCGGTCCGGCCGGCGCGGGCACCGGCCGGTTCGGTGCGTACGGCCGAGGCTACCGGGCCGGCGGGGGGACGCCCCGGCCCGGACGCCCGCCGGGCACGACGCCGGCACGGGCGCCGTCCCCACCGGAAGCGGCCTGACCGGGCCCCGCCCCCGGCTCGGCGCCGTCCGGCCGCGAGTCGGCCGGGTCCGCCGGCGAAACCGCGGCACCCGCACGCACATCCCCGTCGTCCGCCCCCGGTTCGGCGCCGTCCGGCCGCGGAGGCGCGGCATCCGCGAGGGCCGGCCGCCGGGGCGCGGGAGTCCGGGGCGGGGCGGGATGGCGGGGGCGTGCCGCCTTCGGCAGGCGCAGTTCCACCTCCGTGCCCTGGCCGGGCACGGAGAGCAGCTCGGCGTCGCCGCCCAGGTCGCGCAGCCGGCCCCGGATCGACTGGGCGACGCCCAACCGCCCCTCCTCCGCCGCGGCGGCGAGCCGCCCCGCCGGGATGCCCGGGCCGTCGTCCCGCACGGTCACCAGCACCGCGTCCGGCTCGTCCTCCAGCAGGATCCACGCGTGCGCCCGCTCGCCGGCGTGGCGGCGCACGTTGTCCAGTGCCGCGCCGACCGCCGCGGCCAGCTCGGCCGCCGCCGGCGGGTCCAGCGGCACCGGCGTGCCCGGCGCCGAGACCGTGACGCGCCCGGAGGCGTACCGGGACAGCAGCGGCCGCAGGTCGGCGGGGCCGCAGGGGGCGGACGGGCCGCCGCCACCCGCCGGCTCCGGCGGTGGCGTGCCCGAGACCAGCGAGCGCAGCGCCACCTCCTGCTCCCCGGCCAGCCGGCCGAGTTCCGCGGCCTCGCCACCCGCCTGGTCGCCGCGGCGCTGCACCATCGCCAGCACCTGGAGGACGTTGTCGTGGATGTCGCGGGCCAGCCGTTCCCGCTCGCGGGTGGCCGCCTCGATCTGGAGTGCCCGCGCGAGGGTGCGCTCGCTCGCCCGGGCCACCTCCACGACGTAGCCGATGGCGATCGCCGCGATCCACACCAGCACCAGGTTGTGCAGGGTCTCCGGGCTGGCGGTGCCGCGCTCGACCAGGTCGGCGGCGGCGACCACGGACGCGGCGGGCGCGGCCCAGCGCCAGCCGCCCTTGATCGCCCACGCCAGCACCGCGCCGGCGGTCCAGATCGACGGCAGCGTGAAGGCCCCGGACTCTATCCGCGCGGGCGCGTCCACCACGGACGTCAGCAGCACCCCGGTCACCGCGACCACGAGGTCGGCCACCAGGAACGGCGGGGTGCAGCGCTCCGCGTTCCTCAGCAGGCCCAGCGTGGCGAAGGTCCACACCACCAGGACGCCCATGTACACGCCGCCCGGCAGCGGGTGGCGCAGCCCGCCGTACGCGTGGACGTACAGCGCGACGGCGTAGCCGCACGTCAGTACCCGGTACGCGGCCAGCGCCCGCCACAGCGGCAGCTCCACCGACATCTTCACGGCCACGGAATCCTCTCCCCCGGTCCGCCAAGTCTGCACGGTCCCGGCGGACTTCCCGACCACGGACCACGGACCACGGACCACGCGCCGGCGCGACGGCCCGGCACCGGGCCCGAGCGCGGAGCACCGTACACCGAGCCGTACACCGTGCCCGGAGCGCCGCCGCGCCCGGTCCCGGCCGCCGCCCTACGAGCGCGGGCCGCCGTGCTCGGTCTTCGCCGCCTCTGCCTGCGCCTTCGCCGCCTCGGCGATCTGCCGCTTCGCGGCCGTCGCGTAGATGTCCACGTACTCCTGCCCGGACAGCTTCATGATCTCGTACATCACCTCGTCGGTGACCGAGCGGAGGATGAACCGGTCCTGCTCCATGCCCTGGTAGCGGGAGAAGTCCAGCGGGCGGCCGATCCTGATGCCCGGGCGGATGGAGAGCTTCGGCCTGACCTGGCCCACCGGCTGGACCTTCTCGGTGTCGATCATGGCCACCGGGATGACGGGCGCGCCGGTGGCGAGCGCGACGCGGGCCAGGCCGCCCGGTTTGCCGCGGTAGAGCCGCCCGTCGGGCGAGCGGGTGCCCTCGGGGTAGATCCCGAACAGCTCGCCGCGCTCCAGTACCGCTATCCCGCTGTTGATCGCGGCCTCGCCGGCGCCGCGCGCTCCCGAGCGGTCCACCGGGAGCTGCCCGACGCCCTTGAAGAACGCGGCCGTCAGCTTCCCCTTCACCCCGGGCGTGGTGAAGTACTCCGCCTTGGCGATGAACGTGACCTGCCGGTCGAGCACCGAGGGCAGGAAGAAGGAGTCCGAGAAGGACAGGTGGTTGCTGGCGAGGATCGCCGGACCCTCCGCCGGGATGTTCTCCAACCCCTCCACCCACGGGCGGAAGACAGCCTTGATCGGCTTGCCGAGAACGATCTTCATCGCACCGTAGAACAACGGGGCCTCCTGTAGCCGTCGCGATGACCTTAACCCGCGCGGGGCCCGGTGGGGCTTACCCCTGGGGATCGGGTCCGCGTACGCTGAACGTCCGACTCCCGTGTACCCGGGTACGCGTCGTTGAACAGGAGATGGCCGATGCCGCTCATGCCCGGAGCCGAACCGTATCGCCACGAAGGCGGCGAGACCGGCGTCCTGATCTGCCACGGTTTCACCGGAAGCCCCCAGTCGATGCGGCCGTGGGCCGAGTACCTGGCGGACCGCGGGCTGACCGTCTCGGTGCCACTGCTGCCCGGACACGGCACCCGCTGGCAGGACATGCAGGCCACCGGCTGGCCGGACTGGTACGCCGAGGTGGACCGCGAGCTGCGGTCGCTGCTCGCCTCCTGTTCCCGGGTGTTCGTGTGCGGCCTGTCCATGGGCAGCACCCTGGCGCTGCGGCTCGCCGAGAAGCACGGTTCCGCGCTCAGCGGGATCGTGCTGGTCAACCCGTCGGTGAAGGCCGACGGGCTGCCGATCAAGGCGACACCGCTGCTGCGCCACGTCCTGCCGTCGGTACCGGGCATCGCCAGCGACATCGCCCGCGAGGGCTCCGAGGAACTCGGCTACGCCCGGGTCCCGACGCGCGCCCTGCACTCGCTGACCAGGTTCTGGCCGGTGGTGCGGGCGGCGCTGCCCCAGGTCACCCAGCCGGTGCTGCTGCTGCACAGCCGGCAGGACCACGTGGTGCACCCGTCCAACTCGGCGCTGGTGCTGGCGAGGATCTCCTCGACCGACGTCACCGAGCACGTCCTGGAGCGCAGTTACCACGTCGCCACGCTCGACCACGACGCCGAGCGGATCTTCGACGCGTCGTACGCGTTCATCCGGCGGCTGTCCGCGGCCACGGCGGCCGAGGAGGTCACCGCAGGTGGCTGACGCCGATCGCGAGGACGAGGGCGCGGCACCGCTCGACGAGGAGGCCGTCTGGGCGGCCCTGATCGCCGGATACGACGAGGAGCCCGAACCCGGCGCCCGGTCCTGGCCCGAGGCCGAGAACGTGCCGCAGGAGCCGCCGAAGGCGCCGCCGGCCGAGGACCCCGCGGCCGTCACCCCGCCGCAGACCCGCAGCATCGTCATCCACCCGGTGATCTCCGGCCCGCGGGACTACGGCGTGGACGACGAGGACGACGAGGACGCGCACTACGTCCCGCCGGAGCCGCCGCCGCTGCCCGAGGCCGACGTCACCACCAAGTTCGCCTGGATCGCGGTGGTCGGCGGGCCGCTGCTGCTGTTCGCTTTCGTCCTGCTCCAGCTCGACCTGGCGTGGTGGGTGGTCCTGGTCGGGGCCGGCGGGTTCGTCGGCGGGTTCGCCACGCTCGTGGCACGCATGCGCACCGGCGACGAGGACGACGACCGCCCGGACGGCGGCGCGGTCGTCTGACCGCCCGCCGGCGCGGGCCGGCGGGTCAGGCCGGGACGCGCAGGGCCGCGAGCACCGGCAGGTGGTCGGTGGCCGAGGCGAGGTCGGTGCGCAGGACGCCCGGGAGGTCCAGCGGGACGCCGGCCCCGAGCACCTGGACCCCGGGCGAGGCGAAGACCGCGTCGATCCGCTTCCGCGGGCCGCTCGCCGGGGAGGTGGACTCGCCGCCCCACGGCTCGGTGGCCCAGGCGTCCTGGAGCGCGCCGGCGACCCGGTCGAAGGCGCGGCCGCCCGGCGCGTCGTTGAGGTCCCCGCCGGCCACCCGGTGCTCCTCGCCGAGGGCGTCGAGGTGGCGCAGCAGCAGGTCGGCCTGCGCGACGCGCTCGTCGGCGCGCAGACTGAGGTGGGCGCTGAGCACGGACAGCCGGGTGCCGCCGAAGCCCAGGACGGCGGTGGCGAAGCCGCGCTGGTGCAGCCCGGGGGTACGCGGCAGCAGGATGTCCTGGGTGCGGATCACCCGCGCCCGCAGGGACGCGAGGATCATCGGTCCGGCGGCCGGGGCGCCGCCGGTGACGTAGACGAGCCCGGTCGACTCGGCGAGGCGGGCCGCGGCCTTGCGCCACCGGAAGAACCGCGGGGCCTCCTGGACGAGGACCACGTCGGGGGCGCAGGCGCGGATCACCCGGGCCAGCGCCTCCGTGTCGTCGCGCAGCGAGCGGACGTTGTAGCTCAGCACGCGGATGACCGCCGAGCCCCCTGACTCCGTCGCGGAACTCGGCAGATCTTCCACTCGCGCTGCGCCCTCGTCGTGTTCGTCGTCGTGTTCGTCGTCGTGTTCGGACGGTGCCCGGGCCGGCCGGTCGGACGGACCCGGTCCGCCGGGACGGCCGGCCGCGGTGCGGGGTCGGGGCGGGGCCGGCCGGTCCGCGCGGAGCCGGGCCGGACCCCCGCGGTCAGCCCTGGCGGGCCAGGTCCGCCGCTCCGACCAGCCCGGCCTTGCCGCCGAGTTGGGCGGCGAGGACCTGGGCGTGCGGGCGCCACTCGCCCCCGATCAGCCACCGCCGGAAGGACTTGCGGATCGGGTCGAGGACGAGTTCGCCCTCGTCCGAGACGCCGCCGCCGACGATGAACGCGGACGGGTCGAAGAGCGAGGCCAGGTCGGCAAGGCCGGCGCCGGCCCAACGGGCCAGCTCCCGGAAGGAGTCGATCGCCACCGGGTCGCCCTGCCGGGCGGCGGCGCTGATGTGCCGGCCCTCGATGCTGTCCGGGGTGCCGTCGCCCAGCGCGAGGAGCACCTGCGCGTTCTCCGGGGTGGCGTTGGCACGCTGCTTCGCGTAGCGGACCAGGGCGCGGCCGGAGGCGTACTGCTCCCAGCAGCCCTGGCTGCCGCAGCCGCAGAGCAGCCCGTCCGGCACCACCCGGACGTGGCCGAACTCCGCGGCGACGCCGAACCGGCCGCGGCGCAGCTTGTTGCCGATGATGATGCCGCCGCCGAGGCCGGTGCCGAGCGTGATGCAGATCACATCGGAGTGGCCCTGTCCGGCGCCGAAGCGGTACTCGCCCCACGCCGCCGCGTTGGCGTCGTTCTCCACCACGACGGGCAGGCCGACGCGCTGCTCGACCTTGTCCTTGAGCGCTTCGTGCCGCCAGTTGATGTTCGGCGCGAAGAGCACGGTGGCGCGCTTGTCGTCGACGTAGCCGGCGGCGCCGATGCCGACGGCCTCGATCTGGTGACCGGTGCTGACCTGGCGTACCGCCGCCACGATCGCGTCGACGACGCCTTCGGGAGACGGCGGAGTCGGCACCTTGACGGTCTCGAGAATCGAGCCTTCCTCGTCGACCACTCCGGCCGCGATCTTGGTGCCGCCGATGTCGACGCCGATGGTGAGTCCCATGTGTCCCTCAGTTTTCGGTCGATCCCCGCTAAGAGAACCGTACCGGAGAGGGGGTCAATCGAGGTCGATGTGTTCAGCCGTTGAACGCGAGGAGGGTTCACCTGAGGTCCAGCGGGCCTCCGCGCCGGCCACGGCGGAGCGGTAGGCCGCCAGGAGTTCGGCTCCGGCGGTGCTCAGGTGATCGAACAGGTCCGGGTTGCGTTCCTTGATGGGTTCGACAACGGAACGCACTTGGGACAGGACGCCCTGCGCGGCGATCTGCACCGCGGGGCTGCGGAGGGTGGCCAGCCGCTCCGTGACGACCTCCCCCACGGCCTCGGCCAGCCGCCTCAGTTCGTCGGCCGCGGAGCCCGGCGCCTCGCCCGCCCGGGCTTTGCGCCGTGCCTGTTCCGCCGCGATGTCTTCCGCGCTCGCCTTCGCCCACGCATCCGCTTCGCTCATGCTTCGACGGTACCTGAGGGCCCGGGTTTTCCGGGGGTGCGGAACCCCCCGGGGTTCCCCGTCCTGTCGGCCCCGGGACCACCCGCCGGTGGGGGGCTCGTCGCGCAGTTCCCCGCGCCCCTGGATTGCCTCGGCTCCTCCGCGGTGCGGGCCCGCCCGCCCTGCCCCACCCGTCCGCCCCCGGACCACCCGCCGGTGGGGGCTTGTCGCGCAGTTCCCCGCGCCCCTGGGCTGCTTCTGGTCTTCCGCAAAACGGGGCTGGGGCGTGCGGTCGGCCGCGGCGGGCAAGTGCCACCAGGGGCGCGAGGAACGGCGCGACAAGCCCACACCCGGGGAAGATCCGGGAGCCGTGCCGCAGGGGCACCCTGGGCGGTCACCCGGCGCGGCAACGCGACGGAGCAGGACAAGCGCCCCCGGGCGCACCGCCAGGAGCAAGCTTCCTCCGAAGGAGGAGCCGAGCACTCCCAGGGGCGCGAGGAACGGCGCGACAAGCCCACGCCCGGGGAAGATCCGGGAGCCGTGCCGCAGGGGCACCCTGGGCGGTCACCCGGCGCGGCAACGCGACGGAGCAGGACGAACGCCCCCGGGCGCACCGGCAAGAGCAAGCTTCCTCCGAAGGAGGAGCCGAAGCAGTCCAGGGGCGCGGGGAACGGCGCGACAAGCCACACTCCGGCGGGTGGTCCCGGGGCCGACGGGACGGGGAACCCCGGGGGGTCCGCTCGGCCACTCCGCAGGAGTCAGCTCGGCCAGACCGTCGGGTCCGGGACGAATCGCACGCGCAGGGCGCCGTCGCGGAGGGCGGCACCCTGGACGGTGCAGCGCCGCAGGGCGGACGGCAGCGGGAGGATCCTGCGGAACCCCCCTGCGTCGACGACGAGTTCGTCCCCCCGCCGCACCAGGTCGAGCCCTTCCCGGTCGGCCCCGGGCAGCGGAAGCACCCAGAGGAAGTGCCCCTCGGTGTCGAGCAGGTCCTCCACCCCCCACGGCTCGGCCCGGCGCGGCGCCCCGCCGGACAGGGGCACGGCGCCCAGCTCCGCGAGGTCGGCCGGCGTGCTCGGCACCCTCCCGAGGTGCGCGGCCTCGACCAGGGGCACCCCGTCGGCGGCGCAGTCCTCCGCGACACCCGCGAGTTCGGCCCGCTGCTGCCCGGACAGCCCCGCCAGGAACGCGTCGGCCGAGCCGGTCGGCAGCAGCCGGTTGGCGACGACGGCCGCGAGCCGGTGCCCGAACAGCGCCAGCCCGGTCCGCGCGGCACGCAGCGCCTCCCGGCCCCGGGCACCGGGTTCGACGACGACGGCCACGGCCGTGGCCGGGTCCTCGATCACCGCCTGCACGGCGGCGAGTTCGCGGTCCGCGCGGGCCGCGGCGGCGTACGCCCACTCCGCGGGCATCGGCACGCCCGCGAGTTGCGCGAGGACCGGGCGCAGCGCCCGGGCGGCCTGCCGGTCGGCGGGCAGCAACCGCCAGATGTAGCGGCGCAACTGCTCCGGCAGCGCGAGCATCCGCAGCGCGTCCCGCACCGCGGGCAGGTCCACGACCACCAGGTCCCACGGCGACGGTTCGGCGTCCGCCGCCGGGTCGTCCTGGTCCGGCAGCACCCGGGCGTGCCGCAGCGCCCGCAGCAGCGCGAGCGGGTCGGCGCCGGGGAGTTCGGTCAGCTCCTCCGGGTCCAGCGGGGCCGCGCCGAGCAGCGTCAGCAACGCGCCGATCCGGCTCTGCGCGTCGAGCGCGCCCTCGCGGAAGGCCGCGGCCGGGTCGACCCGGCCGACGGTCAGGCCCGGCACCGCGGCCACGGCGGTGAGCCGGTCGGCGGTGAGCAGCAGGGTACGGCGGCCGTCACCGGCCGCCGCGGTGGCGACGGCCGCCGCGACGGTGGTGCGGCCGGCGCCGGCGGCGCCGGTGACCAGCAGCGTGCGGACCTCGGCCACGCTCAGACCGACGTGCCGGGCTCGGCGTCCGCGGCGGCGCCCTCCGCGCCGTCGGCCGCTCCCGGCGCGGGCCGGTCGGCGTCGCCGGACTCCACCCGCTGCTTCAGCCCGGCCAGCGCCCGGTCGATGATGACCTTCTCGGCCTTCCGCTTGATCATCCCGAGCATCGGGATCTTCACGTCGACCGTGAGCTGGTAGGTGACCTCCGTCCGGCTCCCGCCGTCCAGCGGCCGCAGCGCGTAGGAGCCGTCGAGGGTGCGCAGCATCTGGGACTTCACCAGCGACCACCGCACCTCGTCGGCGCCGACCCACTCGTACGCCAGCGTGTGGTCGTCCTTGATCGCGCCCGCGTCCAGCACCAGCCGGACCTGGGCGGCGCGCCCGGCGTCGTCGGTGGCCAGCACCTCCGCCTGCTTGACCTCGCCGGTCCACTCCGGATAGCGGTCGAAGTCGGCGATGACCCCCATGACCGCGGCCGGCGCCGCCTCGATGGTGATGCTCGACCTCGTGTGTTCCGCCATCGCCGTGGCCCTCCGGACTACTGGTGCATCTGGTGAAAGCGCTGATAGCGCTCGTGGTGCTCGATGGGGGGAAGGCTATCGCGCCGGCCCGCGCGCCCGGTCACCACTGGAGCGCCCACGGGGTGCGGGTGTGGTTGAAGTGGCCCACGTTGACGCATTCGGTGCGGCCGACCCGGGTGCGGCGCACCAGCGGCTGGTGCACGTGCCCGAAGAGCGCGTACCTCGGCTGCACCGAGCGCACCGCGTCGAGCAGCGCCTGGCTGCCGCGCTCGAACCGCCGCGCCGACGTGTCGTAGCACAGCTCCGGGATCGCCGGCGGGATGTGCGAGCACAGCACGTCCACCCGGCCGAGCGCGGCGACCTTCGCGGCGTACGCCTCCTCCTCGACCTCGTACGGGGTGCGCATGGGGGTGCGCAGGCCGCCGCCGACGAAGCCGAAGACCAGTCCGCCGATCTCGGCCGTGCCGCCGTCCAGCACGGTGGTGCCGGGCCGGGCGTACTCCGGCCACAGGCCGGGCACGTCGACGTTGCCGTAGGTGGCGTAGGTCGGGGTGGGGAAGGCGGCGAAGAGTTCGGCGTACTGCTTGCGGACGGCCTGCTCGATGAGCGCCTGGCGGTCCAGGTCCGCCCACAGCTCGCGGTCGAGGGCGCGGGCCTCCTCGAAGCGGCGGGCGGTGCGCAGCGCCACCATCCGGTCCGCGTTGTCCCGGCCGAACAGGTCGGGGAAGATGCCGCGGGAGTGGTCGGCGTAGTCGAGGAAGAGGACCAGGTCGCCGAGGCACACCAGCGCGTCGGCGCCCTCCCCCGCGCGCGCCAGCGCGTCGGCCGCGCCGTGTACGTCACTGACCACGTGAACCCGCATGCCATCACCCTATGCTCGGGTGTGTGACGCTGGGAACATCCGCCTCGCGTCCCCCTACCCCGACGCTTTACCGCTGGGTAACGTGTCGGCAGTCCCTACCATCCCTCCGGGTGCGACGCGGCACCGATGAGGAGCAGCAGCCTTGCGTGAGTTCAGCCTTCCGGCCCTGTACGAATTCCCCGCGGACGGCAACCTGACGGACCTGATCCGCCGCAACGCCGCGCAGCATCCGGACACCCCCGTCATCGGCCGCAAGGACAGCACCGGGCACTGGCAGGACATCACGGCGGCCCGTTTCCTCACCGAGGTGCGGGAGGTGGCCAGGGGCCTGATCGCCTCCGGTGTGGAGCCCGGCGACCGCGTCGCGGTGATGTCCCGGACCCGGTACGAGTGGACGCTGCTGGACTTCGCGATCTGGACCTCCGGCGCGGTCACCGTGCCCGTCTACGAGACCTCGTCCGCGTCGCAGGTGGAGTGGATCCTCGCCGACTCCGGCGCGGTCGCGGTGGTGGTGGAGTCACAGCCGCACGAGGCGGCGGTGGAGTCCGTACGGGAGGGGCTGCCGCAGCTCAAGCACGTGTGGCGGATCGACGGGGGCGGGGTGCGGGCCCTGGTCGAGGCCGGCAGCGACGTCTCCGAGGCGGTGGTGGACGAGCGCTCCACGGCGGCGGGCGCGGACGCCCCGGCCACGATCGTCTACACCTCGGGCACCACCGGCCGCCCCAAGGGCTGCGTGCTCAGCCACCGCAGCTTCTTCGCCGAGTGCGGCAACGTGGTGGAGCGGCTGGGTCCGCTCTTCCGCACCGGGCACTCCTCGGTGCTGCTCTTCCTGCCGCTGGCGCACGTGCTCGGCCGCCTGGTGGAGGTGGGCAGCGTGATGGCGCCGATCCGGCTGGGGCACGTGCCCGACGTCAAGCACCTCACCGACGACCTCCAGGGGTTCCGGCCGACCCTCATCCTCGGGGTGCCGCGGGTCTTCGAGAAGGTCTACAACACCGCCCGGGCGACCGCGCAGGCCGGCGGCAAGGGCCGGGTCTTCGACCGCGCCGCGGACGTCGCGGTCGAGTACAGCAAGGCGCTGGACACCCCGCGCGGCCCCTCGCTGAAGCTGCGGCTGACCCACCGCGTCTTCGACCGGCTCGTCTACGGCAAGCTGCGCGCGGTGCTCGGCGGGCGGGCCACCCACGCGATCTCCGGCGGCGCCCCGCTGGGCGAGCGGCTCGGCCACTTCTACCGCGGCCTCGGCTTCACCGTCCTGGAGGGCTACGGCCTCACCGAGTCGTGCGCGGCCACCGCCTTCAACCCGTGGGACCGGACGAAGATCGGCACGGTCGGCCAGCCGCTGCCCGGCTCCACCGTGCGGATCGCCGACGACGGCGAGGTGCTGCTCTACGGCGAGCACCTGTTCACCGGCTACTGGAACAACGACGCGGCCACCGCCGAGGCGGTCTCGGACGGGTGGTTCCACACCGGGGACCTCGGCACCCTCGACAGCGACGGCTACCTGACGATCACCGGCCGCAAGAAGGAGATCATCGTCACCGCCGGCGGGAAGAACGTCGCGCCGGCGGTGATCGAGGACCGCGTCCGGGCGGACGCGCTCGTCGCCGAGTGCATGGTGGTCGGGGACGAGCGGCCCTTCGTCGGGGCGCTGATCACGCTCGACGAGGAGTTCCTGCCGCGCTGGGCCGAGCAGCACCACAAGGCGGGGCGGACCGCGGCGGAGCTGGCGTCCGACCCCGACCTGCTGGCCGCCGTCCAGCACGCCGTGGACGAGGGCAACGCGGCGGTGTCCAAGGCCGAGTCGGTGCGCAGGTTCCGCATCCTGCCGGGCCAGTTCACGGAGGCGTCCGGCCACCTCACGCCGTCGCTGAAGCTGAAGCGGAACGTGGTGGCCGCGGACTTCGCGGCGGACATCGAGGCGATCTACTCGGCGTAGCGCGGGCGCCGTCCGCCCGGCGCCGCGCGGGAGGACCGCCACCGGTGCGCGTGGGGCGCCGGTCGTCGCGGCCGCCGGCCCGGGCGCGAGCCTGCACGGGCGCCGGCCCCGACAAGGCCGCCGGTCCGGCGCCGCCCCTGACAGGCGCGGGTCCCCCGCGAGCGCGCGTCTCCCGCGGAATCCTTCCTCATCGGTCGCCCGGCGCCGGCGCGGGGCTCAGTCCCCCGATCGCGAGGCGCAGCAGGCGCGCGGCCTGCGCGGCGGGGTCGCGGTGGTGTTCGGTGGCCAGCGCGATGCCGACCGCGAGGGTGACCAGGTCGTGCGCCGTGACGTCCGGCCCGACCGCCCCGTCACGGGCCGCGGGCCGGAGCAGCAGCGCGGCCGCCGCTTCGAGGTCGCCCCCGCAGGAGTGCCGGTCGGGCGCGTCGGCGGGCACGTCGGTGGGCGGCTCGTACGTGAGCGCGTCGGCGAGGCCGCGGGCGGAGACGGCGTAGTCCACGAGGGCGCGGACCCACTCCAGGAGCGCGGCCCGGCTGTCGTCGGCCCCGGCGAGTTCGCGGGCGCGCCCGCACAGGTGCTCCACACGTTCCGTGAACACGGCCGCGAGCAGCGCCTGCCGGGTCGGGAAGTGGCGGCGCACGGTGGCGGAGCCGACGCCCGCGGTGCGCGCGATCTGCTCCAGCGAGGCGTCCGCCCCCCGCGCGGCGACCTCCGCCTCGGCGACGGCGAGGATGCGCTGGTGGTTGCGGCGCGCGTCCGAGCGCTGACCGGTCATGACGTCCTCACTTGCTAAACGGCGGGGCCCGCCATATGTTAGCCGACGGAAAACGGCGGGCCCCGCCGTTTTGCCGTTCGGCCCTGTGAGGAGCGAGAACCATGACCGCAGACGACGCACCCGTACTGGTCATCGGCGCCACCGGCCACCAGGGCGGGGCCGCGGCCCGCGCACTGCTGGCCGCCGGCACACCGGTCCGCGCGCTCGTCCGCGACCCTCACAAGGACGCCGCCCGGGCCGTCCGCGCGCTGGGGGCGGAGCTGGTGACGGCCGACCTGTCCGTCCGGTCCTCGTTGGACGCGGCCGTCGACGGCGTCCGGGCGGTGTTCTCCGTGCAGATGCCGCCGATGAGCGAGACCGGCGTCGACTTCGCGGCGGAGCTGGCGCAGGCCACCCACCTCATCGAGGCGGCACGCGCCGCGGGGGTACGGCAGTTCGTGCAGTCCTCGACCAGCGGGGTCGGCGAGCACACGCGGGCGCCCGGCTGGGCGGAGGGCCGCTGGGCGGCGATGGCGGGGTACTTCGACACCAAGCAGGCCATCCTGGAGCAGGTCAGGAGCGCCGGCTTCGCGCGCTGGACGGTCGTCAAGCCGGCGTTCTTCATGGAGAACCTGCCGAAGCTGGCCCCCCGCGGGCTGCGCGGCGGCCTGCTGACGGTGCTGCGGCCCGACACCGAGGTGCCGCTCGTGGCGGGCGCGGACATCGGGGCGGCAGTCGCCCACGCCGTCGCCGACCCGGACCGGTTCCACGAGGTCGAGTTGGAGCTGGCGGGCGACCGGCTCACCATGACGGAGATCGCGCGCACGCTGTCCGCCGTGTCGGGGGTCCCGGTCACGGCGCCGTCGATGAGCGTGGCGGAGGCCCTCGCGGCGGGCATGCCGTCCTGGGGTGCCGGCCACGTGTGGACCGACCAGGTCGGCCAGCCGGCCCGCCCGGAGTTCGCCCGGGCGCTGGGCATCCCCGTGACCACCTTCGCGGAGTGGGCTCGCGCCCACGTGGCCCCGGAGTCCCGCCGAGCCGCCGCCGCGACGGCTCCCCGCGACACGACCGGACCCGCGTGACGGAGCCCACGACCGGGCCGAACTCGTGGCGCTCATCGCCCGGTTGCGCACCCGCACCGACTACCTCGACCACCACGTCCGCCCCGTCTTCAGCGCCGTCCGCGAGGACTGGGACACCCACCACCGCGAGGCGGCGGAGACGGTCGCACAGACGCGCGGCGGCGGCTACAGCAGGGAGCGGAGGCGGGCCGCCAGGAGGTCCCAGGTCCAGGACTCGTGCACCCAGGCCCTGCCGCGGGCGCCCATCGCGCGCCGCAGCTCCGGGTCGCGCAGGAGCGCGAGGACACGGGCGGCGGCCTGCGCGGGCGAACCGCCGGGCACGACGTATCCGGTCTCGCCGTCGAGCACCGCGTCCGGCGCGCCCCCGGAGTCGCCGGCGACGACCGGCAGCCCCATCGCGGACGCCTCCAGGTAGACGATGCCGAGCCCCTCGACGTCGAGCCCGCCGCGCCGGGTCCGGCAGGGCATCGCGAAGACGTCACCGGCCCCGAAGTGCGCGGGGAGTTCGGCCCAGGGCACGCTGCCGGTGAAGCGGACGGCCGCGGCGACCCCGGTTCGCGCGGCGAGCTTCTCCAGTTCGCCGCGGTACGGCCCGCCGCCGACCACGAGCAGGACCGCGTCGGGGATCTCGCGCAGGATGCGCGGCATCGCGAGGACGAGCGTGTCCTGCCCCTTGCGCGGCACCAGCCGCGACACGCAGACGACGACCGGCCGGTCCGCGAGCCCGAGCCGCGCCCGCAGCACCGATCCGTCCGCCCCCGGGTGGAAGACCTTCTCGTCGACCCCGGGCGGCAGGTGCACCATCCGCGCGGCCGCCTCCGCGGTGAGCGCGCCCGCGATCCGCGAGCGGGTGTACTCCCCCAGGTAGGTCAGCACGTCGGTACCCTCGCCGATCCGGCGCAGCAACCGGCGGCTGGCCGGGAGCTGGGCCCAGGCCGCCTCGTGGCCGTGCGTGGTGCCCACGATCCGCCGCGCGCCGGCCGCGCGCAGCGCGGGCCCCATCAGGCCGAGCGGCGCCGCCGCCCCGAACCACACCGAGGAGCAGCCGTGTTCCCGCAGGAGCTGGACCGCGCGCCGGGTGACCCGCGGGGTCGGCACCATCATCTTCGTCCGGTCCCGCACCACCGTGAACGGCTGCTCGGCGTCGAACCGCGCGACCTCGCTCCCGTCCCGCCAGGTCGAGGCGTAGACCACGACCTGCTCGGGGTCCATCCGCAGGGCCATGCTGTGCACGAACGCCTGGATGCCGCCGGGCCGCGGCGGGAAGTCGTTGGTCACGACGAGGGTCTTGTCCATCGCCGCCGACAGTACCGCCTCGCCGCGCCCGGCGGCGCGCGGTGCGCCGTGGTGCCGCACGCTGCGGCGGCGCGGTACGGGGGCGCCGGCCGCGCGGCGGCACGGGCCCACGGCGGTACGGCGGTACGGGCCTACGTCGGCACCGCGTCACCGCAGCCCCGGCGGCACCGGCGGCACCGGCGGCACCGGCGGCGTGGAACGCTCACGGCGGCGGCGCGGCTCAGCCGGCGGCGGCCCACGCGCGGGCCGCCGCGATCCGCTCCGCGGCGGTCGGGTGGCTGCCGAGGAGCGCGTGCGCGACGCGGGGCGGCGCCGGATCGGCGACGTTGGCCACGGTCAGCCGGCGCTGCATGGCGATGAACGTGGCCGGGTCGCCGGTGGTGTCGAGGGCGTGCTGGTCGGCCCGGCGCTCGATTCGGCGGCTGAGGACGGCCGTCAGCGGACCGGCGAGGGCGCCCCCGACCGCGGCAGCGGCGGCGAGCAGCCACGCCGAGCGCGGGTCGGCGAAGTGCCGTACCCCGGCGGCGTGCAGCAGCGGCTCCCAGGTGACGACGGCGGCCAGCACGCACACCCCGGCCGCGGCGCCGAGCGCGCCGAGCAGGGTGCCGCGCGCCACGTCGTGGTGGACGACGTGGCCGAGTTCGTGGGCGACCACGAGTTCGACCTCGCGCGGGTCGGCGGTGGCGAGCAGGGTGTCGTGGACGACGATCCGCCGGGTGCGGCCGAGCCCGGACACGTAGGCGTTGAGCGCGGTGGTGCGGCGGGAGGCGTCGGCGACGAGCACGTCCCGTACGGCGACGCCGTCGCGGGCGGCCAGGGCGAGCAGGTCGGTGCGCAGCGGGCCCGGCTCCATGGGGGTGAAGCGGTTGAAGAGCGGTTCGAGGACAAGCGGGGCGAGGAAGGAGAGCAGCACGGCCAGCGCGGCCGCGCCCAGGGCCGCCCACACCCACCACCGGCCGGTCACGCCGGCGAGCGCGTAGACCGCGAAGAGCGCGCCGAGCGCCAGGGGCAGGGAGACCGCCAGCCCGCGCACCCGGTCCACCGCCCAGCCGCCCCAGCCCTGGGTGACCAGGCCGTAACGGACCCTGACCACCCTCCCCCGCGCGGCGAACGGCAGGCCGACGGCCTCCCCGAGCACCACCAGGGTGACCGCGGCGCCCACCACCCGCGGCGCCCAGCCGGTGCCGAACGCGCCGACCAGCCGCGCCCCGCCGGAGGTCAGGCCGAGCGCGAGCGGCAGCGCGAGGGAGGCGGCCGCGGAGGCCAGCGACAGCGGCAGCACCTGCCGCCGCAGCGCGCGCCCCCGGGCGACCTGCTCGGCGGTGAAGTCGGGCCCCTCGCCGACGGGTTCGGGAGTCCGCCCGCCGCCGCCCCGCCCGCCGGGACCGCCGCCCCGCCCGTGGCCGTCCTGGCCGCCGGGACCGTATTGGGCGCCGTGCGGCCCCTCCACGGCTCCCGCTCCGTCCGGGTCCCGGCCGCTCACGTCCTCCCCGCTCACCCCAGCTCCTCCTTGACGTAGGCCCGCCACTTCGCGGTGAAGTCCGCCAGCCCGATGCCGAGCGCGGCGCGCAGGTGCGCGTCGAGCGTGCCACCCTTCGCCACCGCGCGGTAGAACGCCGTCAGCGTGTCCGGCGACCACTGGTCGGCGATCATCCGGCAGGCCAGCCAGCCGCCTTCGTACGCCTGGGCGAGGCCCTTCGCGGTGGAGCCGAAGTCGGCGGCCGAGGGGAGCGCGGCGGGGGTGCGGCCGGCTCCGACGTCCGCGGCGAGTTCGGGCGCGATCTCGCGGGCGGTCCGCCCGGAGTCGCGGTAGGCCACCCAGTCCGCGACGCCCTCGGACAGCCACAGCGGGGTGGACACGGTGGTGGACAGCCGCGTGGCCACGTGGGTGGTCTCGTGGGTGAGCACCACCTGCCGCCCGAACGCGGACAGCTCCCCGAACGCCGCCGGGTTGAGGATCACCCGGTCCGCGGGCGCCGCCTCGTTGCCGCCGCCCTCGCCGGTGGTGACGGCGGCGATGTCGCGGTAGTCGGCGGGGTCGCCCGACAGCAGCGCGGCCATCTGGTCGAGGGTGGACGGCGCCTCGACCACCACGTCGCCGGGCCAGCCCGAGCCGAACGCGTGCCGCACCGCGGGGACGGCCGCGTCGGCGTCGGCGGCGTACCCGCGCAGCGCCGCGACGGTGCCGAGCCCGAGCACCAGGCTGTGCGCGCCGCGTACCACCCGCACCGGCCCCTGGTCCCAGATCTGCGTCGCGGTGCGGTGGCCGCTCGCGTTCCCGTCGTCGTCGCCCGCCAGGTACCAGCGGCCGCCGTGCCGGGCGAGCGTCAGGTAGGCCGTGGAGACCACCGGGCGGCTGTCGTAGCCGCGCAGCCGGTAGCTCAGCCGCACCTCCGCGGCGGTGCGGGCGGTGCCGTCCGCGGCCGGCGGCAGCGCGAACGCGCCCGTACGGACAAGCTGGTACGACCACGCGGCGAGCGGGACGTCGGCGAGGTCGGCGAAGACCTTCGCCTGCCGGGCCCGGAAACGGGTGGCGGCCGGGTCGATCCCGGCGAGGAAGGCGGTGCGGTCGCGGTGCAGCACCGCGGTGGAGTGCCGGGCGAGCAGGGTCCGCGCGGCCGCGTCGACCGAGGCCGTCGCGCTTCCCTTCCCGGTGCCCGCGCCCCCGCCGCACCCCGCCACGAGCAGCGCCCCGCACACCGCGGCCACGCCCCCGCGCCGCACCCTCGACGACCACGCCCGACCCGCCATCCCGTGATCGTACGTGTCCCGCTCCGGCCCGCCGCCGCGGCCTCCCGCCCGGCACAGGGGCCCCGGACGCTCCGCCGCGCCCCCGAGGGCCGTCCTCAGGGGCGCGTGATCGCCGTGATCGGCATCATGCCGACCGGGTCGTAGCGGACCCTGGCGCCCGGGTAGGGCGCGTGGATGACCTGCCCGCCCCCGACGTACATCGCCACGTGGCTGGCGTCGGACCGGTAGATCACCAGGTCTCCCGGGCGCGCCTGGCTGAGCGGCACGTGCCGTCCGGCGTTCATCTGCGCCTGCGAGGTCCGCGGCAGCGCCACCCCCGCCTGCGCGTACGCGTACTGCATGAGCCCCGAGCAGTCGAAGGCGCGCGGCCCGGTGGCCCCCCAGACGTAGGGCGCCCCGAGCATGCGCCGGGCCGCCGCGAGGGCGACCGCGGCGCGTCCGGAGGACGCCGGCAGGTCCAGCAGCGGCGGCAGCGCCTGGTCCCGGGAGGAGCGGGTGCCGCCGTCGCGGTAGGCGGCCTGCGCGGCGGCGGGCATCGAGTGCAGCACGGCCTGAGCGCCGGCCAGCGCCCGCTGGACGTCCTCCTTGCGCCTGCGCAGCTGCGCGCTGGTGCTCCGCAGCTCCGCGAGCTTCCCCGTCGCCTGGTCCCGCTCCTGCCGCAACACCCGCTCGGCCTCCTGGAGTTCGCCGAGCCGGGCGGCCTGCCGGGCACCGAGCCGGTCGAGGGCGGACGCCTGGTCGAGGTACTGCGACGGACGGTCGGACAGCAGCAGCGCCAGCGTCGGGTCCACCGCGCCTTCGCGGTACTGCGAGGCGGCGACCGCGCCCAGGTCGTCGCGCAGCGCGTTGACCCGCTTCTGGCCGCGCGCGGCGCGGTCCTGGAGGTCGGCCACCTCGCCGCGCAGCCGCTCGGCGGTCTCCTGCGCGGCGTCGTACCGCTGGGTGTCCTGCTCGGCCTGCTGGTAGAGCTGGTCCAGCCGGGTCGAGGCGTCGGGGGCGCTGTCGCCGGAGGGGTCGGCCGCCGCGAGCTGGGCGGCGCCGCCGGACAGCGCGGCCGCCGCCGCGGCCGCCGCCGACAGCACGGTGACCCTGGAGGTGCGGGAGGCGGGCCCCGGCTTCGGGGTGCGTCGATGGGAAGCCACGAACGCCGACAGTAACCGCGCCGTTGCGCGGCGTTCAAAGATCCCGCGGGTCCCCGCCGCGCGCCTCACCCGCGAAGCGCAGGTCAGGCGCCCGCCGCCGGCCCGCTCGCCAGGGTGTTCATCACCCGTCCGCCGTACGGGGGTCGGGCGCGTCGCCGCCGCACCGGCGGTTCTGCGCGCGTACGCGCCGAGCGGCCGGCTCCGGTGTCGGAGCCGGCCGCTCGGGAGGACCGGGTGGAGCGGGCGGCGGGTGCGTCAGATGCGCACGCCGAACTCGAACGGCATGTCGCTCATGGCCTCGTACCGCACCACCGCGCCCGGCTTCGGCGCGTGCAGCACCATGCCGTTGCCGGCGTACAGGCCGACGTGGTGGAAGTCGCCGTAGAAGATGACCAGGTCGCCGACCTCGAGCTGCGAGGAGTTGTAGATGCGGGTGCCGGCGTTCGCCTGCTCCTCCGAGGTGCGGGGTATCGAGACCCCGGCCTGGGCGTAGGCCCAGGAGGTCAGGCCCGAGCAGTCGAACTCGCTGGGCCCGGTGGCGCCGTAGTAGTACGGGTCGCCGATCCTGGTCACGGCGGCGTCGAACGCGGCCTGGGCGCGGGCGCTGGACGCCTTGGCGTCGCCGAGGTCCACCCGGGTGCTGGCGCGGCTGGCGGCGGCCGCGTCCTGCTGCGCGATCTGCGCGCGCTGGGCGGCGGTCAGGCTGTTGAGCACCGTCTGCGCCTTGGCGAGCTTGGTCTGCGCGTCCTTCTTGTTCTTCGCCAGGTCGGTGCGGGTGCTCTGCACCTCCGCGAGTTTCGCCGCCGCCTCGGCCCGCTCCTGGTCCAGGGTCTGCTTCGCGTTCTCCAACTGCGTGAGCGCGCCGGCCTGGAGCGAGGTGATCTGGTCGAGCGAACTCGCCTGGTCCAGGTAGTCGTCCGGGTTGGAGGACAGGAAGAGCTGGAGCGACGGGTCGATGCCCCCGCTGCGGTACTGCGAGGCCGCGATCGCGCCGATGTTGTCGCGCAGCTTGTTCAGGTGCTCCTGCTGGCGGGCGACCTGGTCCTGGAGGCTCGACGCGTCCTTCTGGAGCGAGGCGAGCTTCTCGTTGGCCGCGTCGTACTTCTGCGTGGCCTGCTCGGCCTGGTCGTACAGCGCGTCGACCTTGGACTTGGCGTCCTTGACGGACTCCTTGGCGGGCGCTGCGTTGGCGGCCTGCGAGGACAGCGCGACCGCTGCCGCCGCGGTGGCGGTCAGGACGGTGACGCGCATGCGGCTTGCCGGCTTGGGACGACGGTGGGACGCCACGAAGGCGGTCTCCTTCTTCCTTCAGCCGCCTACCGGTTCACTGGCGGGCGGCCTCCGAGCGCCACCCGGGTTGGATGATCGACTGCGCGGAGGTACGAGCCCAGACCCTAGTGACCGAACTGTGATCGGTTCAAATCCTTGTAGGCAAAATCTCGACCGCTTCGCCTATTCTTTACACGCCCTGTACCCGGGGTGAGGGTTGCCGGACGCAGCGTTGGCGGTCGTGCGCAAGTGAACGGGGCCGCCGCCGAACGGCCGGAAAACGCCGGTGCGTTCACGCCTCGGCGCCCACACGCGGCAGCGCCTCAGGGCCTCCGCGGCGGCGTGTCCCTCTCCCACCCGGGCGCGTCTCACACCCGGGCGAGCCGTTTGAGCAGCAGCACCGACGCCACCGGGCGGGCCCCGGCCTTCGCCACGCCGTCGGCCACCTCGCGGTCCGCGGAGACCACCACGATCTGCCGGCCGGGGGGTTCGGCGCGCACCAGCCGCCGGATCAACTCGTCGGCGGTCTCGCCGGCCTTGGAGAACAGCACCCGCACCCCGCGCGGCGGCGCGAGCAGCACCGGCATGTCCAGGTCCGCGCCGTCGAAGACGCACGTCACCTCCGCGCCGCTCTGGGCCGCCAGCGCCGCCAGGCCGCCCAGCAGCCGTAGCCGCTGCTTCTCCAACGGCAGCGCCGGATAACCGGTCTTGGTGACGTTGTAGCCGTCGACCACCAGGTGCGCCTGCGGCAGCGCGAGGAGCTGGTCCAGCAGGGCCGGGTCGGTGTCGGACAGCGCCCGGGTGGCGATGTCGCGGGCGCTGAACTCGCCGGGCGCCACCGCGTCCACGGTGTCCGCCGGCCGCACCCCGAGCGTGTCGCGCGGCGGCAGCGCCAGTTCCCGCCGCAGCCCGGCGGCCGCGTCCAGCACCGTGTCCAGCAGCAGCCGCAGCCGGACCTCCTCCACGCTGCGGCCCTCGCGGACCGCCCGCCGGCCGGCCTCCACCGCCGCCTCGGCCTCGGCGATCCGGGTCCGCAGCCGGCGCGCCTCGCCCTCGGCGGCGGCACGCTCCCGCGCGGCCGCCGCCCGGGTCTCGTCCAGTTCGGCCTGGAGCTTGCGCTGCGCGGACTCCGCCCGCTTCACGTCGCTGTGCGCGGCGCGCAGCTTGCGGTGCAGCGCGTCGCCCTCCTTGCGCACCGCGTCCAGTTCGCCGCGGGCGCGGGCGGCGTCGGCGCGTGCCTGGGCCTGGAGCGCGGCCACCTCCTCGCGCAGCCGGGCGAGTTCCCGCGCCGCCTCCTCGTCGGCCCGCTCGGCGTCGGCCCGCTCGACCTCCTCGCCCGCGGTCGCCACGAGCTTGGCCCACCCCTCCGGGCGCAGCAGGTACGCGGCCGCGGCCACGTCCAGCGGATCGGCGGCCGGCGGCGCGCTGCCGGAGTCCAGCGCGCCGGTCAGCTCCGGCTGGGCCTCCCGCAGCCGCCCGGCGACCTTCTGCCGGAAGGCGGCGTCCGACTCCAGCGCGGCGGCCAGCGCGGTCGCGGCGTACTTCACCCGCCGGGAGGGCGTGAAACGCGCGTACGGACGCAGCGAGACCGGCAGTTCGGGGTAGGTGAACCCGCCGAACGCGTCGGCGGCGATGGCGACCACCCGGTGGCGCACGCCCTCGGGCAGCGGCCGGTCGAGCGCGGGCCCGCCGGCGCCCGGGCCGCTCTCCTCGTCGGGCAGCGGTCGGCCGCCGTTACCATCCACCAGTCACTCCCTGTCGGGTTCCTCGGCGCCCTCCCGGCCCCCTTCGATCCTCCCGGCCGCCGCCTGCTGCTTCCATTGTCCCCGCAACAGAGCTCAACCCCGTGCGGAACCGTCCATCACGTCCGTGCCGGGACGGTCCACCAGTTCGACCTGGTCCACCGCGTTGCACCACCGGCACCGCACGGACTCCACGGTCTCGCTGAGCACCTCGGTCTCCTCGGTGCGCGGCTCGCCGCCCAGGTCGAGGTGCACGTACTCCACCACGCGGGTCGAGCGGGTGACGTCGAACCTGGTCAGGTTGCCGCACAGGGTGCAGCGCCAGCGGGTGGTCGCGGTCGGCAGGGGAACCGTCATCGGCTCCGCACCTCTTCTCGTGTCGGTGCGTGTACTGGGCGGACTACGGCTCACCCCTACCCATCCGGCGGGCGGTATGTGCCCCGGTCACCCTACGGCCTCGGAGGTCCACCGCGCTGCGGCGAGGCGTTCCGCGCCGGTTGGTCCGCTTCCGTCATGATCGGTGCATGGTCATCCCGGTGTACGACAAGAACCCGGTCCGCCGCCGTCCGGTGGTGACCTACACGCTGATCGCCCTGTGCACCGTGGTGTTCCTGCTCGGCCCGGTCTCCGGCTTCGTGCGGCCCGACGGCAGCGGGCACGCGCTCCAGTGCGCGCAGGCGGTCTACTTCGACCGGTGGGGTGTCATCCCCAGCGAGCTGTTCCACGGCCGGATGCCGGTCGGCGCGCTGGACCTGCCGGCCGGCTGCCGCGGCCCGGGCGCGTTCCCGAAGGTGCCGTTCCTGTCCGTGCTGACCTCGATGTTCGTGCACGGCGGCTGGCTGCACCTGATCGGCAACATGCTCTTCCTCTACGTCTTCGGCGACAACGTGGAGAACCGGATGGGCCGGGCGCGCTTCGCGCTCTTCTACCTCGCGGCGGGCTACCTGGCCACGTACGGCTTCGCACTCGCCAACGCCGACGACACGCAGAGCCTGGTCGGCGCGTCCGGGGCGATCTCCGGTGCCCTCGGCGCCTACCTCTACCTCTATCCCAGGGCCCGGGTCACCAGCCTCTTCCCGTTCCTGTTCTTCGTGCCGCTGCGCTTCCCCGCCTGGGTCGTGCTCGGCTTCTGGTTCGTGCTCCAGTGGCTGGCCGCGCAGACCGCGCAGGGCGGCCCGGGCGTCGCCTACCTCGCCCACGTCGTCGGCTTCGCCTTCGGCTTCCTGTGCGCGTGGGCCTGCTACCGGCCACGGCGTAAGGTGAGCGTCGTCATCGCACCCACCCGAGGAGACGTCCAGCCGTGATCACCGCGATCGTGCTCATCAAGACCTCCGTGGACCAGATCCCCGAGATCGCCGAGTCGATCGCCGCGCTGGACCACGTCAGCGAGGTGTACTCCGTGACCGGCACCTACGACCTGGTCGCGCTGGTGCGGGTGGCCCGCCACGACGACCTCGCGGACATCATCCCCGGGAAGATCTCCAAGATCCCGGGGGTCGAGGTGACCGACACCCACGTGGCGTTCCGGACCTACTCCCAGCACGACCTGGAGGCCGCGTTCTCCATCGGGCTGGACTCCTGAGGAACCCCGTGCCGCGCCGGGTGCCTGCCGGGTGAGGCTCCCGGCCCCGTGCCCCCGTACGGCACCGCACCTCAGCGGACCGGCACGCAACGCCCCTCTTCCGTGCGGTAGCGCCAGGCGGCGCCGTCCCGGACCAGGGTGCGCACCGCCCCGAGGAACCGCTCGACGTGCTCCTGCGGCGTGCCCGCCCCGAAGCTGACCCGCACGGCGTTCAGGGACCGCTCGCCGGGCGCGGCGTCCGGCGCGCCGCACTCCCCCGGCTCGTCCGGCTCGGTGTCCAGCAGGGTCCGCACCAGCGGGTGCGCGCAGAACAGCCCGTCCCGCACGCCGATGCCGTACTCCGCGGAGAGCGCGGCGGCGAAGTGCGAGGAGTTCCAGCCGCGGACCACGAAGGACAGCACCCCGACCCGGGCGGAGCCGGCGCCGAACAGCGAGAGCACCCGCACCTCGGGGATCTCGGCGAGCCCGTCCCGCAGCCGGGCGAGCAGTTCACGCTCACGAGTGACAAGGGAGTCGAAGCCCGCCTCGGTGAGCGCCTTGCAGGCGGACGCGATGGCGTACGCGCCGATCACGTTCGGCGAGCCGGCCTCGTGCCGCGCGGTGCCGGAGTGCCACTCCACGGACAGCGCGTCACCGGAGCGCGCGACCTTGCGGGTGGCGCCGCCGCCGGCGAGGTACGGCTCGGCCTCCCGCAGCCAGTCGGCCCGGCCGGCCAGCACCCCGGCGCCGAAGGGCGCGTAGAGCTTGTGCCCGGACAGCGCCACCCAGTCCACGTCCAGCGCGGTGATGTCCACCGGGTGGTGCGGGGCGAGCTGGGCGGCGTCGAGCACGATCCGCGCGCCGTGCCGGTGCGCGGCCGCGGCCAGCTCGCGCACCGGCCAGATCTCGCCGGTGACGTTGGAGGCGCCCGTCACGCAGACCAGCTTGGGGCCCTTCGGGGCGCCGTGCAGGGCCACGTCCAGCGAGGCGACGGCCTGCTCGGGGGTGCGCGGGGCGGGCAGGTACTCGACCTGGGCGCGGTCGGCCCGCTGCCAGGGCAGCAGGGCCGCGTGGTGCTCGGTGTCGAAGACGTAGACGCGGGTGCCGGCCGGGAGGGCGGACGCCAGCAGGTTCAGCGAGTCGGTGGTGGAGCGGGTGAAGATCAGCTCGTCGTCCGGGCGGCAGCCCAGGAACTCCGCGACCGTCTCACGGCTCTGCTCGAACAGGTCGGTGGAAAGCTGCGACAGGTAGCCGGCACCGCGGTGCACGCTGCCGTAGTAGGGCGCGTAGGCGGCGACGTCGTCCCACACCCGCTGGAGGGCGGGGGCGCTGGCGGCGTAGTCCAGGGCGGCGTACCCCACTTCCCCGCCGGTGACGAGCGGCACCCGCACGTCCCGGCCGAGCACGGGCAGCGGGGCGCGGCTACAGGCGGCGCACTCCGCGTCGGCGGTGTCGGCGGAAGTGGAAGCGGCAGCGACGGTGGTGGCGGTGGCGCGGGGGGCGGTGGCGCGGGGGGCGGCGGCGCTGGTGCCCGTGGTGCTGGTGGTGACGGTCAAGGCGAACTCCCGGCGGAAGGCAGGCGAAAGCACCACGAAGCGGCGGCCTGGAGCGGCCGCGCGGACGGCGCGGTGCACGGTGATCGGGCGGAATTGCTGGTTGCAGAGACCGGGGCCGACAGGCCCTAACGCATTCGCTTGCTCATGAAAGAACTCCCCAGTCCGGCTTGCTGTGAGCCTCGCTGCGTCACAGCCTGGTCATCACCCGGGGCACCCCGCCTCGGACGGAGGGTTGCCGGACAGCGAGCCGGGGCCTTTGCGCTGTCACTCGTGACCTGGAACAAGATTGTGCCATACCGCGACGCGGGCGCAAGATGCCGTCCGCACCATGGACGGCGCCGTACGCCCGCGTCGGTCCGTGCCGCTACCCGCGGGTGGCCGCCACCCAGCGCTCCAGCACCGCCGCCGCCGCACCCGAGTCGATCGACTCCGCCGCCCGCACCAGCCCCTCGGCGATCCGCTCCTCCAGCGTCCGGCCGTCCGCCGGCGCCAGCGCGGTCAGCGCCGCCGCGGAGTTGAGCAGCACCGCGTCCCGCACCGGCCCGCGCTCGCCGGCGAGCAGCCGCCGGGCCACCTCCGCGTTGTAGGCGGCCTCGCCGCCGCGCAGCGCCTCCACCGGCACCAGCTCCAGGCCCACGTCCCGCGGGTCGAAGCCGGTGTGCTCGACCTTGCCGTCCCGGACCACCCACACCTGCGAGGTCGCCGTGGTGGTCAGCTCGTCCAGGCCGTCGTCACCGCGGAAGACCAGCGCGGACGAGCCTCGTTCGGCGAGCACCCCGGCGAGGATCGGCGCCATCCGCAGGTCCGCGACACCGGTGGCCTGGGCCCGCACCCGGGCCGGGTTGGTCAGCGGGCCGAGGAAGTTGAACGGCGTCGCCACCCCCAACTCGGCCCGGGCGGTGGCCACGTGGCGCAGCGCGGGGTGGAACCTGACGGCGAAGCAGAAGGTGATGCCCACCTCCAGCGCGACCTGCGCGACCCGCTGCGGCGGCAGGTCGAGGTCGACGCCGAGCGCCGCCAGCACGTCGGAGGCGCCGCTCTTCGACGACGCCGACCTGCTGCCGTGCTTGACCACCCGCGTGCCGGTGCCGGCCACCACGATCGCCGACATCGTGGAGATGTTCACCGAGTTCGACCGGTCGCCGCCGGTGCCGACCACGTCCACGGCCGGGCCCGGCACCTCGATCGTCGTCGCGTGCGCGTACATCGCCTCGACCAGCCCGGCGATCTCCGCGACCGTCTCGCCCTTGCTGCGCAGCGCCACCGCGAAGCCGGCGATCTGCGCGTCGGTGGCCTCGCCGCTCATGATCGAGTCCATCGCCCACGCGGTCTCCTCGGAGCTGAGGTCGTCGCGGCGGATCAGGGCGCCCAGTACGTCCGGCCAGGCGCGCGCGGCCCCGGGTTCGCCTCCGGCGGGGTGCACAACGCTCATGGCTTCACGCTCCTGGGATCACGTCGATGCGTCTGCCCGCACCCTACCGGTGGGGGTGTCCGGGAAACGGTCCGGGCCGGACCGGGCACCCGTGGCGGGGTGCCCGGTCCGGCCCGGGTGCGCTGCTTCGCCAGGACGGCCGCCTAGTGGTGGCCGTGCCCGCTGGTGATCTCCTCGTACTCCTCCGCCGTCGGCTTCGGGATCTGGCTGTGCTCGCCGTAGAACCCCTGCGACAGCTTCGCCTGGACCTTCGCGATCGGGCTGGCCTTGCGGGCGACCCCGTTCTCGTCGGTCTCCGGGCCGAGGTCGATCGGCCGCGGCTGCTGGTGGGCGGTGAGGACGTGCAACTGCTGCTGCGACAGCGGCTCGTGCACCTCGATGAACTCGCCGTGCGGCAGCCGCTTGATGATGCCGCTCTCCCGCCCGTGCAGCACCTTGTCGCGGTCCCGCCGCTGGAGTCCCAGGCAGATCCGCTTGGTGATCCAGAACGTGATCACCGGCGCGACGAAGAAGCCGACCCGCACGAACCAGGTGATCGCGTTGATCGACAGGTGGAAGTGCGTGGCCCACAGGTCGTTGCCGCCGCCGATGAGCAGCACGAAGTACTCGGTCAGCCAGGCGACGCCGAGCCCGGTGCGCACCGGGCGGTTGCGCGGCCGGTCGAGCAGGTGGTGCTCGTTCTTGTCACCGGTGATCCAGGACTCGATGAACGGGTAGACCGCGATCGAGACCATCACCAGCGGGAAGATCAGCAGCGGGATGAAGACGCCGAGCACCAGGGTGTGGCCCCAGGCCCTGATCTCCCAGCCGGGCATCACACGGATCAGGCCCTCGGAGAAGCCCATGTACCAGTCGGGCTGGGCTCCGGTGGACACCTGGTCGGGCCGGTAGGGGCCCATCGTCCAGATCGGGTTGATGGTGGCGATCGCCGCGATCGCGGCGATGACACCGAAGACCAGGAAGAAGAAGCCGCCGGCCTTGGCCATGTAGATCGGCATCAGCGGCGCGCCGACGACGTTCTTCTCGGTCTTGCCCGCACCCGGGAACTGGGTGTGCTTGTGGAAGAAAACCAGGATCAGGTGCGCGACCAGCAGGCCGGCCATCAGGCCCGGCAGCAGCAGGATGTGCACCGAGTAGAACCGGCCCACGAAGTCGTGCCCGGGGAACTCCCCGCCGAACAGGAACATCGACAGGTACGTGCCGACGATCGGCACGGACAGGACCGCGCCCTCCATGAACCGCACACCGGTGCCGGACAGCAGGTCGTCCGGGAGCGAGTAGCCGGTGAAGCCGGTGAACATGCCCAGGAAGAGCAGGGTCCAGCCGAACAGCCAGTTCAGCTCGCGCGGCTTGCGGAACGCGCCGGTGAAGAAGACGCGCATCATGTGCACGATCATCGCGGCGATGAAGATCAGCGCCGCCCAGTGGTGGATCTGCCGGACCAGCAGGCCGCCGCGCACCTCGAAGCTGATGTGCATCGTCGAGGCGTACGCCTCGGACATCTGCACACCGTCCAGCGGCGCGTACGGGCCGTGGTAGACGACCTCGTTCATGCTCGGGTGGAAGAACAGCGTCAGATACACACCCGTGAGGATGAGGATCACGAAGCTGTAGAGGCAGACCTCGCCGAGCATGAAGGACCAGTGGTCCGGGAAGATCTTGCGCAGGTTGGACTTGGCGAGCTTGTAGAGCCCGAGCCGGCCGTCGGTCCACTCCGCGACCCGTTCACCGGGGTTCGTGGGGCGGCCACGCCGGGTCGGGGCGTCGTCGGTCGTGGTGCTCATGAGCGCTCCCAGAATGCCGGGCCGACGGGCTCCTCGAAGTCGCCGAGGGCGATGAGGTTGCCCTCACTGTTGACGCTGATCCGAAGCTGCGGCAGCGGGTGGCCGGCGGGGCCGAAGAGCACCCGCGCCCCGTCGGAGAGGTCGAACGTCGACTGGTGGCACGGGCAGAGCACGTGGTGCGTCTGCTGCTCGTACAGGCTGATCGGGCAGCCGACGTGGGTGCAGATCTTGGAGAACGCGACGATGCCCTGGTGGCTCCAGTCGAGCTCGCGCTTGTCCTTGATGTCGTCCGGCTTGAGCCGGATGATCATCAGGGCCGCCTTGGCGAGCTGCTCCTGGAAGTCGTCCTGGCTCTCCTCCAGCCCGTCGGGCTGGGCGAAGGTCAGGGAGCCGACGAGGACGTCCTCGGGGCGCAGCGGCTGGTTGGTGTTGGTGTTGATCAGCTGCTTGCCCTTGGCCCACATGGTGTGGTCGAGCTTCTTCTCCGGCAGCGGCCCGAGGTCGCGCAGGATGACGAGGCCGGCCAGCGGCACCATGGTGAGCGCGCCCATCATGGTGTTGCGGATCAGCTTGCGGCGGCCGAAGCCGCTCTCCTTGGCGCCGGTGATCCACTGCTGCCGGACGTTCTCCCGCAGCTCGTCGTCGGCGTCGATCCGGTGCCGGTCGTCGGCGACCTCCTCGTCCGCCATCAGCGTGCGGGCCCAGTGCACGGCGCCCGCGCCGATGCTGAACAGCGCCACGGCCAGCGTCAGGCCGAGCGAGAAGTTCAGCGCGCTGACGTGGCCGAACGGGAAGATGTAGACGATCTTGTCGACCGGGAAGATCACGAAGCAGGCGATGAAGGCGATCGTGCCCAGCATCGACAGCGTGAACAGGCCCGCCACCACCCGCTCGGAGTGCCGGGCCGCCTTCTCGTCGATGTCCTGGCGCCGGTGCTCGTGTGGCGGCAGTCCGGGGTCGGCGAACGGGTCGGTCCGGGCGATGGTGTCGCCGTGGTGACCGTCCTGCGCGCTCGGCAGGTTCTCAGGCACGTCGGTGTGCGATCCCGTCTCGTCGCTCATGATTTCTTGGCCTTAGTCGTCCGGGCTGCGAGCCAGACCGCGATGCCGAGCAGCGTGCCGAGACCGAAGACCCAGGCGAACAGGCCCTCGGAGACCGGGCCGATGGAGCCGAGCGTGAAGCCGCCGGGGTTGGGGCTATCCGCGCTGTCCACGGCCTTCAGGTAGGCGATGATGTTCGCCTTCGCGTCGGAGGGCATCGTGCTGTCCGGGAAGGACGGCATGTTCTGCGGGCCGGTCTGCATGGCCTCGTAGATGTCCTTGGACGAGACGCTCTTCAGGCTCGGCGCGAACTTGCCGTGCGTCAGCGCGCCGCCCTTGCCCACGAAGTTGTGGCACTGCGAGCAGTTGGTCCGGAACAGCTCGCCGCCCTTGGCGACGTCGGCGGAGGCCGGGCTGTACTGGTCCTTCGTCGGGGTCGCCGGGCCGGGGCCGAGCGACGCGACGTACGCGGCGAGCTGGTCGATCTCGGACTGGCTGTAGGTGTTCTTCTTCGCCTCGATCTGCGGGCCCGGCTGCTTGGCCGGCATGCGGCCGGTGCCGACCTGGAAGTCCACCGCGGCCGAGCCGACGCCGACGAGGCTGGGCCCGTCGGAGCTGCCCTGCCCCGAGGTGCCGTGGCAGCTCGCGCAGCCGACGTCGTAGAGCTTCTTGCCCTGCTCGATGGCGAGGGAGGACTGCGAGGTGTCAGCCTGCGCCTTCGGCGCCGGCGCGAGCGCGGCGTACAGCCCCCCGGTGGCCGCGAGCGCGAAGAGTAGGACGACAAGCGCCGCCAGCGGATGGCGTCGTCGTACGGAGAGCTTTTTCACGGATTACCCCGGTGTCAGGATCTCTTGTGTCGATGCTTCTGGCTGTGCCGCCGGCGGGTCGCGTCCTCCGTCCGGAGTGCGACGCGGCGCCGGACGGCGCGGTACCGGCTACTTGATCAGGTAGATCGTGGCGAACAGGCCGATCCAGACGACATCGACGAAGTGCCAGTAGTAGGACACGACGATGGCTGCGGTGGCCTGCTGATGGGTGAACCGCTTGGCCGCGTAGGTGCGGCCCAGCACCATCAGGAACGCGATCAGACCACCCGTCACGTGCAGCCCGTGGAACCCGGTCGTCAGGTAGAACACCGAGCCGTACGGGTCGGAACTGAGCGAGATCCCGTCCTTCCTGACCAGGTTCGTGTACTCGAAGATCTGCCCGCCGATGAAGATGGCGCCCATCACGAACGTCACGATGAACCAGGAGCGCAGCTTCTTCACGTCACCGCGCTCGGCGGCGAAGACGCCCATCTGGCACGTGAAGGAGGAGAGCACGAGGATCGTCGTGTTCGTCGCGGAGAACGGCACGTTCAGCGCGTCGGCGTGGGCCTTCCAGAAGGTCTCACCAGTGACCGACCGAAGAGTGAAGTACATCGCGAAGAGGGCCGCGAAGAACATCAGCTCGGAACTCAGCCAGATGATGGTCCCGACGCTGGTGAGGTTCGGCCGGTTGACCGACGGGTGCGCGTGCCCGGTTTCTACTGCTGTTGCTGTCGCCACGTCCGACATTATGTCGGTCGCTTATCCGGCGCTGACTCCGGGGGTCCCCCTTCGGTGTGTCAAGCCCGGTCGGCGACCCGCACGGCCTAGTTGGCCGTCCTTCGATCGGGCGACCCCTCCTCGGAAACCCCCTGGCGGGAGTAGCATCCGAGCCACTTGAGAAATCCTTCACGAGGAGGAGCCACGATGCAGGCGACCGCCACCGTGCTGGTCTACAGCGACGACGCCAACACCCGGGAGCAGGTCCGGCTCGCCGTCGGCCGCCGGCCCTCCGCCGACCTCCCCCCGGTGCGGTACCTGGAGTGCGCGACACTCCCGGCCGTGCTCAGCGAGTTGGAGAAGGGCGGCGTCGACGCCGTGGTGCTGGACGGGGAGGCCAACCCGGCCGGCGGCATGGGCGTGTGCCGCCAGGTGAAGGACGAGATCTTCCACTGCCCCCCGGCGCTGGTGCTGATCGGCCGCCCGCAGGACGCGTGGCTGGCCACCTGGAGCCGTGCCGACGCCGCGATCACCCATCCGGTGGACCCGGTGGCGCTCTCCGAAGCCCTGGCGGTCCTGCTGCGCCGCCGGCTGGAGCCCGCCACCACCAAGGCCGTCGCCCACCGGTAGACCCGGTGGACGACGGCTGTCCGGCACGCCCCGCCCGGACGTGGCGAAGACGCGGTAGGAGGGGCCCTCAGGCGGTCTGGGGGCTGAGACGGGCCGGGGTGCCGGCCGGGACGTCGACCGGAGTGGTCTGGTCCTGGTCGGTGCCGCTGTCCTGGGAACTGCTGCCGGTGCTGCCGCCGGCGCCCGCCGAACCGCCGTTCAGCGCGCTGCCCTTCTGCCACTGGGCCCAGCTCAGGTTCCAGTCGCCGAAGCCGTTGTCGAACGGCGTCATCGTCGGGCCCTGGCTGTTGACGACCTGCACGACGTCCCCGACCCGGACGTGGTCGAAGAACCACTCCGCGTCCGCGGTGCTCATGCCGGTGCAGCCGTGGCTGACGTTGGCGTACCCCTGGGAGCCCACCGACCACGGCGCGGCGTGCACGTACTCGCCGCTCCAGGTCACCCGGGTGGCCCAGTAGACCGGCAGGTCGTACGAGTCCGAGCTGCCGGCGGCGATACCGACCGTGGAGCTCTTCATCTGGACGAACGACTCCTTGTCCAGCACCACCTTGATGCCGTTGCGGGTGTCGAAGCCCGGCTTGCCGGTGGTGACCGGGAGGGTCCGGACCACCTTGCCGTCGTCCTTGAAGGTCATCTGGTCGCTGGAGGCGTCGGTGAGCGCCTCGATGCGGTCGCCGGTGTGGACCGTCAGCGGCTTGTCCGCCCCGCCGTAGAGCTTCTTGGCGATCTGCACGCCGCTGAGGGTGCTGCGGGCGGTGATCGTGGCGTGGGCGGGCCAGTACGTGCTGGGCCGGTAGTGCAGCGTCCTGTCGTCCACCCAGTACCAGGAGCCCTGCGCGGCCCGCGGGCTACTGACGACCTGGAGGTGGGACTCCACCACCGCGCGGGACTGCTTGTCCTTGACCGGGGCGCTGAGCGACGCGGTGATCGGCTGGCCGACGCCGTAGGTACCGGCTTCCGGGCCGAAGGTGACGTGGAATCCGGCCGTCGCGCCGGTGGTGTCGAAGCTGAGGGTCTTGCGGCCGGGGTGGCCGCCGGAGTCCTCGGTGCTCACCCGGACGGTGTAGTGGGCGCCGGCGGCGAGCGGAGTGGTGGAGTGCCAGCTCCGGCTGTCGGCGCTGAGCTGGCCGCTGACGTACCGGCCGGTCGAGTCGGTCGCGGTGACGTCGGTGATCTGCGAGCCGTTGTGCACGGAGACCTTGAGAGGCTTGGCCGGATTGGCCTTGCCGCCGCCGGCGGAACCGAAGGTGACCTTGGCCGCGGCGTCGTGGGGGGAGGATGCCAGCGGGTTGCCACCACCGCCGCAGGCGGCGAGTCCTATCGCGAGGGGCGCCGCGAGGATCGCGCGGCGCACGGTTATCAGCCGGCGGGGACGGGGGCGCTCGGGGAGGTGGTTCATGCGACTCACGCTAGGAACGGCCGCCGGATTCCGCGCGGTGGACGCCTGCAAAACGGTGAGGGCGGGCCCTGAGCACCGTGTCGGTGCTCCGGACCCGCCCCTCGGTCGGCGGCCGTCGCGGCCGCCCGTGCGCCTACTGGGTGCGGTTCTCACCGTGGTAGTACTCGAACACCCATCCCCACACGCCGACCAGGATCACCGGCAGGGAGAAGAAGAGCAGCCACCAGCCGAAGATGATGCCGAGGAAGGCCAGGCTGCCGCCGATCGCCAGGGCGAGCGGCTGCCAGCTGTGCGGGCTGAAGAAGCCCAGCTCGCCCGCGTCGTCGGCGACGTCCGCGTCCTCCCGGTCCTGCGCGCCGGTGTCGGCCCGCCGGGCGGTGAACGCCAGGTAGAAGCCGACCATGGTGCACAGCGCGAAGGCCATGAACAGCGCCGTGGTGCCGGCCGCTTCCTTCGACCACAGTCCGTAGACGATCGCCGACGCCAGGATGAAGGCGGCGAAGCCCAGGAACATCTTGCCTTGGACCTTCACTTGCCGGCCTCCGTCTCGTCCGAGCCGGACAGCACGGGCGCCGCCGGGGCTCCGCTGTGGGCCAGCGCGTCCAGGGCCGCGATCTCCGGGTGGTGCAGGTCGAACGCCGGGGATTCGGAGCGGATCCGGGGCAGCGTGAGGAAGTTGTGCCGCGGCGGCGGGCAGGAGGTCGCCCACTCCAGCGAACGGCCGTAGCCCCACGGGTCGTCGACCTCGACCTTCTTGCCGTACTTCGCCGTCTTCCAGACGTTGTAGAGGAACGGCAGGATCGACAGGCCGAGCAGGAACGAGCTGATCGTGGACACCGTGTTCAGCGTGGTGAACCCGTCCGCCGCGAGGTAGTCCGCGTAGCGGCGGGGCATGCCCTCGACACCCAGCCAGTGCTGGACGAGGAAGGTGCCGTGGAAGCCGAAGAACAGCGTCCAGAAGGTGATCTTGCCCAGTCGCTCGTCGAGCATCTTCCCGGTCATCTTGGGCCACCAGAAGTGGAAGCCCGCGAACATCGCGAACACCACGGTGCCGAAGACGACGTAGTGGAAGTGCGCGACCACGAAGTACGAGTCCGAGACGTGGAAGTCCAGCGGCGGCGCCGCCAGGATGACACCGGTCAGACCACCGAAGGTGAAGGTGATCAGGAAGCCGATGGACCACAGCATCGGTGTCTCGAAACTGAGCGAGCCCTTCCACATGGTGCCGATCCAGTTGAAGAACTTCACACCGGTCGGTACCGCGATCAGGAAGGTCATGAACGAGAAGAACGGCAGCAGCACGCCGCCGGTGACGTACATGTGGTGCGCCCACACCGTGACCGACAGGCCGGCGATGGAGATCGTCGCGGCGACCAGGCCGATGTAGCCGAACATCGGCTTGCGGCTGAAGACCGGGATGACCTCGGAGATGATGCCGAAGAACGGCAGCGCGATGATGTACACCTCTGGGTGGCCGAAGAACCAGAAGAGGTGCTGCCACAGCAGTGCGCCGCCGTTGGCCGCGTCGAAGACGTGCGCGCCGAACTTCCGGTCCGCTTCCAGACACAGCAGCGCGGCCGCCAGCACCGGGAAGGCGAGCAGCACGAGCACCGCGGTCAGCAGCACGTTCCAGCAGAAGATCGGCATCCGGAACATCGTCATGCCCGGGGCGCGCATGCAGATGATCGTGGTGATGAAGTTGACCGCGCCGAGGATCGTGCCGAAGCCGGACAGCGCCAGACCCATGATCCACATGTCGGCGCCGACACCGGGCGAGTTCACCGCGTTGGACAGCGGCGAGTACGCGAACCAGCCGAAGTCGGCCGCACCCTGCGGGGTGACGAAGCCGCCCACCGCGATCAGCGAGCCGAACAGGTAGAGCCAGTAGGCGAACATGTTCAGCCGCGGGAACGCCACGTCGGGCGCGCCGATCTGCAGCGGCATGATCCAGTTGGTGAAGCCCGCGAACAGCGGCGTCGCGAACATCAGCAGCATCACGGTGCCGTGCATCGTGAACGCCTGGTTGAACTGCTCGTTGGACAGGATCTGGTTGCCCGGACGCGCCAGCTCGGCCCGCATCAGCAGCGCCAGGACGCCGCCGATCAGGAAGAACGCGAACGACGTCACCAGGTACATGGTGCCGATGGTCTTGTGGTCGGTGGTGGTGAGCCACGACACGGACATCGAACCGGGCTTCCTGACCCGGGCCGGGATTTCGTCCTCGTAGGAGTCGTCGGCCTCCGCCGCACCCTGAGGTTCGTTGAGAATGCTCATGTGGTCTTGGGCTCCGAGTTCTTCGCGTTGCCCGTGGTGGCGATGCCCGACGGCAGGAAACCGGTCTGACCCTTCGCCGCCAGGTCCTTGAGGTGCTGCTCGTACTGCGCCGGCGTGACCACCTTCACGTTGAACAGCATCCGCGAGTGGTCGACACCGCAGAGTTCGGCGCACTTGCCCTTGAAGTCGCCGAGGCGGCTCGGGGTGACCTGGAAGTCGTTGGTCTGGCCGGGCACGACGTCCATCTTCATCAGGAAGGGGACGACCCAGAAGTCGTGGATGACGTCACGCGAGGTCAGCACGAACCGGACGGTCTCGCCCTTGGGCAGCCACAGCGTGGGCCCGGGCAGCCCGGTGTCCGGGTCCTTGCTGGCCGCGGTGCCGACGTCGTAGACGCCCTCCTCGCCCTTCTGCCAGTCGAGCTTGTTCTGCGGGATCTCGGAGATCTCCGACGGCACCTTCTTGGGTGTCGCCGCGTTGCCGTCCACGTTCTCCAGGTAGTTGAAGCCCCAGCTCCACTGGAACCCGACCACGTTGATCACGTGCTGCGGCTTCTTCGAGGTGTCCAGCAGCTTCGTCTCGTCCCGGGCGGTGAAGTAGAACAGCACCGCGATCACGAGGATCGGGACGATCGTGTAGAAGGCCTCGATCGGCATGTTGTAACGGGTCTGCGGAGGGACCTCGACCTTGGTCCGGCTGCGCCGGTGGAAGATCACGCTCCACAGGATCAGGCCCCAGACCAGTACGCCGGTCGCCAGTGCGGCGGCCCAGGAGCCCTGCCAGAGGGAGAGGATTCGCGGTGCCTGTTCCGTCGCCGGGGTGGGCATACCGAGGCGGGGATAGTCCTTGTAGGAGCAACCGGTAGCGGTTACCAGGACCAGGCCCGCGGCCAGCGCCCGCGGCAGCCATCGCCGCACCGGGCGCCGCGACAATGGGGTACCTCCCACGCCGTCCTGGCCGTGGGGGAGGTCGGAGCCGTTGGGACTCACGTAGCGCCTTCCCGAGAGTCTCGCCCGCGCGTCCCGAGTGTTCCGGCCGTCTGCTGGTCGGTCGGCCCGAGCGCGGGCGCGTAGGTGTGGATGTTTATGCGGCACAAACCCTACTGGACGCTATTTGGAGTCTCGCGGGGAGGGGGGCCAACGCGCCGGGGCGCTCCCCGAAAGGTTGGATCACGTGCGGATCGCCTGCGTGCCGGGGGGCCGTCGGGTGCCGCTCGGCTGTCTCTCGGCTGTCTCTCGGGTGCCGCGCCCGCCCGGAATGCCGCACGCCGCCGACGTTCTGACGCCGCGCCGAACGGCGCCGCCGGGCGGCGGACCGGGGTTGTAGCGTGCTGAGGTGCCCTACTTCGACGCGGCGTCCGCCGCTCCCCTGCACCCGGTGGCGCGCGAGGCGCTGCTCGCCGCGCTCGACGAGGGATGGGCCGACCCGGCCCGGCTGTACCGCGAGGGGCGGCGGGCGCGGCTGCTGTTGGACGCGGCGCGCGAGGCCGCCGCGGAGGCGGTCGGCTGCCGCGCCGACGAGTTGGTGTTCACTCCTTCGGGGACGCGCGCGCTGCACTCGGCGGTGTCGGGGGTGGCCGCGGCGCGGCGCCGGGCCGGCCGCCGGCTGGTGGTGTCGGCGGTGGAGCACTCCGCGGTGCTGCACGCCGCCGAGGCGGTCGCGGGGGGCGGGACCGTACAGGTCGGGGTGGATCGGACCGGGCGGGTGGCGCCGGCGGACTTCGCGGCGGCGCTCGCGGGCGGCGCGGAGCCGGGGACCGGGGCAGAGCAGACGACAGGGGAGGAACCGGCGGCCGGGGAGGGCACCGCGCTGGCCGCGCTCCAGTCGGCGAACCACGAGGTGGGCACCGTCCAACCGGTCGCGGAGGTGGCCGACCTGTGCCGCGCGGCCGGGGTGCCGCTGCTGGTGGACGCGGCCCAGTCGCTGGCGTGGGGACCGGTGGAGGGCGCCTGGTCGCTGCTGGCGGCGAGCGCGCACAAGTGGGGCGGCCCACCCGGAGTGGGGCTGCTGGCGGTGCGCAAGGGCACCCGGTACGCCCCCCAGGAGCCCGCGGACGAGCGGGAGTCGGGCCGCTCCCCCGGTTTCCAGAACCTGCCCGCGATCGTGGCGGCGGCCGCGTCGCTGCGGGCGGTCCGCGCGCAGGCCGCGTCGGAGGCAGCCCGGCTCTCGGCCCTGGTGGACCGGATCAGGACGGAGGTGCCCCGGCTGGTGCCGGACGTCGAGGTGGTCGGCCACGACCGGCTGCGGCTGCCGCACCTGGTCACCTTCTCCTGCCTGTACGTCGACGGGGAGGCGCTGCTGGCCGGTCTGGACCTGGCGGGCTTCTCGGTCTCCTCGGGGTCGTCCTGCACCTCCAGCACCCTCACGCCGAGCCATGTGCTCAGGGCCATGGGAGTGCTGTCGGAGGGGAACATCCGGGTGTCGCTGCCCGCCGGCGCCACGGCGGCCGACGTCGACCGCTTCCTGGACACGCTGCCCGGGGTGGTGGCGAGGGTGCGCGCCCACCTCGACGCACCGGCGGCCGTACGCGGAGCGGAGGACGAACCCGCTGCCCGGGCGCACGCCGACGCCCCGGAGCCCGGGCACGAGGACCGGAACGGGGGCCGGGACCGGAACGGGCACGAGGACCGGAACGGCGACGGCAGCCAGGGCGGCGGGCGGAACGAGGGCGGGGACGCGGGCCTGGTGGTCGACTCGCTCGGCAAGCGCTGCCCGATCCCGGTCATCGAACTCGCCCGGGTGATCGGCCGGGTGCCGGTCGGCGGCCTCGTCACGGTGCTGTCCGACGACGAGGCCGCGCGCCTGGACATCCCCGCGTGGTGCGAGATGCGCGCCCAGGAGTACGTCGGTGAACGCCCCGCCGAGCGCGGCGCCGCCTACGTGGTGCGGCGCCGCGGCTGAGCGGGGCGGACGGGTGCGGTGCGGGTGCGGGTGCGGTCAGGCGCCGATGTGGCCGCGCACCTCGTCGGCGGCGGTGTCGCCGTACGCCTTCGCGAAGCGCTCCATGAAGTGGCCGCGGCGCAGTTCGTACTCCTGGGTGCCGAGGGTCTCGATCACCAGGGTGGCGAGCATGCAGCCGATCTGGGCGGCGCGCTCCAGGCCGACGCCCCAGGCGAGGCCGGACAGGAAGCCGGCGCGGAAGCCGTCGCCGACGCCCGTCGGGTCGACCTTCGCCTCCTCCTGCGCGCAGCCGACGACGATGTCCGGCTCGCCCTTGCGCTCGATCCGGACGCCCTTGGCGCCGAGGGTGGTCACCCGGTTCTCCACCCGGTCCAGGATCTCCGCCGCGCTCCAGCCCGTCTTGGACTCGATCAGCCCGGCCTCGTACTCGTTGTTGAACAGGTACGCGGCGCCCTCGACGAGCACCCGGATGTCGTCGCCGTCCATACGGGCGATCTGCTGGGAGAAGTCCGCGGCGAACGGGATGGAGCGGGCCCGGCACTCCTGGGTGTGGCGGATCATCGCCTCGGGGTCGTCGGCGCCGATGGAGACCAGGTCCAGGCCGCCGATCCGCTCGGCGACGTGCTGCAACTCGATCAGCCGCGCCTCGCTCATCGCACCGGTGTAGAAGGAGCCGATCTGGTTGTGCTCCGAGTCGGTGGTGCAGATGAAGCGGGCGGTGTGCAGCACGTCGGAGATCCGCACCGAGTCGGTGTCCACGCCGTGGCGCTCGAGCCAGGCCCGGTACTCCGCGAAGTCGGTGCCCGCCGCGCCGACCAGGATCGGCTTGGTGCCGAGCTGGCCCATGCCGAAGCAGATGTTGGCCGCGACGCCGCCGCGCCGCACGTCCAGCGCGTCGACGAGGAACGACAGCGACACCGTGTGGAGTTGGTCCGCGACCAGCTGATCGGCGAACCGCCCGGGGAAGTTCATCAGGTGGTCGGTGGCAATGGATCCAGTTACGGCGATGCGCACGGCGGCGGCTCCCTGGAAACGGTATTGGGGGACGCCTAACGCTACAGGGGCCGGGCGCCCGACCGGCCCCGGCGGCCCCGTCCCGCCGCCACCGGACCGGCCCTGGCGGCGGGGCGGCCCGCGGCGCCCGCTCCCTCCCGAAACTACCGGTTGGTAGGACTTTGTCCGAGCCGCGAAGGTGCCTAGGGTCGAAGTATGAGCACTCCCCGCACCGCTGCGTACACGGAGAATCCCGAGAGCATGGCCGAACTGCTCGGCGACTGCCGCCGCACCGCGGAGCACTGGCGCGCCGCGGCGCCGGCGAAGCCGCAGGCGGGAGGCGTGCGTCCGCCGGGCATCCACGTCCCGGCGACGTCGGTCGCGGCCGTGCGGGGCATGGCGGAGTACGGCGCCTGACGGCGCGGGGCCCGGGCCGCCCGGGCCCCTCCCCCTCGCCCTCCCCCGCCCTCCTCACCCGAACGGTGGAACCGCTTCGGGCCCCGCCACGTCACATGTGCACCTGACGGTCGACAGAGCCGAAGGAGCACACAGTGAGCAACGAACGCGACGACGGCGCCACCGAAGGCACCGCCCCGGGCCCGCTGGACGCGGAGCGCGCGGTGGGCGCCGAGAGCCCGGACCACGAGAACCGGCCCACCCGCAGGCCCCGGTGGGCCGTGGGGGCGGTGGTGGCGGCCGTCCTGGTGGCCGGAGGCGGGGGCGCCTGGTGGGCGTCCGCGGCGAGCGGCGGAGGAGGAGACGACGGGGTGCGGCCGCTGCGCATGGACGCGCCCGTGAACGGGGTGGCCGCGGCCCCCTCGGCCCCCTCCGACGGCGGCACCGACCGCTACCACCTGACCGGCACCCTGCCGAAGGGCCCGCAGAAGGCGGCGGTGTACGAGGCGTCCGGCACCGTGACGGCCTCGGACGTCCAGCACCTGGCGCGGCTGCTCGGCGTGCCCGGCGGCGTGCGCACGGAGGACGGCTCCTGGCGGGCGGGTGCGGAGGCGGGCGCCGACGCGCCGTCGCTGGTGGTGGGCAAGGCCGCGCCGGGCACCTGGTCGTACACCTCGGGCGGTGCGCCGGCGACCGGTGCCCGCACCGACGGCTCGGGTACCTCCCCGGTCCCGGCGGCGAAGGCGCTGGCCGTGGCCGCGCCGGTGCTGAAGGGCCTCGGGCTGTCCGGCGCGAAGGTGGACGCCTCGACCGCGGTGGGCGCGATCCGGACGGTGAGCGCCGACCCGCGGGTGGGCGGGACGGCCACGCACGGCTGGACCACCTCCCTCCAGGTCGGCGCGGACGGCCGGATCCGCGACGGCTTCGGCCGACTGGCGGACCTGGAGAAGGGTGACACCTACCCGGTGGTCGGCGCGGCCACCGCGCTGAAGGAGCTGAACTCCCCGACCACGGTCATGCACCCGGGCGCGGTGAACGGCGGCGTGGTGCCCGGCGGGTCGGGGAGCGTGCCCGGCAGCGGCGCCGGGCAGTCGACGGAGGTGCGCGGCGCGTCCTTCGGGCTCGCGCTGGAGTACGTGGCGGGCGTCCAGACGCTGGTGCCCGCCTGGCTGTTCGAGACCGCGCCGACCGGGACGGCCGCCACCTCCGTGGTGGCGCAGACCGCGGTGGACCCGCGCTACATCACCAGCGGTACCACCGGCGACGCCTCGGGCACGCCGCCCACCGGGACGCCGTCCTCCCCGCCGCCGCCGAACCCGGGCGGGCCGATCCTGCCCGCCCCGACGGGTTCGTCGGACGGGCGGACCGTGCACCGGGTGCCGGTCGACTCGTACACCACCTCGGGCCGCACCCTCACGCTCGTCTACGAGGGCGGGCAGTGCGACGCCTACAAGGCGTCGGCGAGCGCGAGCGGCGACCAGGTGCGGGTCTCGGTGGTCGCCACGCCCAAGCCGAAGGGCACGGTGTGCCCGATGATCATCGGGCAACTGCACCAGACGGTGACGCTGGCGGCGCCGCTGGGCGACCGCACGGTGGTGGACGCCTCGAACGACCGGACGCTCGCGGGCCGCTGACCGCCCCGACCGGTCCGGACACGACGAAGCGGCGGCGCCCATGGGGGGTGCCGCCGCTTCCTCCCGGCCCGACCGCGGAGCCCGGCGGGCTCGCGTTCGGGCTCGGGGAGGTGTCAGTGGAAGGAGTCGCCGCAGGCGCAGGAGCCGGTGGCGTTCGGGTTGTCGATCGTGAAGCCCTGCTTCTCGATGGTGTCCACGAAGTCGATGGAGGCGCCGCCCAGGTACGGGGCGCTCATACGGTCCGTGACGACCTTGACGCCGTCGAAGTCCTTGACGACGTCGCCGTCGAGGGCGCGCTCGTCGAAGAAGAGCTGGTAGCGCAGGCCCGAGCAGCCGCCGGGCTGGACGGCGACCCGCAGCGCGAGGTCCTCACGGCCCTCCTGCTCCAGCAGGCTCTTCACCTTGGCGGCGGCAGCGTCGGACAGGAGGATGCCGTCCGTCGTGGTGGTCTCGTCCTGAACCGTCATGTGCTTCACTCCCGGGTTGTACGGACTGCTGGCTGTCGATGACTAACCGATGCCTCTTCGGATTCATTCCGGGTCCGCGGCGACTTATTCCTGACTCGTCCTCCATGGTCGCACACGCCCGGGTGTTGCCCAGCGGTGTGCGTCACAGTGACGAATCCGGCATCGTCAATCTGACGCGAACGGGATATGATAGATAGTGTCAAGTAGACGAGAAGGTCTGCGCGCTGCGAAGAAAGGGCTACGGGCCCGTGACCACCACACACACCCCGATGGACCCGACGGCTCCGCTGGACGTCCGGCCCACGCCGCTCGCCCTGCTGCTGCTCGGCCGCGAGTCCGACCCGCGCAGCGAGCGCGGCGTCGAGTGCCCCGGCGACCTGCCCGCGCCGTCCGACCCCGACCTGGTGGCCCGCGCCCGGGCGGCCAAGGCGCGGCTGGGCGAGCGGGTCTTCGTCCTCGGCCACCACTACCAGCGCGACGAGGTCATCGAGTTCGCCGACGTCACCGGCGACTCCTTCAAGCTCGCCCGCGACGCGGCCGCCCGGCCCGACGCGGAGTACATCGTCTTCTGCGGCGTGCACTTCATGGCCGAGTCCGCGGACATCCTCACCTCGGACGCCCAGCAGGTGATCCTCCCCGACCTCGCGGCCGGCTGCTCGATGGCCGACATGGCCAGCGCGGAGCAGGTCGCCGAGTGCTGGGACGTGCTGGCCGACGCCGGCGTCGCCGACGTCACCGTCCCGGTGTCGTACATGAACTCCTCGGCCGACATCAAGGCGTTCACCGGCCGGCACGGCGGCACCATCTGCACCTCGTCCAACGCGCGGCGCGCGCTGGAGTGGGCGTTCGAGCAGGGCGAGAAGGTGCTCTTCCTCCCCGACCAGCACCTCGGCCGCAACACCGCGGTGCGCGAGATGGGCCTGTCGCTCGACGACTGCGTGGTCTACAACCCGCACAAGCCCGGGGGCGGCCTGACGCCCGAGCGGCTGCGCGCCGCGAAGATGATCCTGTGGCGCGGGCACTGCTCGGTGCACGGGCGCTTCTCGCTGGAGTCGGTCGAGGACGTGCGCGCCCGCGTCCCCGGGATCAACGTGCTGGTGCACCCCGAGTGCAAGCACGAGGTCGTCACCGCCGCCGACCACGTCGGCTCCACCGAGCACATCATCAAGATGCTCGACGAGGCACCCGCGGGCTCGGCGTGGGCGCTGGGCACCGAACTCAACCTCGTCCGCCGCCTGGCCGCGGCCCACCCCGACAAGCAGATCGTCTTCCTCGACCGGACCGTCTGCTTCTGCTCCACGATGAACCGCATCGACCTGCCCCACCTGGTGTGGACGCTGGAGTCGCTGGCCGACGGCAAGCCGGTCAACCGCATCCGGGTCGACGCCGAGACCGAGCACTACGCCAAGCTGGCGCTGGAGCAGATGCTCGCCCTGCCGTAACGAGCCGTCCCCGCGAGGAGGTTGTACCGCCGCCTGCTCGCCGTCGCATGATGGAACGGTGATTCTTCGCCCCGTACGCGACGACGAGCAGGACGCCGGGGTCGTACGGGAGATCGCGGCGGCCGCGTTCGGCGTGCCGCGGTCCCTGGACGGCGGGCAGGGAACGGACGACGCCGAGCGGACCGCCCGGCAGCACGGCCGGACGCGGCACCTGGCCCGGAGCGACCCCGGCGGGTGCTGGATCATGGAGGACGAGACCGCCGGCCCGGTCGGCGCGGTGCTGTCCGCGCGGCGCGAGGGAACCTGGTCGCTGTCGCTGCTCGCGGTGGTGCCCGGAGCGCAGGGCAAGGAGGTCGGCAAGGCGCTGCTGGCGCGGGCCCTGCACTACGGCCGGGCCTGCCTGCGCGGGATCGCGTGCGCGCCGGGCGACCCGGTGGCCGCGCGGACGCTGCGCCGCGCCGGCCTGACCCTGCATCCGACGCTGCGGCTGTCGGGCCGGGTGGACACCGGCGGCCTCGATCCGCTGGACGGCGCCGTGCACCAGGGCAACGCCCGGCACCGCGACCTGATGGACTCCGTGGACCGGCGCACCCGCGGCGGGGCGCACGGGCCGGACCACGACGAACTGCTGTGCCACAACGCGCTGTTCGTCGTGGACGACCTGGCCGGCAGCGGCTACTGCTACGCCCGGGCCGGGCACGTCGAGGCGCTCGCGGCGACCTCCCGCCGGCTGGCGACCCGGCTGCTCACCGCCGCGCTGGTGGCCACGCCCCCGGGGGAGGCGGCCCGCGTCACCCACGTCAGCGCGGAGTCGCAGTGGGCCCTCGACGTCGCGGTGGCCGCGGGGCTCGACATCGCGAACGACGGCTTCCTGTGCCTGCGCGGCCTGCGTCCCCCCGAACTGTCCATCCCCTCGCGCACGTTGCCGTGAGGGCCGCCGCCGGCCCTCCCTCCCGGACGCCCGCGGCGGGCCTTCGCGGAACGCGGAGGCCCGCCGCGGGCGGGGCTCTGCCGGCTCAACCGGCGGGCGGGGCCACCTGCTCGGGTGCGAGGCCGGCCGAGAGGGCCGCCGCGGCCTGGAGGAGCGGGAGTGCCAGGAGCGCCCCGGCGCCGCCGCCGACGGCGACGGCGCGTTCGAGCAGCGGTTCGAGGGACACCCGGTCGAGTGCCTTGGCCTGCCCGGCCTCGCCCGTGCCGGCGCCGGCCACCCACCAGTCGGGCGCGCGGAAGGCCACGCGCTGGGCGACCAGCGCGCAGGCCGCGCTGACCACCCCGTCGAGCACGACGGGCAGCTTGCGCACCGCGGCCTGGAGCAGGAACCCGGTGATCGCGGCGAGGTCGGCCCCGCCGACCGCCCCGAGCAGCGCGAGCTGGTCGCCGAGCACCGGGCGGGCCCGGCGCAGCCCGTCCCGGATCGCCGCGCACTTGCGCATCCAGGCGAGGTCGTCGATGCCGGACCCCCGCCCGGTCACCACGGAGGCGTCGGTGCCGCACAGCGCGGCGATGAGCACGCCCGCGGCCGTGGTGCCGCCGACGCTGAGGTCGCCCAGCAGCACCAGGTCCGTCCCGGAGTCGGCCTCCTCGTCGGCCAGCGCCAGCCCGGTGCGGAACGCCTTCTCCGTCTCCTCCGGGCTCAGCGCGTCCTCGACGTCGAGCCGGCCGGAGCCGCGCCGCACCCGGTGCGCGGTGACCGCGGCGGGCAGGTCCGCCGGGTCGCAGTCGACCGCCACGTCGATGACGCGCAGCTCCGCGCCGTACTGGCGGGCCAGGATCGCGGCGGGCGAGGTGCCGTCGAGGGCGGCCCGCACCAGGTCGACGGTGCTGCCCGCGGGCCTGGTGGAGACCTCCAGCCGCGCCACCCCGTGGTCGGCGGCGAAGACCAGGGCCCTCGGGCGGACGATCGGCCGCGCCACCGCCTGACCCTGCACCGCGGCGAGCCAGTCGGCCAGTTCGGCCACCCGCCCGAGCCCGCCGGACGGCCGTACCAGGCCGCTCCAACGTTCCTGCGAGTCCCGACGCACGCCCGCGTCCGGCCGCTCCACCAGGGCCCCGAAGTCGTCCAACTCAATGCCACTCACCCGCCGAACAGTACCGGGCCGCCGCGCTCGGCCGCGCGGACCCTCCAGGGTGCGATGTTCCGCCGGTCCGGGGCCCCTTGCCGGTGCGGGGCGACGGTGCCGCGCCGTGGCCGCGGACCGCGCCCCGGCCGCGACCGGCGGACCGCAGGGTCCCGGCACCCGCGGGACGGCCCCCTCGGCCCGAGGCCCCCGAGCCGACGGGCCCGCGCGCGGGGGCCCGTCCCTGCTGGCCGTGCGGGCGTCGCAGGGGCAGGGCGACGGCCCCGCGCGGGGGCCGTCCGCAGTCCGGGGCGGGGAACGCGGGCGGGGAAGGGGGGCCCGGCTGCCGGGACGGACACGCGCGGGAGACCGTCCTACCGCAGCGGCAGCGACAGCCCGGCGACCGTGAGGAGGACGTGCTCGGACTCGGCGGCGACGGCCGCGTTGAGCCGGCCGAGCGCGTCGCGGAAGCGACGCCCCGCCGGAGTCGCGGGGACCACCCCGGAACCGACCTCGTTGGAGACGCCGACCACCGTACGGCGGGTGGCGCGCCACGCCGCGCCCAGCGCGTCGATCCCGGCCTCGACCGCGGCCGCCCCACCGCCGCGCCAGGTCGCGTCCTCCCACGCACCGGCCGCGTCCATGACGTGGGTCAGCCACAGGGACAGGCAGTCGACGAGCAGCGGCGGCCCCGAGGCGTCGGCGAGCAGGGGGACGAGGTCGCAGGTCTCGACGGTGCGCCAGGAGGCCGGCCGCCGTTCCCGGTGCGCGCTGACGCGCGCCGCCCACTCCGCGTCGCCCTCGCGGGTGCCGCCGGTGGCGACGTAGAGGACGTCGGGGAAGGCGGCGAGGCGGCGTTCGGCCTCGGCCGACTTGCCGGACCGGGCACCGCCCAGGACGAGGGTGCGCCGCGGCAGGTCGGGGACGTCGCGGTAGTCGCCGACGGCCAGGGTGGTGCCGTCGGGCACCGCGCGGGCGCCGAGGGCGGCGAGGCGGCGGCCCAGTTCCGGCCCGGGCGGGGCGTCGTGGCCGAGGTGCACCGCCACGACGTCCGTCGTCCCGGCCACCGCGCCGGCCGCGCGCAGCCGGGCCAGCGCGTCCGGCCGCCCGACCAGGTCGAGCAGCACCAGGTCGTACGGCGCGACCGCCCGGTCCGCGGCGTGGTTGCCGTTGTCGGCGAGGCCCGCCGGGGCGCATCCCGGCGGCAGGTAGAGCGCGCGCAGCCCCTCCGGCGACTCGACCTCGTAGCCGGTGCCAAGGGCGTCGGTCGCCACCGCCCGCACCCGGTGCCCGGTCAGCACCGACAGCTCCCGCCCGTCGGGCACCCGGGCCGGTGCAGGCAGCCCTGGCGGGATCTCGACCGGCGGGCCGTCGTGCGGATGGGACAGCAGCACCAGCCGCAGCCCGCCCAGGGTCCGGCCGGCACGGGCGGCGGCGAGCGCGGCGCCGGGGACCAGGTCGAGCAGCACCACGCCGTCCACGAGCACCGACGTGGCGCCGCGCGCGCCGGCCCCGGTGGCGAGGGCGCAGGCGGCGCAGGGGCAGTCGGGCACCGGCAGGCCCTCGGGGCCGCCGGTGCCGAGCAGAGTCAGTTCCACAAGGCGATCGTCTCGCGCCGGCCGGACCCGGGCGCGCGGGGACCGCCCAAGCGGCTGCCGGGCGGCGCGGCGGGCACCACCGCGGGCGCCGGGCGCCGCGCCGACTTCGGGGCGCCCTCTCGACGGCTCCGGGGCGCGCTGGAAGGATCATCGATGCCCCGGCGAATCGTGCCTATACGCTTCCCGGGCACTGTCGTCCGTTTTCCCGGCCCGAGGAGAAGCACATGGCGTGGACGTGGCGGTTCGAGGCGGCTGACGGCACCGAGGTGGAGCCCTCGGTGCCACCGGAGGAGTTCCCGACCCAGGGCGACGCCGAGTCCTGGATCGGCGAGGTCTGGAAGGAGCTGGCGGCCGGCGGCGCCGACCAGGTCACCCTCTTCGAGGACGACACCCGCGTCTACGGCCCCATGAGCCTGGCGGCGGCCGACCCCGAGCCCGCGGCCGAGTCCGAGCCGGCCGCCGAGCCCGAGCCCGGGCCGGCTCCGGAGGAGTCCTGACCGGCGCGGGGATCAGTTCAGCGATCCGAGCGTGACCTGGGCGGTCCTGGTGGCCGAGTCCCGCACGTAGGCGACCTCGACCTTGTCGCCCGGCTGGAGCCCGGCCAGGGCCTCGGTCAGCGACTGGACCGTGGTGATCGACGCCGACCCGACCTTGGTGATCACGTCGCCCGCCCGGAGTCCGGCCTTCGCCGCCGCGCCGCCCCGGGTCACGCTGACGATCGCGGCGCCGGACGGCTGGAAGTCGGAGCCGACGACGCCGCGGACGGTCACGTCGAGCGCCGCCCGCCCGGAGTCGGTGACCTTGCCGTCCTTGATGATCTGGTCGGCGATCCGCTTCACCGTGGAGGAGGGGATGGCGAACCCGATCCCCGGCGCCGCGCCGCTGCCGAGCTGCGGGTCGGTGGCGGCGAGAGTGGGGATGCCGACCACCTTGTCGTCGAGGTCGACCAGCGCGCCGCCGCTGTTGCCGGGGTTGATCGCCGCGGACGTCTGGACCATGTCGGGAATGGTGGCCCCGGTGCCGCCGCCGCTGTCGGAGCCACCCTCGCTCACGGTGCGCCCGGTGGCGGAGACGATGCCCTGGGTCACGCTGCTGGACAGGCCCAGCGGGTTGCCCATGGCGAGCACGATCTCGCCGACGGCGGCGGTGTCGCCACTCGCGAAGGCGGCCGGCTTGAGACCGCCGGGCACCGAGGTGAGCCGGATGACGGCGAGGTCGCTGGCGGGGTAGGACGACACGAGCTTGGCGGCCAGCGGGCTGCCGCCGGTGGCCAGGGACACCTGGAAGGAGGTCTCGTCGCCGACGACGTGCGCGTTGGTGACGATGTCGCCCTTGTCGTCGTAGACGACGCCCGACCCGAGGTCCTGCTTGGTGGTGATCTGAACGACCGAGGGCAGCACGTTCCTGACCGTGCTCTGGTACGCGCTTTGCAGGTCGTCGGCGGAGTCGGCCCGCTGCGCGGCGGTCCTGGCGGCGGGCGCCCCGGCGTCCGTGTCGGACGCGGAGCCGGAGGAGGGGCCGCAGCCGGCGGCGAGCAGGACCGCGGCGCACGCCGCGGCGGTGCCGGCGACGGTCGGCAGGAGACGGTGGCGGGGGCGGTCGTTGCGCGATCGACTCATGCCGGAATTGTCGCTTTCGCGGTGCCGCGGGGCTCGGCCCGGACCGCCAATCGGGTCCTCACCCGACCGGTCGGCCGCGCCCCGTGCGCCCGGATGCGGGCGGGTACGCCCGAGCGGCGCCGGTCCGTCCGGGGCGGGCGGATCAGCCGCGCACCCCGCACAGGTGCAGCAGCGCCGCCACCGCGCGGTACGGGTCGGTGCGGCCGGCCTGTTCCTCCGCCGCGAGCAGCAGGCCCAGCTCGTGCGGGTCGGACGGGCTCAGCGCCTGGTCGGGCGCGGTGTCGGTGAAGACCCGCACGCCGTACCAGGCCCGCAGCGGGACCCCGATGCCGTCGAGCACCGCGGTCAGCGCCGCGCGGCGGTCGGCACGGGTGGCCAGGCCCAGGCGGTTGGTGTAGGAGTCGGAGCCGAAGGCGCCCAGCGCCGCCGTCCAGTCGCCGAACAGGCCCGGGCGCATGGCGAGCGCGTCGCCGTTGCGCACCAGCAGGGACAGCATCCCGCCGGGGGTGAGCACCCGGGCCAGCGCGGCGAGCAGCGGCTCGGGGTCGGGGACGTACATGAGCACGCCGTGGCAGAGCACCACGTCGAAACAGGCCGGGCCGAAGTGCCGGCCGGTCTCGCGGCCGTCGCCGCGCAGCACCACGAAGCGCTCACGGACGTCGGCGGGCTCGGCCGCCACCGCCTGCCGCAGCGTGGCGAGCATGGCCGGGTCGGACTCCAGCCCGGTGACGAGGTGGCCGAGCCGGGCGAGCCGCAGCGACTGGGTGCCCTGGCCGGGACCGATGTCCAGCACCCGCAGCCGCCGCCGGGCGTGCGCGCCGGCCGGCTGCGGGAAGCACGCGTCCAGTTGCTCGTCGAGCTGGCGGGCGACCAACTCCTGGCGGACGGTGTTCCGCAGTCCGCCGAGCCCGGCCAGCCAGCCGCCCGCGCCGCCGGTGAAGCCGCCGGCGCCGGGCCCGCCGCCCCGGGCGTCCGGCCCGCCCACCGCGGGCAGGCCGCCGGACGCGGCACCGCCGTAGCCGTACTCGTACCCCGCCGGGCCCCCGTGCCCTCCGGTCAGAGTTTGGTGCCGCGGCTGACCTGCGGCTTCGGCAGCCGCAGCCGCCGCATCTGGAGCGTGCGCATCAGCGCGTAGGCCACCGCGCCCTTGGTGTCCTTGCCCTCGAAACGCCTGCGCAACTGGCGGCGCAGCAGCACGGTGGTGACCACCGAGTCGATCACGATCGCCACGATCACGACCAGCCACAGCAGCAGCGACAGGTCCTGCATCGAACCGGCGACGCTCAGCACCAGGATCACGACCGCGAGCGGCAGGAAGAACTCCGCGACGCGGTAGCGGGAGTCGACGTAGTCCCGGACGAACTTGCGCACCGGGCCCTTGTCGCGGGGCGGCAGATAGCGCTCGTCACCCCCGGCCAGCGCCTGGCGCTGCTTGGCCATGTCCGCCCTGCGCGCGTCGCGGGCCTGTTTCGCCGCCGACTTGCGGTCGGTGGGCGTGCTCACGGCCTTGCGGCGCTGGCTCTGGGCCTCGCTGCGCTTGGGCGTGGGGCGACCCTTGGGAGCCTGCGGGTCGCGGGGCTGGTCCTCCAGCAGCGCCGTGGTACTGGCGCTCTGGGCCTGCTCATCTTGGGAACGACGTCGGAACACGTCTCCAAGGTTACGTGCTTCCGGCGCCGGGCCCCAGCCCCTCACCTACTCCTTGGGCGCTAGGTCGCCGAACCGTGATCGTCCCTACGGATGACCGCATCCGCTCCCGAACAGTGCGGTAATGGAACCAGGGCCCGTAGGCTGGGGTCTGTAGAGGTGCTGGAGCAGTTGCCGAGAAGGGGGCGCGCGAGGCCCATGAGCGGTGTCATGAAGCGGATGGGAATGATCTTCCGCGCGAAGGCCAACAAGGCCCTGGACCGGGCCGAGGACCCGCGCGAGACCCTCGACTACTCGTACCAGAAGCAGCTTGAACTGCTGCAGAAGGTACGCCGAGGGGTCGCCGACGTGGCCACGTCCCGCAAGCGGCTCGAACTGCAGCTCAACGATCTGCAGAAGAAGTCGTCGACCTACGAGGACCAGGGCCGCAAGGCGCTCGCGCTCGGCCGGGAGGACCTGGCCCGCGAGGCGCTGTCGCGCCGGGCCGCGCTCCAGCAGCAGGTGACCGACCTGGAGGCGCAGCACACGCAGCTCCAGGGCGAGGAGGAGAAGCTCACGCTCGCCTCCCAGCGGCTGCAGGCCAAGGTGGACGCCTTCCGCACGAAGAAGGAGACCATCAAGGCCACCTACACCGCCGCCCAGGCGCAGACGCAGATCGGCGAGGCGTTCTCCGGCATCTCCGAGGAGATGGGCGACGTCGGCATGGCGATCCAGCGTGCCGAGGACAAGACCGAGCAGTTGCGCGCGCGGGCCGGTGCCCTCGACGAGCTGATGGCCTCCGGTGCCCTGGACGACCCGAGCGGCCTCGGCAAGGACGACCTCCAGGCGGAGCTGGACCGGCTCTCCGGCGGCAGCGACGTCGAGCTGGAACTCCAGCGCATGAAGGCGGAGCTGTCCGGCGGCAGCAGCACCCCGGCGATCGAGGGCGGCCAGAACGGCCAGGACGCCCAGGCGCAGCCCCAGGACAGGCCCCGGTTCGACAAGCAGTGACCCGCCCGACCGAGCCCTACGCAGCCTTACGGAGGAGGCCGTCATGATCGTACGGATCATGGGGGAGGGCCAGGTGCGGGTGGACGAGTCCCACCTCACCGCGCTCAACACGCTCGACACCGAACTGCTCGCCGCCGTCCAGTCCGGCGACGAGCCCGCGTTCCGCCGCACCCTGGCCGCCCTCCTGGACGGCGTCCGCGGCTTCGGCGAACCGCTCCCCGACGACGCCCTGCTGCCGTCGGAACTGATCCTCCCCGCCCCGGACGCCACCCTGGAGACCGTCCGCGCCATGCTCGACGACGACGGGCTCATCCCCGGGTAGCTCTTCCGGGGGTGGGCCGTCCACGACGGTGCCGCGTCCCGCCCGGCCGCCGCCCGGCGGACGGCTCGTCGGGCAGGGCACGGCTCGTCGGGGCAGGGGACGGCCCGTCCGCGCGGCGGCCCGCGGTGCGCGGCCGCCGGCCCGCCGCCTCTTGCCCGGGAACGGCCGGGACCCGGCTGTTTGCGGGAGGACCCGGAGCCTCGACCACGGCCCGGCGCCCCGCGAGGGGGTTACCGTTGCTTACCGTGCAGTACCCATCCGGAGTCCTCGCTCCGTGGCAATGGCTGCGGGCCCACCGCGCCACGGCCGACGCCGCTCTCGCGTCGGCCGTGTTCGTGCTGATCCTGCTGAGCAGCGTCCTGGGCTCGGACACCTACCGGCTGACCCCGGTGGACATCGGCCTCGCCGCTCCCGCCTGCGCGTCGCTCGGCCTGCGCCGGCGCGCCCCGTGGTCGGTGCTCGCCTTCACCTGCGGGCTGTCCGCCGTGTTCATCGCGCTGCGCCCCGCCGACGGCCGGGTGCCGGTGATCCTCGCCGCGGCGATGGCGCTGTACACGGTCGCGGCCCGCACCGACCGGCACACCACGTGGCTGACGGGGCTCGCGGTCTGCGTCGGGCTGACCGCCCTGGCGATGTCCTTCGGCAACGGCCCCTGGTACGGCCAGGCCAACTTCGCGGTCTTCGCCTGGACCGGGATGGCGGCCGCGGCCGGTGACGCCGTGCGCAGCCGCCGCGCGTACATCGCGGCGGTCGAGGAGCGCGCCGAGCGGGCCGAGCGCAGCCGGGAGCAGGAGGCGAGGCGGCGCGTGGCGGAGGAGCGGATGCGGATCGCCCGCGAGCTGCACGACGTCGTCGCCCACCACATCGCGCTGGTCAACGTCCAGGCGGGCGTGGCCGCGCACGTCATGGACTCCCGCCCGGACCAGGCCAAGCAGGCCCTCGCGCACGTCCGTGAGGCAAGCCGGACCGCGCTGGCCGAACTGCGCACCACCGTGGGGCTGCTGCGGCAGTCCGGGGAGCCCGAGGCGCCGATGGAGCCGGCACCGGGGCTGGCGGTGCTCGACCAGTTGCTGGACGGCTTCCGGCGGGCGGGGCTGCGCGTCACCGTCGAGTGCGACGACCCCGAGCCGGGCGGGCCCGAGGGCGCGGAGCCCGCCGCGCTGCCCGCGTCCGTGGACCTGACCGCGTACCGGGTGATCCAGGAGTCGCTGACCAACGTGCAGAAGCACGCCGGTCCGCGGGCCGGCGCGGTGGTGCGGATCAGCCGGGTGGACGGAGAGCTGCGGGTGGTGGTCGACGACGACGGCGCGCCCGGGCGTGCGGCCGGTGCGCCGCCGCCGCTGTTCGGCGGGCTGCCGCCGCAGGCGGGGGGCGAGGCGCGCGGGCGCACGGACCGGGAGCGCACCGACCGGGAGCGGACGTCCCGGGAGCAGCGCGCGGCAGCGGGCGAGCCCCGCGCGGCGGCCGGCGCGCACGGTACCGGTGGGGGCGGGGGCCGGCCCGGCGCGGGTTCCGGCGCCGGCACCGGTGGAGGGGACGCGGCCGGTCCGGACGCAGCCGGTCCGGGCGGCGCCGCTCCGGACGGGGGCGCAGGCGGCGGGCACGGGTTGCTCGGCATGCACGAACGCGCCTCCGCGCTCGGCGGGGTCTGCCGCACCGGCGCCCGGCCCGGTGGCGGTTTCCGGGTCTCGGTGCGGCTTCCGCTGACGGTGCCCCCGCACGGCGCGGCGGCCCCGTCCCCGTAATCTGACCGTATGGCGATCCCACCCGGTCACGTAGCGCAGTCCCCGCCCGCCGTGGTGACGGTGCTGCTCGCGGACGACCAGGCGCTGCTGCGCGGCGCGTTGCGGGTGCTGGTGGAGTCCGAGCCGGACATGGCCGTGGTGGGCGAGGCGGTGGACGGCGCCGAGGCCGTCGCCCTGGTGCGGGCCGAGCGGCCGGACGTGGTGCTGATGGACATCCGGATGCCGGGGACCGACGGGATCGCGGCCACCCGGGAGATCGTCGCCGACCCCGAGCTGGCCGGCACCGCGGTCCTGGTGCTGACCACCTTCGAGGCGGACGAGTACGTGGTGCGGGCGATCCTGGCGGGCGCCTCCGGGTTCCTCGGCAAGGGCGCCGAGCCGGACGAGCTGCTGTCGGCGATCCGCACCGTGGCGGGCGGCGAGGCGCTGCTGTCCCCCGCCGCCACGAAGAGCCTGATCTCCCGGTTCGTCGCCCAGCAGCAGGGTGCCGACGGCGAGCCGCGCACCGTGCCGGGCATGGACACCCTGACCTCCCGCGAGCGGGAGGTGCTCGTCGAGGTCGCCGGCGGCCTGCCGAACAACGCGATCGCCGCCCGGCTCGGGGTCAGCCCGCTCACCGTGAAGACGCACATCAACCACACGATGGCCAAGCTCGCGGCCCACGACCGCGCGCAACTCGTCGTGGCCGCCTACGAGTCGGGGCTGGTCCGCCCCCAACGCCCCTGAACCGTACGACGGGTACGACGGAAACCCACAGATTCGGACAGGTGAACGCGCTCTCAGAAAAATGAAAGCAACAAATATTGACCGAACCCACCAGCGCGCGTACCTTCCCAGCGAGCCGTCTCACGGCGGGCCGCGAACGAACTCGCCTGCCATGGCGGCATGTTGAAGCAAGCTCCCTCACCCCCCACCTTCAGGAGCGCGCCATGCAAAGATCCCTCACCGCGAGCACGGGACGCGGCCGCGTCCCGCGGCTGCGCGGCATCCTGATGTCGGCCGTCGCGGCGCTCGCGCTCGTACTCGGCGCGTTCATCAGCCTGCCGGGTACGGCGGCGCACGCCGCCGGCTCGCTGCCGTGCGACATCTACGCCGCCGCGGGCACCCCCTGCGTCGCCGCGCACAGCACCACCCGTGCGCTGTACGCCTCGTACAACGGCCCGCTGTACCAGGTGACCCGGGCCTCCGACGGCGCAAAGACGGACATCGGGCTGCTCGCGCAGGGCGGCTACGCCAACGCGGCCGCGCAGGACTCGTTCTGCGCGGACACCACGTGCAGCATCAGCAAGGTCTACGACCAGTCCCCCCGCCACAACGACCTCAACCCGGGCCCGGCCGGGACCGCCGGCAGCGCCGACCGCGGCGCCGACGCGAGCGAGCTGTCCGTCACGGCGGGCGGCCACAAGGTCTACGGCATCTGGATCTCGCCGGGTGTCGGCTACCGCTCCAACGGCGCCGCGTCCGGCACCGCGGTCAACGGCCAGGCCGAGGGCGCCTACATGGTGGCCAGCGGCACCCACGTCGGCTCCGACTGCTGCTTCGACTACGGCAACGCCGAGTCCACCGCGTCCGACACCGGCAACGGCCACATGGACGCGGTGTCCATCGCCACCACGTGCTACTTCTCGCCGTGCACCGGCTCGGGCCCCTGGGTCGAGGCCGACATGGAGAACGGCATGTTCCAGGGCGACAACGGCTCCAACACCGCGAACGCCGGGAACAAGAGCGCCTTCGTCACCGCGGTGCTGAAGAACAACGGGCAGACCACCTACGCGCTCAAGGGCGGCAACTCCCAGTCCGGCGGACTGTCGACATGGTGGAACGGATCACTGCCGACCAGAGGCGGCTACATGCCGATGCACCAGGAGGGCGGCATCATCCTGGGCACCGGCGGTGACAACAGCAACCGCAACATGGGCACCTTCTTCGAGGGCGTGATGGTCTCCGGCTACCCGACCGACGCGGCCGAGAACGCGGTGCAGGCGAACGTGGTGTCGGTGGGCTACTCCGGCGAGACCAACATCCCCAACGGACCCCAGGGCACCATCACCGGCCCCGGCGGCCAGTGCGTGGACGTCGCGGCCGACGACACCGGCACGGACGGCGCCGCGGTCCAGCTCTGGAACTGCCAGTCCTACGCCGAGGACCAGTACTGGACCCACCACACCAACGGCTCCCTCAGCACGATCGGCCGCTGCCTCGACATCAACGGCAACGGCACCGCCGCGGGCACCAAGGTCGAGCTGTGGGACTGCAACGGCGTCGGCGGCCAGGTCTGGCAGCAGCGCTCCGACGGCTCCCTGTACAACCCGCAGTCCGGCCGCTGCCTCGACTCCCCCAGCGGCGCCACGGCCAACGGCACGCGGTTGCAGATCTGGGACTGCAACGGCACCGCGGCCCAGAAGTTCACGCTCCACTCCTGACCGCCGGGTCCCGGACACCGGAAATCCTGATATCCGTTCACTCGTGCGGGTGAATACGTCGATGGGTGATCGTTTCTGCACAGAAACGGACATCTACGGTCCATAGCTATGGTCACCTCATCACATGAGGCGATGCACCGGATCTTCCAAGAGGACCCCGGCATCTTCGCCCGGACCTTCGACCGGCTCGGCCTCCCCTTCGCCGAGCCGGTCGCGGTCTCCCTTCTGTCCCCCGACGCCACCGAACTCGTACCGGTCGAGCGCCGCATCGACACGCTGCTCCAGATCGAGGGCGCGGACGGCGTGAGCTACCTGCTCGCCATCGAGTCGCAGGGCCGCAAGGACCCCGACAAATGCGCCAGTTGGGCGTACTACCTCGCCTACCTGCACGCGAAGTACGGCAAGCAGGTGATCCTCCTGGTCACGTGCCAGGACGTCGGTACGGCCCGCTGGGCCGAGGGCCCCTTCCACTACGGGATATCCCAGTGGCGCTGCATGACGGTGCGCCCCCTGGTCCTCGGCCCGCACAACGTCCCCGTCATCACCGACCCCGAGGAGGCCGCCCGGGACCTCCCGCTGGCCGTCTTCTCCGCGATCACCCATGGTCACCGGCGTGACGCGGATACCCTGTTGAAGGCACTGAACTCCGCGCTCCAGACGGTCGACGACCTCACCGCCGCGATCTTCAGGGAGCTCACCGAACTCGGCCTGGGCAGCGGGCCGGCAGCAGACATCTGGAAGGGCCTCATGGTCGTCGACACCTCCTTCTTCCGCTCCGAGACCTCCCAAAAACTCCGCGCGGAAGGCCGCGAAGAGGGTCTGGCGCAGGGCCTCACGAAGGGCCTGCTCCTCGTGATCGCCTCCCGCGGCATCACCCTGGACGACGAACTGCGCACCCGGGTCGCCGAGTGCGAGGAAGCCGACCAGTTGGGCAAGTGGCTGGAACGCACGGCGACCGCGACGACCGCCGAGGAGATCTTCGCCCAGGACCCCGAAGACAACTGAACCCGCCGACCCCCACTCCCACCGGCGGCCGACTTCCCCCGCGGGAGGCGGCCGCCGGCTGTACGGACATACGCACCGAACTCGGCCTGGGCAGCGGGCCGGCAGCAGACATCTGGAAGGGCCTCATGGTCGTCGACACCTCCTTCTTCCGCTCCGAGACCTCCCAGAAACTCCGCGCGGAAGGGGCCGCCAAGGCCCTGCTCGTCGTCATCGAGTCCCGCGGGCTGATCCTCAGCGAGGAACTGCGCGCTCTGATCACCGATGGTCAGAGCCTCGATCGCCTCGACGAGTGGACCCGGCGCGCGGCGACCGCGACGACCGCCGAGGAGATCTTCGCCCAGGACCCCGAAGACAACTGAACCCGCCGACCCCCACTCCCACCGGCGGCCGACTTCCCCCGCGGGAGGCGGCCGCCGGCTGTACGGACATACGCACCGAACTCGGCCTGGGCAGCGGGCCGGCAGCAGACATCTGGAAGGGCCTCATGGTCGTCGACACCTCCTTCTTCCGCTCCGAGACCTCCCAAAAACTCCGCGCGGAAGGCCACCAGAAGGGCCGCGAAGAGGGTCTGGCGCAGGGCCTCGCGAAGGGCCTGCTCCTCGTGATCGCCTCCCGCGGCATCACCCTGGACGACGAACTGCGCACCCGGGTCGCCGAGTGCGAGGAAGCCGACCAGTTGGGCAAGTGGCTGGAACGCACGGCGACCGCGACGACCGCCGAGGAGATCTTCGCCCAGGACCCCGAAGACAACTGAACCCGCCGACCCCCACTCCCACCGGCGGCCGTCTTCCCCCGCGGGAGGCGGCCGCCGCGGGGTCGCGGGCGGGGGGAGGTAGCCTCGCGGGGTGGCTGGTGGGGAGACGCGGGTGCGGGTGGGGGACGGGCTGAGGTTCGCGTTCGGGACGTTGACCGTGGTCCCCGTACGAGTGACCCGCTGGGACCGGGCCGCCGCACGCGGCGGGATGGCGGCGGCACCGCTGGTGGGCGCCGCGGTGGGCGTGGCCTCGGGCGCCGTCGGTGCCGGACTGCACGCCGCGGGAGCGTCCCCGCTGCTCGCCGCGGTGGGCGCGGTGGCCGTACCCGCCGTGATGACCCGGGGCCTGCACCTGGACGGACTCGCGGACACCGCCGACGGGTTGGGCAGCGGCAAGCCCCCCGAGCAGGCGTTGGACATCATGAAGCGCTCGGACATCGGACCGTTCGGCGTGGTGGCCCTGGCGCTGGTGCTGCTGGCCCAGGTCGCCGCGTTGGCGGCGTGCTACGGGCACGGATGGGTCTACGGCGCCGCCTGCGCGGTGGCCGGCGCGGTCGCGGGGCGCGTCGCGATGACGCTCGCGGCCCGGCGCGGGGTGCCGGCGGCCCGCCCGGGCGGCCTCGGCGCCGCCGTCGCCGGGGTGCTGTCCCCCCGGGCGGCGTGGACCGTCGCCGCGGGGTGCGCCGCCCTCGCCGCCCTCGCCGGCTCGGCCTTCCCCGGCCTGACCTGGCTGCGCTTCCTCGTGGCCGCGGCCCTCGCCGGGGCCGCCGCCGAGGCACTGCTGCACCGCTGCCGTACCCGGTTCGGCGGGGTGACCGGCGACGTGTTCGGGGCGCTGTGCGAGACCGCCGCGACCGGTGCCCTCCTGGTGCTGTCACTGCGCTGACCCGCGCCCCGCCGCCGGCCGGCCGCGGGCGCCCGGCCCGCCGTCCGCGGGCCGCGGACACGTCCCGCCGCCCGCCCGCTGACCGGCAACTGGGCAGCGTAGGCTCGACCGAGGGCCGCTCCGGCGTCGTGGCGGCCCGCACCCCTTCGACCGTTAGGACCCCACCCACCGTGACTGCTCTGACACTAAGCGCCTCCTCCGCCGCAGCGCTGCGCGCGGATGCCGTCGTCGTAGGCGTGACCAAGGGCCCGAAAGGCCCGCGCCTGGCGCCGGGAGCGGACGCCGTGGACGACGCGTTCGGCGGCAAGCTGGCCGCCGTCCTTGAGACCCTGGGCGCGTCCGGCGCCGAGGGCGAGTCGACCAAGCTGCCCGCGCCCGACGGCGTGAAGGCACCCGTGGTGCTCGCGGTCGGCCTCGGCGAGCCCGCCGGAAACGGCGGTGCGAACGACGCGGAGGCCCTGCGCAAGGCCGCGGGCGTCGCCGCACGCGCCCTGGCGGGCGCCAAGAAGGCCGCCTTCGCCCTGCCCGCGGCCACCCCCGTCGAGGTGGAGGCCGTCGCCACCGGCGCCCTGCTGGGCGCGTACTCCTTCACCGCGTACCGGTCCGACACCCGGAAGGACGCACGCCTCCCGCTCGGCGAGGTCGCCGTGCTCGGCGCGAAGCCGCGCGACAAGGAGCACAAGGCCGCCGCCGCGCGCGCCGTCGCGGTCGCCGCGGAGGTCAACCGGGCCCGCGACCTGATCAACACCCCGCCGAACGACCTCACCCCGACCGCCTTCGCCGCACTCGCCCAGCAGGCGGGCAAGGAGCACGGCCTGAAGGTCGAGGTGCTCGACGAGAAGGCCCTCGCCAAGGGCGGCTACGGCGGCCTGATCGGTGTCGGCCGCGGTTCGGCGACGCCGCCCCGCCTGGTGAAGGTCGCCTACACGCACCCGGACGCGACCGTCTCGCTCGCCTTCGTCGGCAAGGGCATCACCTACGACTCCGGCGGCATCTCGCTGAAGCCCCCGGGGCACAACGAGACGATGAAGTGCGACATGAGCGGCGCGGCCGCCGTGTTCGGCGCGGTGCTGGCGACCGCGAAGCTCGGCCTGGCGGTGAACGTGACCGGCTGGCTGGCGCTGGCCGAGAACATGCCCGGCGGCAACGCCACCCGCCCGGGCGACGTGCTGAAGATGTACAGCGGCAAGACCGTCGAGGTGCTGAACACCGACGCCGAGGGCCGCCTGGTGCTCGCCGACGCGATCGCCCGCGCCTCCGAGGAGTCCCCCGACGCGATCGTGGACGTGGCGACGCTGACCGGGGCGATGGTGCTCGCACTCGGCGACGGCCGGTTCGGGATCATGGCCAACGACGACGACTTCCGCTCGACGGTGCACTCCGTCGCGCTCGCCGAGGGCGAGGACTCCTGGCCGCTGCCGCTGCCGCAGCAGCTTCGCAAGACCTTCGACTCGCCGGTCGCGGACATCGCGAACATGGGCGTGCGGCCCGGCGGCGGCCTGATCGCCGGACTGTTCCTGCGGGAGTTCGTCGGCGAGGGCATCACCTGGGCCCACCTGGACATCGCGGGCCCGGCCTTCCACGAGGGCGCGCCGTTCGGCTACACCCCCAAGGGCGGCACCGGCAGCGCGGTGCGCACCCTGGTCGGCCTGGCCCGCACCGCCGCCGAGGGCGACCTCTTCTGACCGGCGGCCCCTGCCCGCGCCGGGCGGGGCCGCGGCGAGATCCGTCGCGTGAGTTACCTCACACGCGGCCCCGGGTGGAGCACCCGGGGCCGCACGTCGTCGTACCTGCTACGTCACACCGCCCGGCCCGATGCCTCACCGGCCGCCGACAAGTGCGAAGATGTGGGTCGGCACGACAGGGCCCCCTTTGAGACAAAGCGGCCGAACCAAAGCCGCCGTCCGGTCTAGGTGGACCGGCTCCGGCGAACCCATGCATGGAGGACGTGACGTGGCGAACGACGCCAGCACTGTTTTCGACCTAGTGATCCTCGGCGGTGGCAGTGGCGGTTACGCGGCTGCCCTGCGTGCCGCACAGCTTGGACTCGACGTCGCCCTGATCGAGAAGAACAAGCTCGGGGGCACCTGTCTGCACCAGGGTTGCATCCCCACCAAGGCGCTGCTGCACGCGGGGGAGATCGCCGACCAGGCCCGCGAGAGCGAGCAGTTCGGTGTGCGCGCGACCTTCGAGGGCATCGACATCGCGGCCGTCCACAAGTACAAGGACGACGTGATCTCCGGCCTCTACAAGGGCCTGCAGGGCCTCGTGGCCTCGCGCAAGGTGACGTACATCGAGGGTGAGGGCCGGCTGTCCTCCCCCACCTCCGTCGACGTGAACGGCCAGCGCATCCAGGGCCGGCACATCGTGCTGGCCACCGGGTCCGTACCGCGCTCGCTGCCGGGCCTGACCATCGACGGCAACCGGATCATCTCCTCCGACCACGCCCTGGTCCTGGACCGGGTGCCGCAGTCGGCGATCATCCTGGGCGGCGGCGTGATCGGCGTCGAGTTCGCCTCGGCGTGGAAGTCCTTCGGCACCGACGTGACGATCGTCGAGGGCCTGCCCCACCTCGTGCCGGTCGAGGACGAGAACAGCTCGAAGCTGCTGGAGCGGGCCTTCCGCAAGCGCGGCATCAAGTTCAACCTGGGCACCTTCTTCCAGGGCGCCGAGTACACCGACAACGGCGTCAAGGTCACCCTGGCCGACGGCAAGACCTTCGAGGCGGAGGTGCTGCTGGTCGCCATCGGCCGCGGCCCGGTCTCGCAGAACCTCGGCTACGAGGAGCAGGGCGTCGCGATGGACCGCGGCTTCGTGCTGGTCGACGAGTACATGCGCACCAACGTGCCGACCGTCTCCGCGGTCGGCGACCTGGTGCCCACCCTCCAGCTCGCGCACGTCGGCTTCGCCGAGGGCATCCTCGTCGCCGAGCGGGTGGCCGGCCTCAAGCCGGTGCCGATCGACTACGACGGCGTGCCGCGCGTGACCTACTGCCACCCCGAGGTCGCCTCCATGGGCCTCAGCGAGGCGAAGGCCAAGGAGGTGTACGGCGCGGACAAGGTCGTCACGCTCAAGTACAACCTGGCCGGCAACGGCAAGAGCAAAATCCTCAAGACCTCGGGCGAGGTCAAGCTCGTCCAGGTGCGCGACGGCGCCGTCGTGGGTGTCCACATGGTCGGCGACCGGATGGGCGAGCAGGTCGGCGAGGCGCAGCTCATCTACAACTGGGAGGCGCTGCCCGCCGAGGTCGCGCAGCTCATCCACGCCCACCCGACGCAGAGCGAGGCTCTCGGCGAGGCGCACCTGGCGCTCGCCGGCAAGCCCCTGCACTCGCACGACTGACCCTCGAACACGCCACCCATCCGCACAGATCGTTAGGAGCAACCGCAACCATGGCGGTTTCCGTAACCCTGCCGGCGCTCGGCGAGAGCGTGACCGAGGGCACCGTCACCCGCTGGCTGAAGGCCGAGGGCGAGCGGGTCGAGGCCGACGAGCCCCTGCTCGAGGTGTCGACCGACAAGGTCGACACCGAGATCCCCTCCCCCGTGTCCGGCGTGCTGGCCTCCATCAAGGTCGCCGAGGACGAGACGGTCGAGGTCGGCGCCGAGCTGGCGCTGATCGACGACGGCTCGGGTGCCCCCGCCGCGCCGGCGGCCCCCGCGGCCCAGCCCGAGCCCACCCCGGAGCCGGCGCCCGCGCCCGCCCCGGCCGCGGCCCCCTCCACCGAGGCGGCCGCTCCCGCCCCCGCCCCGACCGCGCAGGCGGCCGCGGGCGGTTCCGGCGCGTCCGGCACCGACGTGGTGCTGCCCGCGCTCGGCGAGTCCGTCACCGAGGGCACCGTCACCCGCTGGCTGAAGGCGGTCGGCGACAGCGTGGAGGCCGACGAGCCCCTGCTCGAGGTCTCCACGGACAAGGTCGACACCGAGATCCCGTCGCCCGCGTCCGGCACCCTGCTGGAGATCCTGGTCCAGGAGGACGAGACGGCCGAGGTCGGCGCGAAGCTGGCGGTCATCGGTGCGGCCGGTGCCGCTCCGGCCGCCGCACCCGCGCCCGCCGCTCCCGCCCCGGCCCCCGCGGCTCCGGCGCCCGCGCCGGCCGCACCCGCCCCGGCTCCGGCGGCTCCGGCCCCCCAGGCCGCGGCTCCGGCTCCGGCTCCGGCCGCACCCGCTCCCGCGGCTCCGGCTCCGGCGCCTGCCCCGGCTCCGGCTCCGGCGGCCCCCGCGGCCCAGCCCGCGCCGGCCGCGCCCGCCGCGGCACCGGCCGCCCCGGGTGCCGGCGACGGCGCCTACGTCACCCCGCTGGTCCGCAAGCTCGCCGCCGAGAGCGGCGTGGACCTCGGCTCGGTGCGCGGCACCGGCGTCGGCGGCCGCATCCGCAAGCAGGACGTGCTCAGCGCCGCGGAGGCCGCCAAGGCCGCCGCGGCACCGGCCGCCGCCGCGCCCAAGGCGGCGAAGGCCGTCGAGGTCTCGCCGCTGCGCGGCCAGACGGTCAAGATGACCCGGATGCGCAAGGTCATCGGCGACAACATGATGAAGGCCCTGCACTCGCAGGCGCAGCTGACCAGCGTGGTCGAGGTGGACGTCACCCGGGTCATGCGGCTGCGCGGGCTGGCCAAGGAGTCCTTCGCGGCGCGCGAGGGCGTGAAGCTCTCGCCGATGCCGTTCTTCGTCAAGGCCGCCGCCCAGGCGCTCAAGGCCCACCCGGTGATCAACGCCCGCATCAACGAGGACGAGGGCACGATCACCTACTTCGACTCCGAGAACATCGGGATCGCGGTGGACTCCGAGAAGGGCCTGATGACCCCGGTCATCAAGGGCGCCGGCGACCTGAACATCGCGGGCATCGCCAAGAAGACGGCGGAGCTGGCGGCCAACGTCCGGGCCAGCAAGATCACCCCGGACGACCTGGCGGGCGCGACCTTCACGATCAGCAACACCGGCTCGCGCGGCGCGCTGTTCGACACGGTCATCGTGCCGCCGAACCAGGCCGCGATCCTCGGCATCGGCGCGACCGTCAAGCGCCCGGTGGTCGTGGAGACCGCCGAGGGCACGGTCATCGGCGTCCGGGACATGACGTACCTGTCGCTCTCCTACGACCACCGGCTGGTGGACGGTGCCGACGCGGCCCGCTACCTGACCGCGGTCAAGGAGATCCTGGAGGCCGGCGAGTTCGAGGTCGAGCTCGGCCTGTGAGGGCGTCGACCGCCTGAGCAGCAGCGTCACCGCGGCGCCCCCGCCCCGTCCACCGGGTGCGGGGGCGCCGCCGCGTCCGTCCCCGGGCAGGCCCGGTGCCGACGGCCCGCGGGTTTGCGCGTCCCGGCCGGCGGCAGGTCGGCCGCCGCGTCGTATCGTCGTAGACACGCAACAGCGAAGGAGCGCGCTCCCATGGCCCAAGCCGCCGCCCCTCATCTGGTCGTGCACAGCCTGCGCGAGCAGATCCGCGAGCACATCCTCGACGGCATCGTCAGCGGACGCTGGAAGCCCGGCGAGCGGATCGTGGAACGGCGGATCGCGGTCGAGCTGCAGGTCAGCCAGACGCCGGTCCGGGAGGCGCTGCGCGAGCTGGAGACGCTGCGGCTGATCGAGTCCGCGCCGAACAAGGGCGTGCGGGTGCGCGGCCTGACGGCGGTCGACGTCAAGGAGAGCTACCCGGTGCGCGCCGGCCTGGAGCAGGTCGCGGCGGAACTGGCGGCCGCCGCGCTGGCCGAGGACCCGGGCCCGCTGGAGCGGGAGGTGGCCGCGCTGCGGGCGGCCGACGCCGCGCTCGACGACGAGGCGCAGGTCCGGCACACCGTCGGCTTCCACCACGAACTCGTGCGCGCGGCCGCCAACGGCGTGCTGCTGCACGTGTGGGAGTCACTGGGCATCGAGGTGTGGACCACGCTGTCCATGCGGTGGCTGAGCCCGGCGCCGCGCGCCTACGCCGACGAGCACCAGGAACTGGTCGACGCGTTCGTCGCCCGCGACCCGCGGATCGGCGAGTTGATCAAGTCGCACGTGCTGAGCTGCGCCCCCCAGGTGTAGGGCGGCCCCGCGGCGGCGCTCCGGGCCCGGGCGGGTCCGGAGCCTGCCGAAGGGCGGGCCAAGGGCGCGTGTCCCTTCGGTAGGCTCCCGCACGAGGGGGCGACGCCGTGGTTTCCCAGGCGAAGCCCGTCTGTCACTGGGTGCCTCAAAGGCTGGCACCCGGTGCCGACCTGTGGTTACTTCCCGGCAACCCATTGATCGATCATCGATCGAGGCGTAGCGTCGATCGGCGGGGAGCATCCTGTCGTGCCCGACTCACTTCCCACCATCCTCCCTCCGTTGTCTGGAAGGCGGCACACACCCATGCCTGACGCCGTAGGCCGTACCCGGCCCAGTCAGCTCGACCAGATCCCCGACATCGACCCGGAGGAGACCGCGGAATGGCGCGCGTCCCTGGACGCGGTCGCGAAGGCCGCGGGTCCGCACAGGGCGGCGTACCTGATGCGCCGCACCCTGGAGAGCGGTAGCGAGAGCGGGCTGAGCCTGCCGACGCCGCTGGAGACCGAGTACATCAACACCATCCCCACCGCCGCCGAGCCCGCCTACCCGGGCGACGAGGCGCTGGAGGCGCGGATCACCGCGTGGAACCGCTGGAACGCGGCGGCGATGGTCACCCGCGGCAGCAAGCTCGGCCTCGGCGGCCACATCGCCACCTTCGCCTCGGCGGCCTGGCTGTACGAAACCGGGTTCCAGCACTTCTTCCACGGCAAGGAGGGCGCCGGCAGCGGCGACCAGCTCTACATCCAGGGCCACGCCTCGCCCGGCGTCTACGCCCGCGCGTTCCTCGACGGCCGGCTCACCGAGGCCCACCTGGACCGGTTCCGCCAGGAGGCCGGCGGCGACGGGCTGCCGTCGTACCCGCACCCGCGGCGGCTGCCGTGGCTGTGGGAGTTCCCGACGGTGTCGATGGGCCTCGGCCCGCTCTCGGCGATCTACCAGGCGCGCTTCAACCGCTACCTGGAGCACCGCGGCATCAAGGACACCTCCGGCTCCCACGTGTGGGCCTTCCTCGGCGACGGCGAGATGGACGAGCCGGAGTCGACCGCCGCCCTGGCGCTGGCCTCCCGCGAGGGCCTGGACAACCTGACCTACGTCATCAACTGCAACCTCCAGCGGCTGGACGGCCCGGTCCGCCCGAACTTCAAGATCGTGCAGGAGCTGGAGGCGCAGTTCCGCGCCGCCGGCTGGAACGTGGTCAAGGCGCTGTGGGGCGCGGCCTGGGACGAGGTGCTCGCCCAGGACACCGACGGCGCGCTGGTCCGGCGGCTGCGGGAGACCCCGGACGCGCAGTTCCAGACCTACGCCACCCGGGACGCGGCCTACCTGCGCGAGCACTTCTTCGGCGCGGACGCCTCGCTGCGCGCGCTCGGCGGCCGGCTGACCGACGCGAAGCTGCTGGAGCTCTTCCAGACCTCGCGCGCCGGCCACGAGCCGCGCAAGGTGTACGCGGCCTACCGCGCGGCCCTGGAGCACAAGGGCGCCCCGACGGTGATCCTCGCCCAGACCGTCAAGGGCTACACGCTCGGCGCGGGCTTCGAGTCCCGCAACGCCAACCACCAGATGAAGAAGCTCACCGGCGCGCAGTTCCGCACCATGCGCGACCTGCTGGAGCTGCCCATCCCGGACAGCGCGCTGGACGCGGACGTGGTGCCGTACTGGCACCCCGGGGAGAACTCCCCCGAGATCCGGTACCTGCGCGAGCGCCGGGCGGCCCTGGGCGGGCCGGCGCCGGCCCGCAAGGTCGTGGCGGCGCCGCTGCCGCTGCCGCCGGAGAAGGCGTACAAGGCTCTGGAGAAGGGTTCCGGCACCCAGGAGATCGCCACCACCATGGCGTTCGTCCGGCTGGTGAAGGACCTGATGCGGGAGAAGGAGACCGGTCGGCGCTGGGTGCCGGTGGTGCCCGACGAGGCCCGCACCTTCGGCATGGAGTCGCTCTTCCCGTCCGCCGGGCTGTACTCGCCCAAGGGGCAGACCTACGACCCGGTCGACCGCGACCAGCTCCTGTACTACAAGGAGGCGAAGGACGGCCAGATCCTCAACGAGGGGATCACCGAGGCCGGTTCGCTCGCCGACTTCACCGCCGCGGCCACGTCGTACGCCACCCACGGCGAGCCGATGATCCCGTTCTACATCTTCTACTCGATGTTCGGGTTCCAGCGCACCGCCGACCAGTTCTGGGCGCTCGCCGACCAGCTCGGCCGCGGCTTCGTGATCGGTGCCACCGCCGGCCGCACCACCATGACCGGCGAGGGCCTCCAGCACGCCGACGGCCACTCCCACCTGCTCGCCTCCACCAACCCGGCGGCGCTGTCCTACGACCCGGCGTTCGCGTACGAGGTCGCGGTCATCGTCCGCGAGGGCCTGCGGCGGATGTACGGTCCGGCCGTCGAGGGCGAGGACCAGGACGTCTTCTACTACCTGACGGTGTACAACGAGCCGAAGGTGCAGCCCGCCATGCCCGAGGGCGTGGAGGAGGGCATCATCAAGGGCCTGTACCGCTACCGGCAGGCCGACGCGGCGGCCGCCGACGCGCCGCGCGCGCAGGTGCTGGCGTCGGGCACCGCGATCCACTGGGCGCTGGAGGCGCAGCGGCTGCTGGCCGAGGACTGGGGCGTGGCCGCCGACGTGTGGTCCGCGCCCTCCTGGACCGAGCTGCGGCGCGAGGCGCTGGAGTGCGACCGGGCGCGGCTGCGCGGCGAGGACCGGGTGCCGTACGTGACGCGGGCGCTGGCCGGTGCGCAGGGCCCGGTGGTGGCCGTCAGCGACTGGATGCGGGCGGTGCCGGACCAGATCGCGCCGTGGGTGGAGCAGGACTGGACGTCGGTGGGCACCGACGGGTTCGGGCTCTCCGACACGCGGGAGGCGGCCCGCCGGCACTTCGGCGTGGACCCGCAGTCGCTCACCGTGCAGACGCTGGCGGCGCTCGCCCGGCGCGGCGAGGTGAAGCCGGAGGCGGTGAAGGAGGCCGCGGAGCGCTACGGGCTCTGAGGCACCGCGTGCCGTCGGGTCGGCGGCGGGTCCCCGTCGGGGGTCCGCCGCCGACCCGTGCCCGCTCGCGGGCGGCCGCCGCACGCGGGTGGGGGTCCGCGCGTCGCGGCCGCCGTGACGTGCGAATCCACCGGGTGGAAGGGATTGCGGGCGCCTACACCAACCGGTTAAGTTCCCCCGGATGCCTACCAAACACCGGCGGCTGACCGCACCCACCGCCGACGACGTCCGCGCGTGGCACCGGGTGCGGTCCGCGGCGCTCGCGCACGACCGCCCGGGTGAGCCGCTGCCGACCCTGGCCGACGTGCGCACCGCGCTGACCACCGTCGGCCCCGGCAGCCGCTTAGCCCTGTGGCTGGTGCACGGCGCGAACGGCGAGGGCGTGGCCACGGCGAAGCTCCGGCTGCCGGCCGCCGAGGGCGGCGGCCGGCTCGCGTCGGTGCAGCTCACCGTCCATCCCGCGCACCGCAGGATGGGTACCGGCTCCCGGCTGCTGGCCACGGTGGTGGCCGCCGCGGCCGAGGAGGACTGCCGCCGGCTGTCGACGGAGGTGCTGGCCGGCACGCCGGGCGAGAGCTTCCTGGCCACCCGGGACTTCGTGCCCGCGCTCCGGCTGACCTGGCAGCGGCTGCTGCTGGCCGAGACCCCGGAGCGGATCGTGAAGCTGCCGGACGTGCCGCACCCCGGCTACCGGTTGGCGGCCTGGGAGGGCACGCCGCCGGACGCGCTCGCGGAGTCCTTCGCGGCGGCCCGGGCGGGCCTGGCGGCCCTGCCGACCGGCAGCCTGGGGGTCACCCGGGCCGGGTGGGACGCCGAGCGGGTGCGCAGGTCCGCGGAGTTGGCGGCCCGCCGCGGCGAGCGGCTGCTCAACCACGCGGCGGTCAGCGTCGCCGACGGCTCGGTGGCCGGCTACACGAAGCTGACGCTGCCCGCCGAGGTCGAGACCGGAGCGCGCGCGAAGCAGCTCGACACCGCCGTGGTGCCCGCGCACCGCGGCCACGGGCTCGGCCTGTGGCTGAAGTCCGCGATGCTGCGGCACCTGAGGGACGCCCACCCCGAGGTGACCGAGGTGGTCACGAACACCGCGGACGACAACCGGCACATGCTCGCGGTCAACGCGGCGCTCGGCTTCCGCCCCCTGCGCCGCACCGTGGCCTACCAGCTACGCCTGACGTGACCCGATCGGGGTGGTCGCCCCCGCCGGCGGCCGGTCCCGCGATCGTATCCGCCGCCCGCCGCGGGGGGGTCGCGTTGCACCGGGCCCCCTCGCACGGGAAGCTGTACGCGTGATGGACGAGACGGAGTTCTGGGAGATCGTCGACAGCACCCGCGAAGCCGCGGACGACGATCCGGAGGAACACGCCGACCTGCTGGTGGAACGGCTCGCCGGACTCGACCCGGACGCCGTGCTGGACTTCGCGCGGCACTTCGAGACCCGCTTCCACCGGGCCTTCGCCTGGGACCTGTGGGGCGCCGCCGACATCATGCTGGGCGGTGCCGACGACGACGCGTTCGACTTCTTCCGCTGCTGGCTGATCGGCCGGGGCCGGCACGTCTTCGAGGGCGCCCTGCACTCCCCGGACGACCTGGCCGTCCTCGCCCCGGAGTTCGACCCGGAGACCGACGGCGACGCCGAGGACCTGGGGTACGCCGCCGACGAGGCGTATGAGCGGCTCACCGGTGTGCGGCTGCCGGACCTGGAACTGACGCCGCCCGAGGAGCCGGAGGGCGTGCGCCCCGACTTCGACGACGACCGGGCGATGGCCGACCGCTTCCCCCACCTGTGGGCGCGCTTCGGGTAGCCCGGCGGGCGGACCGGGCACAATGGCCCCCATGCGTATCGCAGTCACCGGCGCCTCCGGTCTGATCGGCTCCGCCCTCACCGCCTCGCTCACGGCCGACGGCCACGAGGTGGTCACGCTGGTACGGCGTCCCCCGCGCAACCGCGGAGAGGCCCGCTGGGACCCGCGGGCGGGCACCGTGGACGCACAGGCGCTGGCCGGCTGCGAGGCGGTCGTGCACCTGGCGGGCGCGCCGGTCGCGGCGCGGCGGTGGAGCGCGCGGCGCAAGAAGGTCCTGCTCGACAGCCGGGTGGACGGCACCGCCACGATCGCGCGGGCGATGGCCGCGCTCGACCCGAAGCCGCGGGTGCTGGTCGCCGGCAGCGCGATCGGCTACTACGGCGACACCGGCGACCGCTTCGTGGACGAGGACAGCCCGGCCGGCACCGGCTTCCTGGCCGACCTGGTCCAGGCCTGGGAGGCGGCGGCCGATCCGGCGCGCGCGGCCGGCATCCGCACGGTGCACGCGCGCACCGGCCTGGTGGTCTCCCCCCAGGGCGGCGCGTGGGGCGCGCTGTTCCCGTTCTTCCGCGCCGGGCTGGGCGGACGGCTGGGCAGCGGGCGGCAGTACTGGAGCTTCATCTCGCTGGAGGACGAGGTGGCGGCGCTGCGGTTCGCCGTCGACCACGAGGAGCTGTCCGGCCCGGTGAACCTGACCGCGCCCGAGCCGCGCACCAACAGCGAGGTGACGGAGGCGATGGGGCGGGTGCTGCACCGCCCGACGGCGCTGCCGGTGCCGTCGTTCGCGCTGCGCGCGGTGCTCGGCGAGTTCGCCGGGGACGTGACGGGCAGTCAGCGGGTGCGCCCGCAGCGGCTGCTGGACGCCGGGTTCTCCTTCGCGCACCCGGACATCGACGACGCGATCAAGGCCGCGCTGCCGCCCCCCAACCGGGTCTGAGCGGGCGCCGCCGCGCCCGTCGCACCCGTACGGGTTCCGTACGGCCCGGCACCGGGAGGGCACGGCCGGAAAACGTGCCGGAAAGGGCCGGATCGGACCGGTCCGCCCCGCATCCTTTCTCTTTGATGAGGGCATGACCTTTAGCAGCGTTTCGCGCGAGCCGACGCCAACGGCCGACCACCGGGCGGAAGCGGGTACTTGGCGGTGCGTCAGCGGGTCAGGGCCGCTCGCCGCGCCTGCCCGCCATGTCCGTCGCGCAGGCGCCAGCGGGGACCGGACCCGAACTCGGGAGGGGCATCGTGCTCGCACCAGCACGCCCGCAAGGCGTGGCCTCCGCCACGGATGTGATCGTCATCGGCGCCGGCCCGGCCGGCCTGGCCGCCGCGCACCACCTGACCGAAGGGGGCATGCGCGTCACCGTCCTGGAGGCCACCGAACGCGTCGGCGGGCGGATGGCCACCGACACCGTGGACGGCTTCCGGCTCGACCACGGGCCCCAACTGCTCAACACCGCCTACCCCGAACTGCACCGCGCCGGCGGGCTGCGCGGCCTGCCGCTGGCCCCGCTCGCGCCCGGGGCGCTGGTCCGCTCCGGCGGCCGCGCCTACCGGGTCGGCGGTCCGAGCGGCACCCGCGCACCGCTCGGCTCGGCCCGCGACCGCGCCCGGCTCGGTACCGCGCTCGACCGGCTCGCCGCCACCCCCACCCGGCGCATCACCGCCCGTCCCGAGAGCACCGCCGCGCTCGCGCTGGCCGGCCGCGGGTTCGCGCCCCGCACCGTCGAGCACTTCCTGCGGCCGCTGCTCGCCGCGCTGCTGTGCGACGCCGAACTCGGCACGTCCAGCCGGGTGGCCGACATCGTGCTGCGCGGGTTCGCGCGCGGCCGGGCCTGCCTGCCGGTGGGCGGCGCCGCCCGGCTGCCCGAACGGCTGGCCGCCACCCTCCCGCCGGGCACCATACGGTTCGGGGTGCGCGCCGCCCACGTCGCCGCCAACGCGGTGCACACCGTCGACGGCGCCGAACTCCCCTGCCGCGGCGTGGTCGTCGCCACCGACGCGCACGCGGCCGCCGCCCTCCTGCCGGGACTGCGCGTGCCCGGCTTCCACCCGGTCACCGTGGTCCACCACGCCGCGCCGGCCGCGCCCCTGCGCGAGCCCGTGCTCGTCCTCGACGCCGACCGCCTCGGGCCGGTCTCCCACACCTACCCGGCCACCGCCATCGACCCCACCCGCGCGCCCACCGGCCGGGCCCTGGTCACCTCGGTCGTCCTCGGGCCGCCGCCGGACGGCTCCGACGACAAGACCATCCGCGCCCACCTCGCGGACCTGTACGACACCTCGACCGACCGCTGGGACCTGCTCTCCCTGCGCACCACGGCGCACTGCGTCCCCGCCATGCCCCCGCCGCACGACCTGCGCCGGCCGGTCCGCCTGCTGGCCGGGCTGTACGTCTGCGGCGACCACCGCGACACCTCCACCATCCAGGGCGCCCTGTTCTCCGGCCGCCGCGCCGCGGCCGCCGCCCTGCGCGACCTGAGCGCGGACGTCCCCCCGCGGGCCGCGTAGAGCCCCTCCGGCTCCGCCCCGGGTACGCGCCCGGGGCGGAGCGCTCACCGGGGCAGCGCGGCGACACGGTCGAGGAACGCCCGCACGGCGACGGTGTCCCGGAACGGCTCCAGCCGCTGCCGGAACTCCCGGACGTACTCCCCCGCGCGGACCGACCGCATCTCGCTCGCACCGCGCACCACCTCCACCCCGTGGGCGCACGCCACCTCCACCTCGCCCAGTCCGAGCCGGGCCGACGCCAGGACGGTGCGGCAGAACAGCCGGCTGCGCGCGTACCCGGCCGCGCGTAGCTGGAGCGACCGCTCGGCGTACTGCACCGCCGCCCGGTACTGCCGCAGGTCCCGGTGGCAGTGCGCGAACTCGTCCGCGAGCTGAGCCTCGTCGAAGAAGCGCGCCCACCCGGGCACCTCGTCCCCGCCGCGGGCCGCGCTCAGCGCCCGCTCCGCCCGCGCCAGCGCCGCCGCGCACGCCCGCGCCTCGCCGAGCAGCCCGTGCCCGCGCGCCTCGGCCGCGTGCAGCAGCGCGTGCACCACCGCGGGCGCGGCCGTGCCGACCCCCTGCTGGGCCACCCGGGCCAGTTGCACCGCCTCCCGCCCGTGCCCGAGGTACACGGCCTGGCGGCTCATCGTGACCAGCACGTAGCTGCCGTAGGCCCGGTCCCCGGCCGCCTGCGCCAGCCGCAGCGCCTGCACGAAGTAGCGCTGCGCGAGGCCGTGCGCCCCGATGTCGTACGAGGTCCACCCGGCCAGCCGGGTGAGGTCGGCGACCGAGGCGAACAGCCGGCGGCCGAGCGCGTCGCCGTAGGACCCGCGCAGCAGCGGCTCGGCCTCGTGCTCCAGGTAGCGGACGAGGGCCTGCCGGGCGTGCCCGCCGCCGTAGGCGTGGTCGAGGGAGCGGAAGAGGTCGCCGACGGCCCGCACCGCCGCGACGTCGCCGGCGCCGACCCGCCCGGACCCGCCGCCCGCCGGACCCGTACCGGTGCCGAGCAGCACCACGGGCTCGGCGCCGCCCGGGCCGCGGCTCTGGGCCGGCACCCGCGCGCCCCAGGCCGCCCACGGCCCCGGCAGCGGCACCCCGCCGCCCACGCGCTCCCCCGTGCCGCCCGCCGCGTGCGGCTCCGGCTCAGGGGGCCCGGCCGACGCCGGCGCCACCGGGGGCACCCCCGGCTGCGCCTGCCCGACCCGCTCGTCGGCCCGCCCGATCAGCCAGTCCCGGCTGGGCACCACCAGCCCCGCCGGGGTGAAGGCGATCTTCCGCAGCTCGGCCTGGTTCCCGGTGTCCTTGCGCCACAGCCCGCTGACGATGTCCACCGCCTCCTCGGGGGTGGCCGCGTACTCCAGCCCGGCGTAGACCGGCGCGCACGCGTCGAGCCCGAGATCGGGCGCGGCCAGCCGGCGGCCGAGCCGCTGCGTGAAGACCTCGGCGATCAGCGCCGGGGTGGTGCCGCGCGGCTGCTGGCCACGCAGCCAGCGGGTGATCGAGGTCTTGTCGTAGCGCAGGTCGAGTCCGTGTTCCACGCCGAGCTGGTTCACCCGGCGGGCGAGTCCCGCGTGCGAGAAGCCTGCCTCCGCGATGATCTCGGCGAGTTTGGTGTTGGCCCGGTTCTGCCGGTCGGTGCGTTCGGTACGCGCCTGGCGGGGCGCCGCGCTGGTCGGAGGGTTCGGCGTTCGCTGCGTGGGGCGGTCCGTCATCGGCAGTACGGTCCACTTCCTCTGGGCGGTCTCAGGATCGGCGCGAATGTAACGGTCAGTGCCGGGAAGCTCACCGTAAGAGCCGTGTATTCGCCCGAATGGGCTACAACCAATGGCATTCCGGACAGGGGCCGCGCGGCCGGAATCCGCCGCCGCCGGCCGTTGTCCACAGGCGGGCGGGGCCCGCGGCACGCCCGTCCCGCGCGCCGCCGTACAGTGGCTGGGGTGCGTCCGGCCGCACCACCCACCGCGGCCGGCGGCGCGCCGCCGTCGCGCCACCGCAGAGGAGTAGGAGTAGCCGTGAGCGAACTGCGCTTCGTCCACCTGGGGTTCGGCGCCGAAGCCGTCGAGTACGAAGCGGCGTGGCAGGAGCAGCGCCGCGTGCACGCGGCCCGGTTCCTCGACGAGGTGCCCGACACCTGCCTGCTGCTCGAACACCCGCCGGTCTACACCGCCGGCCGCCGCACCGCCGACAGCGAGCGCCCGCTGGACGGCACCCCGGTGATCGACGTCGACCGCGGCGGCAAGATCACGTGGCACGGCCCGGGCCAGATCGTCGGGTACCCGATCATGAAGCTCCCCCGCCCGGTCGACGTGGTCGCCCACGTCCGCCGGCTGGAGGACGCGCTGATCCGGGTGGCCGCGGACTTCGGCGTCGAGACCTCCCGGGTCGAGGGGCGCAGCGGCGTGTGGGTGCTGGGCGACCCCCTCCCGCGGCAGCAGGGCGGCCTGACCCTCGACTTCGACCCGCGGCTGGCCGACGAGGAGTTCGACCCGCGGCTGAACGGGCCGGAGTATGCCCCCTCCAACGCCGGCCAGCGCCGGGAGGACCGCAAGCTCGCGGCGATCGGCATCCGGGTCGCGAAGGGCGTCACGATGCACGGCTTCGCGCTCAACTGCGACCCGGACAACACCTGGTACGACCGGATCGTGCCCTGCGGCATCCGCGACGCGGGCGTCACCTCGCTCTCCGCCGAGCTCGGGCGGGACGTGCCGGTCCCCGAGGTGCTGCCGGTGGTCGAGAAGCACCTGGCCGCGGTGCTCGGCAGCGCGGTGCCGCTGCCCCGCGCGGTGTGAGGCGGCCGGTCCGGCGGCGCCCCGGCCCGGGGCGGCGCGGGCGTCGCCCCGCGGCGCCGGGAATGCCCCGCCCATGCCGCAGGTTGCACGGTTGAGGGGCCATGGGAAGTACGGGCGTACGCTGGTGTTCGCCGTAGAATCGAAGCTTTAGAGGGAGCCGGTCGTGTCTGCAGTCGCACCCGACGGACGCAAGATGCTGCGCCTTGAGGTCCGAAACAGCCAGACCCCCATCGAGCGCAAGCCCGAGTGGATCAAGACCCGGGCGAAGATGGGTCCCGAGTACACGCAGATGCAGAAACTCGTGAAGAGCGAGGGTCTGCACACCGTGTGCCAGGAGGCGGGCTGCCCCAACATCTACGAGTGCTGGGAGGACCGCGAGGCGACCTTCCTCATCGGCGGCGACCAGTGCACGCGGCGCTGCGACTTCTGCCAGATCGACACCGGCCGGCCCCAGGCGCTCGACCGGGACGAGCCGCGCCGGGTCGGCGAGTCCGTGCTCACCATGGACCTGAACTACGCCACCATCACCGGCGTCGCCCGCGACGACCTGGAGGACGGCGGCGCCTGGCTCTACGCGGAGACGGTCCGCCGCATCCACGCGATGACCGCGGACCGCGCGGGCGGCCGCACCAAGGTCGAACTGCTCATCCCCGACTTCAACGCCGAGCCCGCCCAGCTCGCCGAGGTCTTCGGCTCCCGCCCCGAGGTGCTGGCGCACAACGTGGAGACGGTGCCGCGGATCTTCAAGCGCATCCGCCCCGGCTTCCGCTACGAGCGCTCGCTGGAGGTCATCACCCGCGCCCGCGAGGCCGGGCTGGTCACCAAGTCCAACCTGATCCTGGGAATGGGCGAGGAGCGTGAGGAGATCAGCCAGGCCCTGCACGACCTGCACGACGCGGGCTGCGAGCTGATCACCATCACGCAGTACCTGCGCCCCTCGGCACGGCACCACCCGGTGGAGCGCTGGGTGAAGCCGGCGGAGTTCGTCGAGCTGAAGGAGGAGGCGGAGGAGATCGGCTATGCGGGTGTGATGTCCGGGCCGCTCGTCCGCTCTTCATACCGCGCCGGACGCCTCTTCCAGCAGGCCATCGACCGCCGCGCGGGCCAGGAGCCAGCGGTACGGGCCGAGGGTGCGGCTTTCATGTGAGATTGACCCGGTGGTCACCGGCTGGTAACACGGTGTGGCGAGGCTTGGACTCGCCGCACCGTCGCCGTGTCGGGGCCCGGCGGCCGCCCACTCCGGCCGCACCTCCCCGCACTTCCGCACGTCTCGCACCGCACAACACCGCGCCCCGCCCTCCCCGCTCCACCCGCCGCCTTCCTCCTTCCTCCCGAGGGGAACCATGCCGTCGTCGTCCGAGCAGGTGCACGTTCCCGGCCGCCTCCTGACCGGCCTGCCGCCCCGTCTGCGGCTCCAGCCGCGCTTCCGGCTCCAGCCGGCGGCCGGCCGCTCACCGTCGGGCGACCGTTCGGTGACGGGCGCGCTGCGCGCCGTGGAGACCTTCCTGCTGGGCGGCGGGCAGCAGACCGCCCGCAGGAACGCCTGGGCGGCGGTCGTGGCGGACCGGCAGCGCGCGAAGGACCGGCGGGAGGCCGAGCACGAGATCGCGGCGCTCGGGGGCACGCAGCGGGGCGCAGCGGCCCGACCGCGGTGACGGCGTACCGACAGGCCACGTATCCTTTGCCCCATGGCGAGGAAGGAAACATCCGAGAGCAGTTCTGGGCGGCTGGCACAGATCGTCCAGACATACAAGATGACCAGGCAGGCCGACTCTAAGATCGGTCTTGTCCTTGCGGCGGTGGGAATCGTCACCTTCGGTGTCATCCTCGCCCTCGGCTTCTTGATCAACCACCCCATCTACGCGGGCATCCTGGGCTTCCTGGTGGCCCTGCTGGCGACCGCCGTGATCTTCGGCCGCCGCGCCGAGCGGGCCGCCTTCGGGCAGCTCGACGGCAAGCCGGGCGCGGCCGCCGCCGTGCTCCAGAACGTGCGGGGCTGGACCGTCACCCCCGCGGTGGCGATGAACAAGAGCCAGGACGTCGTGCACCGCGCGGTCGGCAAGGCCGGCATCGTGCTGGTGGGCGAGGGCAACCCGAACCGGGTGAAGGGCCTGCTGGCCGCCGAGAAGAAGAAGGTCTCCCGGGTCGTCTTCGACGTTCCGGTGCACGACTACATCGTCGGCGACGACGAGGGCCAACTGCCGCTGAAGAAGATCCGTACGACGCTGCTGCGGCTGCCTCGGACGCTGAGCGGTCCGAAGACCACCGAGGTGAACGACCGGCTGCGGGCGCTCGGGGACCTGATGAGCAACATGCCGATCCCGAAGGGCCCGATGCCCAAGGGCATGCGGATGCCGCGCGGGCGCTGAGCGCCGGGGCCGCGGCGGGGCACGCCAGGGCGCCCACCGAAGCGGAGCACCGAAGGGGTGCCGGGGAGACCCCCGGCACCCCTTCGCGCCTTCCACCACGGCGCAGGAGAGCTTCCGCGGTCAGATCCGGACCTGGACCGCCTTGGCCGCCTTGTCGTGCAGGCCCCGGGTGTCGCGGTCCCAGACCAGCGCGGGGATGACGAGCAGCAGCAGCACCGTACGGATCACGGCGGCGAGCGGGCTGAGCCGGCGGCCGTCGAGGCCGATCACCCGCAGCCGGAAGATCATCTTCCCCGGGGTGCCGCCGACCAGCGCCAGACCGATCAGGCTGACCACGCCGAAGACGGCGAGCGCCCAGTTGTTCGCGGAGTGCACGTCACGGTGCGCGATCAGACCGTATGCGATCACCACGCACAGCACCCAGTCGACGAAGATCGCCGCGACCCGGCGGCCGATGGACGCGACGGAGCCCGGTCCGTCCTCGGGCAGGCCCAGCCGCTCACCGCGGTAGCCGAACTCCACGCCCATCTGTTCCGCGGTCGCCCGGGGCCCGGAGAGCCACGAACCCACTACTTCCCTGTTGTCCACGGCATCCACGGTAACCCCGGGCCGCCGGCGCCCACCGAGCGGGCAGGGTGCGCCGTACGCCGCCGCCCTTGCGGGCACTGGGCGGCGGGCCATCGGGGGCGATTTGGGGACATCGCGGTTAACCTCTGCGAAACAAATGAGTCATGCTGGAGAAATCCCTGATCCCTATCGTCAGGGCAGCGTGGGTCACCGCACTGGCCGCGCTTCTCGATCGCCGACCCCGACCCGCGGGGCCGGGCCTAGGAGGAGTTGGATGTTCCAGAACGCCGACGACGTCAACAAGTTCATCAAGGACGAGGACGTCAAGTTCGTCGACGTCCGGTTCTGCGACCTGCCCGGCGTGATGCAGCACTTCACGGTCCCGGTCTCGACGTTCGACCCGACCGAGGAACTGGCCTTCGACGGCTCCTCGATCCGCGGGTTCCAGGCGATCCACGAGTCCGACATGGCCCTCCGGGCGGACCTGTCGACCGCGCGCGTCGACCCGTTCCGGCGGGACAAGACGCTGAACATCAACTTCTTCATCCACGACCCGATCACCGGCGAGCAGTACAGCCGCGACCCGCGGAACGTGGCGAAGAAGGCCGAGGCGTACCTCGCCTCCACCGGCATCGCCGACACCGCGTACTTCGGCCCCGAGGCCGAGTTCTACGTGTTCGACAGCGCGCGCTTCCAGACCTCCGCGAACGAGTCCTTCTACCACATCGACTCCGAGGCCGCCGCGTGGAACACCGGCGCCGTCGAGGACAACCGCGGCTACAAGGTCCGCTACAAGGGCGGCTACTTCCCCGCCCCGCCGGTCGACCACTTCGCCGACCTGCGCGCCGAGATCTCCCTCGAACTCGAGGGCGCCGGCCTCCAGGTGGAGCGCCAGCACCACGAGGTCGGCACCGCCGGCCAGGCGGAGATCAACTACCGGTTCAACACGCTGCTCGCCGCCGCCGACGACCTGATGCTGTTCAAGTACATCGTCAAGAACGTGGCGTGGCGCAACAACAAGACCGCGACCTTCATGCCCAAGCCGATCTTCGGCGACAACGGCTCCGGTATGCACGTCCACCAGTCGCTGTGGCAGGGCGGCTCCCCGCTCTTCTACGACGAGCAGGGCTACGCGGGCCTGTCCGACACCGCCCGCTTCTACATCGGCGGCATCCTCAAGCACGCGCCCTCGCTGCTCGCCTTCACCAACCCGACGGTGAACTCCTACCACCGCCTGGTGCCGGGCTTCGAGGCGCCGGTGAACCTGGTGTACTCCCAGCGCAACCGCTCCGCCGCGATGCGCATCCCGATCACCGGGTCGAACCCGAAGGCCAAGCGCGTCGAGTTCCGGGCCCCGGACCCGTCGTCCAACCCCTACCTGGCGTTCTCCGCGCTGCTCCTGGCGGGCCTGGACGGCGTGAAGAACAAGATCGAGCCGGCCGAGCCGATCGACAAGGACCTCTACGAGCTGGCTCCCGAGGAGCACGCGAGCGTCCCGCAGGTCCCGACCTCCCTGCCCGCCGTCCTCGACGCCCTTGAGGCGGACAACGAGTACCTCCAGGCCGGCGGGGTCTTCACCTCCGACCTGATCGAGACCTGGATCGACTACAAGCGCACGAACGAGATCGCCCCGCTCCAGTTGCGCCCGCACCCGCACGAGTTCGAGCTGTACTTCGACATCTAAGAGGCGAATGCCGTCGCTCCCTGCCTGACCTGCTCCTTAGCGGGTCGGACAGGGAGCGACGGCGTCTCTGGGATTTCTCTGGGACTTTGGGCCTGCTACGGGCTACCGGCCACGCTCCACAGCCAGTGCGGATCGGCCGCGGCTATGCGAAGATCGCATCGATGGCGGCGGTGCCACGTGCGCCGGCGCGTGGCAGGAAGTGGGAGTACTTCCGCAACGTGAACCCGGGGTAGGAGTGCCCCAGCCAGCGCGCCAGGGAGACGACCGACTCTCCGGCCTCCAGTTCCTCGGAGGCGTAGAAGTGTCGCAGGGCGTGGAATCCGTGCTCCCGTGACGGCTCCCACACGCGAGTCCCGTTGGCGCCGCCCTTGTCCAGTGGGGCGATCACACCTGCCTTGGCCAGAGCGGGCTTCCACACGTAGGAGTTGAAGTAGTTCCGGTTGATGGCCTTCCGCTCGCGCCCCGCCACCAAGAGTCGGTAGGTCCTCGGCCGCCGGTGCTTTGCCTCCACCGATGTCTGGGCCGGAGTCGGGTCATCCCAGGGCAGCGTGACCGGCACCGGCGCGAACTGCTCCATGTGCTGCCGGATGGACCGGGCCACGCTGGCCGGCAATGGGACGTCCCGGACCTTGCGTCCCTTCGGGAGCGCAAAACACAGCTTCGCCCGCACCACTTTGACCTGACGCCGGACATGGACGACTTCCTTCTCGAAGTCGATGTCGTCGGCCGAGAGGCCGAGCGCCTCTCCTTGGCGGAGCCCGAGTCCTGCTCCGATCACGAGGAGGATCCGGTAGCGATCCGCCAGTGCCTCCCGCACCGCCAGGACCCTTTCGGGCGGCCACGCCTCAACCCTGCCGGGTGGGGCGGCCGGAGGAACAACCGTGCTGGAGCGGCATGGGTTTCGTCCGAGACGACGGTCCTCGACAGCGGCTTGGAGGACGCTGGAGAGTGTCGCCCAGACGAGACGGATCGAGGTCGGACCGATGTCCTTTTCCAGCCGCTTCTTCCAGTGCCGCAGGACTTCCGTGCCGATGGCTTTCAGCGGCTGCGCACCCAGGTGGGGAAGGATGTGTCGGCGTATCCTGTGCTCGATCGCCTCGATCGTGGACGGGTCACCGCTCTGGGTGGGCCACCAGTGGGTGGCAATGTAGTCCTTGAGGGAGATGCCGCCATCGCGTGGATCGACGAACTCCCCTCGGCGTGCGTCGGTCTGGGCCTGGGCTAGCCAGGTCTTGGCATCCTGGAGGGCGTCGAAGGAACGGTCCTTGACTCCGGGAATTCCTTTGACTCGGTAGCGGGTACACTTGCCGTAAAGCGCGGTTCTCTCCCGCTTTCCGGTTTCCTTGCTAGGACGCTTCTTCAGCCAGCGATCCTCTATGTAGCCAGCTATCTTCTCTACCTTTCTCTATGGATCCTCGCTCGCCGCGAGTATCACCCAGTGGACTCAGTTGAACCCCTTGTCATGGCGTTCCAGAGGACTCAGAGTGATGTTCGACCGGGAGTCTGACACCTCCTGCTCGTTCAGCCAACCTTCCAGGGCGGAACGCCGGTACACGACCCTTCCACGGGGGCCAAGCCGAAAGCTGGGCGGTCCGATTCTTCTATGCCGCCAGACGTACAGAGTGCTTTCCGATATTCCCAAGTAGGTTGCAGCGTCTCTCACAGTGAGAAGGGCCGGAACGACATGCGTTTCAACTGTCCGGGGCTGACTATGGATACGAGGCAAGCCGGTCGTCCTTTCGGGTTCACATGTTGTCTGGCTCGCAGGGCCACCGAGGGCCCTACATGCTCAGGGGTTGGACAGAGCGCATCGGATGCACCCCTGCCCCCTCCGGACCCACCGCCAAGCAACCGGTGGGGGACGACAACTATGATCCTCAGAAAACGCGTTTTGCCTGACGGCACTTTCTGCGCTATAAGGCTTGTCACGGCGAACCACCATGGCGTGACGTCACACCTCAGCAGCGAGGATCCTTACGAAGAGGGGATCGCCGACGCGCCCACCCGGCTTCACGACACCACCCCGCCAGACCACACCGCAGACGATCCAACCGATTTGCTTCCTTTCGCAACGAGAGAATGTACAGCTTGACATAGATGCATGGAATGGATCCACCCACCTATCATGAAAAACGTCCGCCCTTGGCGAACTTGCGCGGATCGACGCATTGACAGGGAACGTCAATCTACGTTTCCGCCTCTCAATCCCGGTGGCCCAGCTTCGCGTCTGGAAGGATCCGGGGCCCGAGAAATACAACGGCTAACACATTTGGATGGATCGGACCTGGTGACAGTGTCGGACATGTGCGCCGCGCGTTGCGCAGGTTGGGGGGCCTCGCCGTGGATCGTGTCGGATGAGCTGTGGGAGTTGTTGTGCGGGACCCTGTTCGTGCTGCACACCGGCATCCAGTGGGAGCGCCTGCCGCAGGAACTCCCTCGCTCGTCGACCGGGGCTATCCAGGCTCGAAACACCACCTGATTGCCGACGGCCACGGGGCACACCCATCGGCATCATCCTCGCCGACGGTATCCGCGACGACGTTACCCAGCTGCTACCGCTGATCGACGCGATCCCGGCCACCATCCGCCTCGATCCGCCGGTCCCACACAGGACGCCGGACCGGGCGACTGGGGTCAGGACGGGCGGGGGAAGACAGACGCGAGGGACGCTCATCATCGCTGACGCAGCCCGTGCGATCCCGCACACGCTGTGGGCGCTCTCCAGCGAGAACGAGACGGTCACTGAACTGAAGGTTCTCGTTGGGTTCGCTGGCCTGGCCGACGAGACCACCTAGGGCCTGTCTCCTCGATCATGAACGTAGCCAGATGAGGAGGTTAGCGGCGGTGACTGAACCGAGATAGACGTATCCGCGTTTGTCGTAGCGAGTTGCGACAGCTCTGAACTGTTTGATCTTGTCGATCGCGCGCTCGACGGCGTTGCGGGCCTGGTACCTGGTGGGGTCGAAGCCGGGTGGGCGACCGCCGCGTGAACCTCGCCGTAATCGGGCAGACTCGGTGTCGGACTTTTCCGGGATGCTGTGCCGGATTCCGCGGCGACGGAGGTAAGCGCGGATCAGACTGTGCTGTATGCCCTGTCGGCACTGACAGTGTCCGGCAGTCTTCGCGGCCGGCCTAAGGGTTGTCCCGTAACTGCCGTCCGCGGGTGGGATGATCTTGGTGTGGCTGGTGTGCTCACGGCGTCGGAGTCGTCCTGGATAGCCCCGTTCACTGGGCTGAGCCCGCGCGCCTTCGGGAAGCTGGTGACAGTGTTGCGGCGCGAGGGTGCGGACGCGGTCCGCAAGGGTCGGCCGTGGGGCCTTCCGCTGGAGGACCGGGCTCTGCTGGTCGCGGCGTACTGGCGCACGAACCTGACGATGCGGCAGCTCGCCCCGCTGTTCGGGGTGTCGAAGTCTGCGGCGGACCGGATCATCGATCACCTCGGGCCGATGCTCGCGCTCCAGCCCCGCAAGCGGTTCGCGAAGGACGCCGTGCTCATCGTGGACGGCACCCTGGTCCCCACCCGCGACCACACGGTGGCCGAGCCGTCGAAGAACTACCGGTACTCCACCAACCATCAGGTCGTCATCGACGCCGACACCCGCCTGGTCGTCGTGGTCGGCCGGCCGCTCGCCGGAAACCGCAACGACTGCAAGGCATGGGAGGAGTCCGGTGCCAAAGCCGCTGTCGGCAACACGCTGACGATCTCCGACGGCGGCTACCCGGGCACCGGACTCGTCATGCCCCACCGCCGACGCAACGGCGAAGACCTGCCCGAGTGGAAGCAGGCGCACAACACGTCCCACAAGCAGGTCCGCGCCCGCGTCGAGCACGTCTTCGCTCGCATGAAGACCTGGAAGATCCTCCGAGACTGCCGCCTCAAGGGCGACGGCGTCCACCACGCCATGCTCGGCATCGCCCGGATGCACAACCTCGCCCTCGCCGGATAGGCCAGCGAGCCGTACGTCAGCCCGCCCTACCCGAAACGACTCGAAGATCATTTACGGGACGGCCCTTAGACGAGTAGTTCCGATGTCTCGGGATCCGCGGTTTCGGCCCCGGGCAGCAGGAAGGGTGTTCAGCATCGGGTTGTGACGACCGAAAAACTGAACACCCTTCTGACGGCACTGTACGTGCTGGTCGATGATCATCTGCCGAAAACTCGGCGGCTGGGCCGTCCTCCACGCCTGTCCGACGCGGAACTCGTGTGCCTGGCCGTTGCCCAGGTACTGCTCGGCTTCCACTCCGAGGCCCGCTGGATCCGCTTCGCCCACGCCCACCTGCGGCCGATGTTCCCCGGCCTGCCCCAACGCCCGGCCTACAACAAACGCCTCCGCGCAGCCCGACCACACATACAGCAGGCAATCCGCACCCTGGCCCAGCACAGCGACCTGTGGCCCGACCCGGTATGGATCACCGACTCCACCCCCGTGGAGTGCGGCCGCTCCCGCGACACCGCCCGCCGCTCCGCCCTGGCCGGATGGGCCGGCTACGGCTACTGCGCCTCCCACTCCCGCTGGTTTTGGGGACTGCGCCTGCACCTGGTCTGCACACCCGCCGGACTGCCCATCACCTGGGCCCTGGCCACCCCGAAAGTCGACGAGCGAGAGGTCCTGGCCGCACTGATCGAGACCGAACCCGACCTGGCCCACGACCGGCCCGGCCTGCTGATCCTCGCCGACAAGGGCTACGTCTCCGCCGAACTGGACCGCTTCCTGGACCAGTACGGCATCACCCTCCTGCGGCCCTCCTACCGCAACCACCAGCCCCGACCCGGACAAACCCTCCTCAAACCGATCCGGCAACTGATCGAATCGGTCAACGACACCCTCAAGGGCCAACTCGGCCTCGAACAGCACGGCGGCCGCACCATCGAGGGCGCCGCTACCCGGGTCAGCCAGCGGATCCTCGCAATGACCTGCGCAATCTGGCACAACCGCACCACCGGCCAACCCATCACCCACTCACTGATCGCCTACGACCACTGAACAACCCACATCGGAACAACTCATCTAGGTCGAGGCGAGGGACACGGATCTTGTCCATGACGGCCTCGAATTGAGTGCAGTCCGCCCGCTGTCCGGACGTGATGATCAGTGAGAGCGGCCGGCACTTGCCGTCTGCGCTCAGATGGATCTTGGTAGTGAACCCGCCGCGCGAACGCCCGAGTGCTTCGTGCAGCATGCCGGTCTGCGGGTGCCCCTTTTCGCTGCTTGCACAGACCGGCATGGCCGGGGCTCCGGCAGCGTGCTGGTGGGCGCGGATGGAGGTGGGGTCGATGTTGATGTCCCAGTCGATACCGCCTCCGGCGTCGGCGACGGCCTGCACGTGCTGGAGCAGTCGTTCCCAGGTGCCGTCGGCGGACCACAGCATGTGGCGCTTGTGGATGGTCTGCCACGGGCCGTAGCGGGCGGGCAGCTGACGCCATTGGCAACCAGTGCCAAGCCGGTGGATGATCCCGTTGATCACTTGGCGGTGATCTCTCCACCGGCCGCAGCAGCCGGTACTCGTGGGGAGCAGTGGCTCCAGCACGCTCCATTCGTCATCGGTGAGATCCCCCCTGCTGAGAACGCCGTCAGCTCCTCTGTTCAGGCAGCGTCGATGTCTGCTGCGAGCTGGTCGGCCACGGTCCGCGGTTCGCGGCCGAGGAGTTCGCCGAGCAGGGGGCCGACTCCGGCGAAGCGGCCCTCGCGGGCGGCCTGGAAGGTGGTGAGCGTCATCCGGGCCATGGCTTCGGGAGTACCGGCGGCCACCTTGGCTGCAATCCACGCCTCGTCGTCCAGCACGATGCGCTCGACCTCACGGCCGGTGGTCTTCGAGGCCAGGGCGGCGACATCGTCGAAGGTGACGGCCTGGCGGGCAGTGAGGGTGACCGGGCCGCCGAAGGCCCGGCCACCGGTGAGGATGGCCGCCGCGGCTTCGGCGGCATCCGAGCGGTCGGTCCAGGAGACGGGGCCGTCGGCCGGGGCGGTGATGGTGCCGCTCTGCTGCCAGTCGCCCAGCAGCCAGCCCAGGCTGTGGGCGTAGAAGCCGTTGCGCAGCGCGGTCCAGGCGACGCCGGAGTTGGCGAGGCACTGTTCGGTGGCGGCGTGGTCGCGGGCGGGGTGGAAGGGGCTGTCCACTCCAGCGCCCTGGTGGCTGGTGTAGAGGATGCGCCGGGCGCCTGCGGCGACGGCGGCGTCGATGCCGACGCGGTGCAGGGCGACAGCGTCGGCGTGCGGGTCGTTGGAGGACACGAGCAGGACCTGCTCGGCGCCCTCGAAGGAGTGCCGCAGTGCGGCCGGGTCCTCGTAGGAGCCCTTGCGCACCCGCACCCCGCGGTCGGCGAAGTGCCGCGCCTTGGCGGTGTTGCGGACGCTGACCCCGATCTGCTCGGCGGGCATGCGCTTGAGGAGGTGCTCGACGGTGGCGCCGTTGAGCGCGCCGGTCGCACCGGTGATGACGATCATGGGATTCCTTTCATTGCCGCCCGCGTGCTCAACGCACGCGGTGCGGGCTTGGGTCAGCGGCTGCGCAGGAGCGGCAGCAGGATGTCGTCGACCAGGTGCGCGACGAACGGCCCGTCGCACGGCTCGCCCGCGATCATGATGCGGTGCACGATGACGGCCGGGGCGATCTCGGCGAACAGCGCCGGGGCTCCGGGGGCCAGATGTTCCCCGTGCCGGATCGCCTTGCGCAGCGGCTCGTCGGTCATCGCGGCCTCGTCACGGCGCAGGATGCGCCGCATCTCCTCCGCGAGCCGTACATCACTGCGCATGCCGGCGAACAGCGCCCCGAGCAGGCCGATCTCCTGCTCGGCGATCTGCCGGGCCAACCAGGAGACCAGGCTGAGCAGGTTCTCCCGGAGATCGTCCGAGACGGGCTCGGGAGGCGTGGCTTGGGCGCGGTGCTCGACGGCTGCGGCCACGAGCGCGGCCTTATCGCGGTACCGGCGGTAGATCGTGGTCTTCGCTGATCCGGACCGGCTCGCGACCGCCTCCATCGACAGCTGCTCGTAGCCCACCTCGGACAGCAGCGACAGTGTCGCCTCCAAGATGGCCAGGCCGCGGCCGGTGTCGCGCGGCCTCCCCATCGCCGACCGGGCGTCGGCGCCTCGGACCTGCGGGCCACCTGGTTCGCTTCCCACTCCAGTTACCACTTTCGCTACGCTACGGTTGCGTATCGAAAGTAACTCGTAACGCAGCCAGCGGCAACTCGAACCGCTATGGCCGCGTGACAGTGATCGAGGAGACAGGCCCTAGGTCGCGAACCGGCTGCACGGCATGCTCGTCCTAGCTCCATCCGTTATCGGCACGAATGCTGGGCCTGAGGGTTCCGGCATTCGTGCCCAGGTACTCAGGGCCGGCAGGCGGCGGCTGGCCAGTCGCGTTCACACCCGGCAGGCGGTATGGAGTCCGGAGCGGAGCGCCGAACTACGCGACATGAGCTTCGAACGCGCCTGGAATCTGCAGCCAGGCGGATACCGACGGCAGCCAAGAACTCCACGACAGAAGGTGGACCATGTATGGAGCCGACCACCTTCGTCTCCCTAACGAGCTCGTGCATGGTTGGCGGTGGCGCGTCGAGACCTTGATCGTTGATCATGTTCTGGTGGTGGGGAACCGGGCTCGTGCAGCGATCATCCGTAGCCAGCGGATCACAGGGCTGACGCCGGCTGTGATTACCGAACTCGTCGCGAAGATTGGTCCGTTGTGGCACGAGCGCCACCGGACGGTACTCGCTGCGCGTCCTCGGCGCAGGGCCGTGGGCGCCGGGGCCAAGCACAAACTGGTCTTCGTGGACCGGCTGCTGGCCACGCTGGTGCACCTGCGGCACGGCGTCACGCACGACGTGCTGGCCTCCTGGTTCGGCGTTGACCGCTCGACCATTACGCGTGCGATCGGTGAAGTGCGCCCGTTGCTGGCCGAACGCGGCTGCACCGTCGCCACCGGCCAGCGGCTGCGCACCGTCGCCGACGTCATCGACTACCTCGGCGCCGAAGGGCGCACCGGGATCATCGACGGCACCGAGATCCGGGTGCGCCGCCCGGCCGCCGGGCGCAAGGACCGGGAGAAGTTCATCTCCGGGAAGACCAAGCAGAACGCCGTGAAGTCCATGGTCGTCACGGACGCCGAGGGACGGCTGCTGTTCTGCAGCCCGGCCGAGCCGGCCAGCTGCGCAGACATCACACACGCCCGGAAGTTGGGCCTGGTCAAGCTCCTGTCCGACGGCCCTCCAGTGGAGATCTTGGCCGACGCCGGGTACCAGGGGCTGGGGCGCCCAGACGGGCGGTCGTGTGGTGACGCCCCCGCACCGGAAGTTCAAGAAGAACCCGCCCGGGTGGTACGAGGAGATGCACGAACGCCAGCGCAAGGCCCACTCCTCACGGCGCATCCGGGTCGAACACGGGATCGGCCACCTCAAGAACTGGCGATCCCTCGCTCGACACCACGGCCGCCGCGAGCACATGAGCGACATCATCCAAGCCGTCGCCGGGCTGCTCTCCCACCAACAAGCTGCCACGACGGCGAGCCGTACGCGAACGTGAACCCTACGGCCCCTCTGCGGCCTGCGACGCGCCACCGCCAACCATGCACGAGCTCGTTAGGATCATCTCAGGCGGGCCACCCAGGCGCTTCTAGCTGTCGAACTGCCGCGTGTTCACCTTCGCCAGGAACTCGGTGAAGGCTGCCGGGGTGAACAGCAGCGCCGGTCCGTTCGGATCCTTCGAGTCACGGATGGCGATGCCGCGGCGGGTCTGCGCCACCTCGACGCACTGCTCGCCACCGTTGCTGAAGGACGACTTCCGCCACTTGGCGTTGGGCAGGTCCGTCGCGTACAGCTCTATCTTCTGGTTGGGATTCACGCCCCGGTTCCTTCCATGATGTCCTTGATCTTCGCTCGCGAGTCGTCCACGGAGAGCGCTGAAGCCACCACGCGCTCGAAGGCGTTCTCGAACGCCTTCACGTCGTCGGTGCCTTCGACGAAGGATCCGCCGCGGAGGTTCTCCAGGTTGACGACCGTCGGCCACGGCGCCGGGAAGCGGACGACCTCGAAGAGGCCGAGCATCCCGGGGTGCGCCGTGGCGTGTAGGTCCATCACCTGAATCGTGACGTTGGGTAGTTCGGTCATGTCCAGCAGGTGTCGCAACTGGTCCTTCATCAGCGTCGGTTGGGACGCCGACCGTAGGCCGAGGGCCGCCTCGTGGATAACGGCCCACAGCTTGAGCGGCCCTTCCGCCCTGGTGGTGAGGATAGCTTGGCGCGTCTTGCGCACCTCGGCCAGCGCGGTGACCTCGGCGGCCGTCCGCGTGATGGCGGTGGCGGCGATGATCTCGCGCGCGTACGCACCGGTCTGCAGCAGGCCGGGGATGAGGCTCGGGGTGTAGACGTGCACGCTCTCGGCATCGGACTCCAGGGTCAGGTAGTCCGTGTAGCTGAGCGGGACGACATCGCCGTACGTCTGCCACCAGCCCTGCTTGCCGGCGTCCCGGGCAAGGCTCTCCAGCGCGGCGACGGCATCGACATCCTCAACGCCGTACGCCTTGAGGAGCGCTGCGACGTCTCCCGGTGGCATCCGCGCCCTCGCGTTCTCGATCCGGCTGATCTTGCTCTCGTCCCATCCCATCGCGGCGCCGGCCACCTCCCCGCTGAGGGACGCCGCCAAGCGGTAGGCCCGCAGGGCATTTCCAAGGCGCCGGCGGCGGAGGGTCGGAACTGCTCTCACGTTCGGCATCGGGTGTCGGACGCTCCCTTCAGGGTGAGCTAGGGGCATGTGCAGGTGCATTTTGGCACCCCCTGGTGCACAAGTCGACGGACCGCATATGCCAACTTCTGCCAACTCGGGTTCCAAGCTTGCAGATTCGAGGTCCAGAAAGTCAGACTCGACAGGCAAGCCGCGGCAATGACCCACACGTACGGCAGACCGAGAAGTTCACCAAGCTGTGGAGGACTGGGCATGACGACGTACCGAAGCACGGTCGACTCGCCCCTGGTGAACGCATCCCCGGCGCCGACTGTCCCAGCCTCCGAGCACGTCCGCGACGAGATGGTCCTTCGGATACCGGACCGACCTGCTGAAGCGACGCCCGACCACGCTCCGCACGGTCGGTGGGTCGGCCTGCTGCGCCACATCACCGCTGCGAAGGCGCGCCAGTGGGCACTGTCGTCACTGGTCGACGACGCCGCCCTCGTGGTCAGCGAGCTGGTCACCAACGCGATGCGATACGGCGGCGGCGAGTTCGAGTTCCGCCTCACGCTCGCCGAGGGACAGGTCGTCATCGCGGTAACCGACAGCTGCACCCGTCCTCCGAAACTCAGCCTTGTCGGCCCCGACAGCGAGACAGGTCGCGGCCTCCTCATCGTGGCGGCACTTGCCGACATGTGGGGTGTCAGTCCGGACGGTAGGACCACGTGGTGCTCCCTCAGCCCTCGGGGAGAGTCGTGAACGCCGCGGCCGGCATCCTCCCGCGTCTGGTACCCGCCTACCTGGCCTACGACTTCGAGCACTTCGCCCGTCTGCTCGCCGATCCCGAGCTGCTCCGTGGCGCCGTTGGCGTCCGCGTCCACCGGGCGCCGCTTCTGGCGGTGCCCATCGGCGGTACGCGCCTGGGTGGATCGATGTCCATCGACCTGATCGTTCTCGCGGAAAAGGTGCACGATCTCCTGCTGGGCCTGCGGGGCTTTCCGGACCTGCGCGTCCTCCCCTCGCCCTACCGGTCGGGCGGTCAAGTGGTCGAGTGGGGCGCACGGCCGCCGTCCAGCCCCCACGACGACGCGGCGCGAAGCCGGTTCTACGGATACAGCGAGGCAGCCATCGAGCGTCGCGCCGAGCTGGCCGCGCGGCGTTCGTCCTCCACGGTGCCCCAGCGGTCACCTCGTTGATCCTCTGTCTCTTTCCGAAAGGACAAGGCCCCATGTGCCGACACCAGCCGCCCTGCCCCGATGCGCAAGCTCCCGACCGTGAAGCCGCCGCGGTCACGGCGCGCGCCTTCGTCCAGGGCTGGAGCCTGTTGTGCAACGGTGTGCTGATCTTCGAGGACACCGGTGCCCTGCTGCCGACCAGCGAGGTCATCGAACCGCACGCGCGGGCGATCTCGGCATGAGCGGGCCGGAGTGGGCAGTCCCGTACATCGTGATGCGTGATGGTGAAGAGCCCGTGCCGGAGACGATGATCAGCATCCGGTACGGCCGCGGAGGTAAGCCGGTCGGGCTGTGCTACCGGGACGAGATGACCGGGGACAGGGACGACCGTGGCGTGCTGTGGGCGCGCACGTCACAGAACCGGTCGCTCGACAACCGACTCGTGGGGAAGCCGTACTTCGCGAAGATGCACCCTGCACGGCAGCGGGAGACGATGTCGATGCTGCGCTGCCAGGTGTGCCACGCTCCGGCGTCGCGCACCGAGCACGGCTACCTCTTCGTGGCGAGGAAACCCGCCCCCGGAACCGAGGTTGAAGGCATGCTGACCGGCCAGCCCCCGGTGTGCCTGCCACACGCCGTCGCGGCGATCGAGCGGTGCAGCTTCCTCGCCGAGCAGGGCTACGTGCTCCTGCGGTCGAGAGTCCCGCGGTTGTACGGCGTGCTGGCAGCAACGTACGGGATCCGTGACGACCACGCCCTGGCGCCGCTGCCGACGCCGATCGGTCCGAACGGTGAGGATGCCCCCGTCCCCTACACCAGGCGCGACGTCACTCCGTGGTTGCTCGCCTCCCAACTCGTGCGCCGCCTGACCGATGTCACGACCGTCGACATCGACCGCGAACTGGCCGATCACACCGTTACGGCCGGTCCGGTAGAGGCACGAGGAAGGCACGCATGATCCTCGTTTCCTTCGACCGCTCTGACGAGTTGACTGGGCTGCTCCCTGTCGAACTGCGCGCACTGTCTCACGCCGCGTTATCAGCGTCGCGCGGCGCATGCGTGTCGGACACGTCATCAGGGAGCCAGGTTGATGGCGCCCATGCTGACCCTGGCACGACATCGGACCAGCTCGCGTTCCACCTCCAAGATCTTCCCAGCTCGTCCACCGACCTGGGATGGCCAGGGTTGACCCGAGGCGCGCCATAGCAGCGTTCCGGCGGCCAGCTCCGGCAGGCACCACCTGTCCACCACATCAACTGGAGTTGCCATGACGCAAAAGGTCAGCACGAGCATCACCCGGACTGAGGAGCAGCCCCCGTCGGACGGGTTCGACTTGAACGTCTCGCTGCTGGAAGTCTCCGACGCCGCGAGCCTGACCAGCCTGACCGACGACAACTGCGGCAGCACCTGCGGCGCCTGCACGACCAACGTCGCCTGACTCAGCTCTGAACGGCGGTGTCGGCGCGCTGGCTGGCGTGGCGACACCGCCTCCCCATCCCTGGTGCCCGGAGGTACATGTGACACGCCCGTCGTTCCAGGCCAGCGTGACCGCCCTGGTGCGTGCCGTCGCCCGCCCGGCTGTGGCTCAGCTTCCCTGGCCGGACTTCGATGACCGGTCCTTCAAGGCCGAGGAACTGACGGACGTCACCACCGGGCGCCTCACCTGGATCGGCAGCGTCTGGCGCAGCCCGAACATCGTGCAGGCGCTGCGCCATGCCAGCCCGGTCCTCGCCCACGAAACCGAGGCCCTGATCAGGGCCGCTGCCCCATCCCCGCGCGATGTTCGCCGCGTCGGGCTGTCGGTGGCGCGCTATCTGCTGCGCACGCTGCGGCCCACGCCGTTCGGGCTGTTCGCCGGGGTGGCCTCAGCCGCTTTCGGCACCGATCCGCGCGCCCGCTGGGGCGAGGACCACGCGGTCGTGGCCCGCGCCGGGGCGGAGTGGCTGGCGAAGCTGATCGAGCAGTTGGAGAGGAGCGGGGAACTGCTGCCGCTCCTGTCGGTCGTCAGCAACAACACGGCCTTCGAGCGTGACGGGAGCCTCGTTGTTCCCTATCAGGACGATGGCCCGGCCGGTCGCCGCCGCGTTGTCGAGGCATCCGTCGACCTGTCGCCGCCGGTGCGGAGTGTTCTGCGCGCGGCCGGCGCGCCGGTCCGGGTCGGGCAACTGGCCGAGAAGCTGGCGGCCGAGTTCCCGGCCGTGGCGCCCGAGCGCGTCCATGGACTGCTGGCGGGCCTGGTTCGGCGGCGTGTTCTGATCACCAACCTCCACGCGCCGGCTACCGAGACCGACGCACTCCGCCACCTCATCGCGCAGCTCGACGCGGTCGGCGCCGGATCCATCCCCCTCCTCGCGGACACGGTTCGGGAACTTCGCGCTGTCCACGCCGGGCTGGAGCAGGGCGGCACCGCGGAGACGCGGGACGACGTGGCGGCGCGGATGCGAGAAGTGGTGCCGGGGCTTCGCCGTCACCCGCTCGCCCTCGACCTGCGTCTGCAGGCCGACGTGGTACTTCCGGACGTGGTTGCCCGCGAGGTGGAGCGCGCCGCTGCCGTCCTCACCCGGGTCTGTGCCCGCCCGTACGGCACGGAGGCGTGGACCGAGTACCACAGGCGGTTCTACGAGCGGTTCGGTATCGGCACGATGGTGCCGCTGCTGGAGGTCGTCGCGGACAGCGGCGTCGGCTACCCCGACGGGTACCCGGGCGCCGCGGCGGGCGCGCGCCGCCGGCGCCTGTCGCCCCGGGACGACGTCCTGGTCCGGCTCGCCCAAGCCGCGGCACTCGACGGCCGCGACGAGGTCGTGCTGACCGATGAGATCCTGGCCGCCCTGGAGAGGGGACCGCAGGAGCCGCGGGTGCCGGCCCACCTGGAGGTTGGCGTACGGCTGCACGCGGCCAGCCTCGGGGAGGCCAGACGTGGGCAGTTCACCGTGGAGGTCACGAGCGTTTCCCGCGGGGCCGGAGTGTCCACCGGCCGCTTCCTCAACGTCCTGGAGCCAGACCAACGCGAACTGTTACAGGGCGAGTTGGCTGACCTTCCCACCGCCGACGTGGGCACCGTAGCAGCACAGCTTTCCTTCCCCCCGCTGCTGCCCGACACCGCCCACGTCACCCGGACTCCGCGCGTGCTGCCGCTGGTGGTCAGCCTGCAAGAGCACCGGGCCCCCGACTCTGCGGTGCTCACGCCGTCGGATCTGGCGGTGGCCTGCGACGGGCGCCGGATGTACCTGGCTGCTCCCGGCCTCGGGGTACGCATTGAGGCTACCGGGATGCACGCGCTGAACCTCGCCGAGCACACCCCGCCCTTGGCTCGGCTTATCACGGAGGTGGCACGGGCCCAGAGCGCCCAGGTCACGGTTTTCGACTGGGGCGCCGCCGCGGCGATGCCGTTCCTACCGCGCCTGCGGCACGGCCGCATCGTGCTGGCCCCGGCCCGCTGGCGGCTGGAAGCGGACGATTTCCCCGACCGCCGCCGTCCCGGCGGGGAGTGGAGCGCGGCACTGACCGGCTGGTGGGAGCGCAGGCGGCTCCCACAGCACGTACACCTGGTCGAGGACGACCGGCGACTGCCGCTCGACCTCGACCAGGCCGGCCACCGCAGCCTGCTGCGCCAACACCTCGACCGCACCCGAACGGCAGTCCTAGCGGAAGCCGGCTCGCCCGAAGCGAACGGCTGGAGCGGAGGCCGGGCGCACGAGATCGTGGTGCCCCTCAAGGCGGTCCAGCCTCCGGCCTGGCCAGCGCTGCCCACACCGACCACTGCCCGCACGCTGTCCCCGGCCCAGCTCCAGCCGCCGGCGACCTCACCGTTGCTGCTCGCCGCCCTGTACGGCGACCCGCGACGCCAGGATTCGATCCTTTCCCGCCACGTGCCCGACCTGATGCGGCGTCTCGGCTCGCCGCAGTGGTGGTTCATCCGTTTCCGCGACCCCGCCCAGCACCTGCGCCTGCGCATCACGTTGCACGACCCGGACGGCTTCGCCGACACCGCCCGCACCGTCAGCGCGTGGGCGGACGAGCTGCGCTCCGCCGGGCTGCTGTCGGACCTGCGGTACCCCACCTCCTACCGTGAGATGGGCCGGTGGGGCTCCGGCCCGGCCTGGAATGCGGCCGAGGCCGTGTTCAACGCGGACTCCCGAGCCCTGGTGGCACAGCTCGGGCAGCCCGTCCGGCCGGGGCAGCGCTCGCTGGCGGCCGCGCACTTCTTCGCCATCGCCTCCGCGTTCCTCGGCAGCCCGAACGCCGGGGCACGCTGGCTGATCGACCACATCCCCGCCACCGCGCCCGAACAGGTCCCCCGTCCGCAGTTCAAGGAGAGCGTCACGCTGGCGGATCCGAGCGGCGACTGGGCGGCCCTGCGGTCGTCGCCGGGCGGAACGACGATCGTGGACGCCTGGGCCGAGCGCACCGCCGCGCTTGCCGCCTACCGGCCGCACCTGCTGGGGCCGCACACCGAGGGCATCGACGTGGACGACGTGCTGACCTCCCTACTCCACACGCACTTCGTGCGGCACGTCGCTGTGAACTTCCCCGAGGAAGAGCTCTGCCTGTACCTCGCCCGTGCCGCTGCCCTGGCCTTCACCGCCCGCGCCCGGAGACGACCGTGACCGACCGCTCCGCGCACGCCGTGGCGACCGCCGTAGCCAACCGCCTCGCCGACCCAGCTCGGGCGCCGGCGGCGGCCACCGCCAACGCCAGCAGGCAGCATCTCGCCTTCGGTCCGACCGGCATCGCCCTGCTGCACATCGAGCGTGCCGCCGCTGGACTCGGCCCGTGGCAGCGCGCCCACGACTGGCTGGCCGCCGCGACCCGACAGCCCTTCACCAGCGGACCCGACAGCCACCCCTTCTACGGAGCCCCGGCGCTCGCCCACGCCCTGGCCTGCGCCGCCGACCACCTCCCCGGCTCCTACCGGCGCAGCCTCAGCCTGCTGGACCAGCAGATGACCGCAGACACCCGGCGACGGCTGGACGCCGCGCACCGCCGCATCGACACCGGGCAGCTCCCGGCCCTCCGTGAGTTCGACGCCCTTCGGGGACTTGCCGGCTACGGCACCTACCTCCTGCGCCGAGACCCAACCGGCCCGGTGACGCGGGCCATCCTCGACTACTGCGTGCGCCTGACCGAGCCGATTACCCGCGGCATTGAGCACCTGCCGGGCTGGTGGGCACCGACCGGGCCATCCGGCCGACCGGACGGCCAATTCCCCGGCGGGCACGCCAACCACGGCATGGCGCACGGTGTCGGCGCGGTCCTCGCGCTGCTCGCGCTCAGCGCCCGCCGGGGCACCACCGTCACCGGCCACCACCCGGCGATGCGCGCCATCCTCGCCTGGCTGGAGAAGTGGAAGACGACCAGCGGACGCGGCACAGCCTGGCCGTACTGGATCACCCGCGACGAACTGCGCTCCGGCCAGCTCCCAGCGTCCGTGCCCCGGCGACCAAGCTGGTGCTACGGCACCGCGGGACTGGCTCGCGCCCAGCAGCTCGCCGCGCTCGCCCTCGCCGACACCGACCTCCAGAGGGAAGCGGAGGCCGCCTTGCTGAACGCGCTCACCGACCCCGCGCAGCTTCGCGCCACCACGGACAGCGGCCTGTGCCACGGCATCGCAGGTCTGATCCACCTCACCGCCCGCACCGCTGCCGATGCAGCCCCGGCCACCGCCGACCAGTTCCGCGCCATCATCCCCGCCCTTCTCGCCGTGCTGCTCCCTCTAGGAACTGCTCCGGACGAGGCGGCCACCCGGCTCTTGGAGGACGAGGCAGGTGCCGGCCTGCTCGACGGCGCCGCCGGAACTGCGCTCGGACTACTCGCCATCGACAGCTCGGCCCCACCCCACACCGCCTGGGATGCCTGCCTGCTCACCGCCTGAACCGCCGACCGAAGGACACCTCTATGGGCTGGCAACAGCACAACATCACCTTCCCCGACCGGGATACCGCGCGGCTCGCCATCACCGACCGCCTCGCCCCGGCACTGATCGCTGCCGAAGACGACGGGCAGCTCAGCGGCTGGTGGTTCATGAACAAGCAGCCCTGGCCCCTGCGGTACGTCGCCGATCGCCCCTCGCCGACCGTGGGAGCCCTGCTGGACGACCTGGTCGCCGACGGCACCGCGCGGTCCTGCACGCTCGGGATCTACGAGCCGGAGACCGAGGCGTTCGGCGGCGCGGGAGCCATGAGGGCCGCACACAACCTCTTCCACGAGGACAGCCACCACCTCCTCAACTATCGGGATGAACGAGGGCACTTGGGACGCAGTGAGACCGCCGTACTGCTGATGAGCAGTCTGATGCGCGCCGCGAGCCTTGACTGGTTCGAGCAGGGCGACGTGTGGGCGAAGGTCGCCGAACTGCGCCCCGGCACCCTCGCGCCCGAGCGCTCCGCCGCGCTCGTCCCGGCGATGCACACCCTGATGACCACCGAGGCCCACAGCCTGTGCCGCCCGGGTGGTCCGCTCGACGGGCGCGCCGAATGGGTCGCCGCCTTCGAGCGCGCCGGAACCACCCTCGCGTACCTGGCCGCCCACGGTGACCTGACCCGCGGGCTGCGCGCCGTCATCGCGCACCACGTGATTTTCCACCTCAACCGCGCCGGTCTGCCGTCCGACGACCAGCACGCCCTGTCCGACATCGCACGAAAGGCAGTCATGGGAACGAGTGACACCCCCACGTCAGGACCAGAAACAGGCTCCGCGGCCGATAGCGTCAGCGCTGTGAACACCGACACACTCACCGATCCCGAGGCCGACGCCGAACAGCTCCGCACCGCCCTGGTGGACCAGATTCGGACCGACGGCCGCGCCCGCGTCCCTGCGGTCGAAGCGGCCCTGCGTGCCGTCCCGCGGCACCTGTTCGTCCCCAACGCCTCGCTGGCCGACGCCTACGCCAACGCGCCGGTCAACATCAAGTACGACACCAACGGCACGTCGATCTCCTGCGCCTCCCAGCCCCTCGTCGTCGCGCTCATGCTTGACCAACTCGAAGCCCAGTCCGGGGAGCGCATCCTCGAACTCGGCGCCGGGACCGGCTACAACGCCGCCCTGCTCGGTCACCTCGTCGGGCCAACCGGCCACGTCACCACCATCGACGTCGATGACGACCTGGTCGAAGGCACCCGTGCCCACCTCGCCGCCGCCGGCGTCACCAACGTCGAGGCGCTGACCCGCGACGGCGCCCTGGGCCACGCCGAAGGCGGCCCGTACGACCGGATCATCGCCACCGTCGGCGCGCACGGCATCCCCCACGCCTGGCTCGACCAACTCGCCGATGGCGGGCGCCTCGTCACCCCGCAGCGGCTCACCGGCAGCGTGTCGCGCTCCATCGTCTACCAGAAGCGCGAGGGCCGTTGGCTCTCGCTCGGCTCGGAGATGAACACGTTCATGCCGCTGCGCCGGGGCATCGCCGACGACGACCGCCGCGTCGTCCCCCTCAGCGCGGACGGCACCGTACGCCTCCAGGCACCGGCCGGACAGGCCATCGATGCCGACGCCCTTGCCGGTGTCCTGGACCAGCCGCGCGTCGAGGAGTGGAGCGGGATGACGGTCCGCGCCATGGAGAGCCCCGAGTGGATGGAGCTGTTCGTCTCCTGCTCCATGCCCAGCGGCCTGATCCGGATGCTCTTCCCGCAGACCGCCAAAGGCACGGTGCTCACCGCCGACCCCTACCCCTCGGCCACAGCCGCCGTCGAGAAGGGAGCGGTCACCTACCTCGCCCGCCGCCTCTCCGAGCAGAAGACCCCCGAGGGCGACCGGCTCTGGGAGTTCGGCGTCATCGGCCACGGTCCCGGCAGCGACGAGCTGGCCGTCACGGTCGCCGACGCCATCCGCACCTGGGACCGCGACTACCGCAGTCGCGAGGCCGTCTTCGAGATCCTGCCGGTCGACGGCCCCGCGGTCGAGCAGCGGCCTGGTGTCTTCGTCCTCGACACCCCCTTGAACCGCATCCTCGTCACCTGGCAGTAGCCACGGCCGTGGGGTGCTCGCCGGTCGGCGAACACCCCACGCGGCCCCGTATGCTCCGCGTCTTCCTCATCTCCCGGGGAACCTCATGGACCCGCACGGACCCATAGCCCAGCGCTTTCCGCTCATCTCCCGATTCCGGCCTGCCTGCCTGCCCCTCCCTCGGCGCGTTCACAGCCTGGTCGAACTCGCCGACGCCGCAGCCGCCCGGGTGGACCAGGGCCTCGCATCCGCCGTCTACAACCAGGCCGCGCTCCTTGCCTCCGACCTCGGACTGCCGGCCCTCGCCCGGGAGATGTGCTGCCAACACGCCGCTGCCTACCTCCACGTAGTTCCCCTGCCGGGGATGACTGCGATCCGCGCCCTCGAACCCGTCGTGAACCTCGCGCGACTACAGATCCGCGCAGGCAGCAAGGACGACGGTCGACACCACCTGCTCATCCTCTACAACGCGGTCACCACCGGCGCCAGCGCTCAAGTCGAGGGCGTCCACGTGCCGGCCGGCCTCACCTTCAACCACACCGACCGCCACGAGGTGAGGTCTTGGCTGTGGCGCGTCATCCTGGCCGACGGGACCCGCACCCTGACCACGGCCGGCCGCTGGGCAGAGGCTCTGGCGCACATTGAGGAGCACCGAGGAGTCGGGCAGCGTATGCTCGACGGCCGCCAGGTCGCCGTCCTCGCCACGCTCTGCCGAAACCCCACCGACGCCGCCGCGCTCGTCGCCGAGACGACGCCCGGTGACCCCTGGGAGAACGCCGTCACCAGTTGCCTCCACGTGATGTGCGACCGTTCCCTGCACCGGCCCGTCAACTCTCTCCTTGACGCGTTGGTGGACGACTACGTCGAGCAGCAACCCAACCCCGGTGCCGGCACCACCGTCTTCGACACTCGGCTCGACCTCACGATCCTCGACCTTCTCGACCCGCGCCAGGACGAAGCGGCTCACCAGATGACCGAGGAACTGCACCGGCGAACCATCACGACGGCCGACGGCTACGCCGCCCGCGAGTGCCTGGCCACACCCCGCTTCGCATCCCACCTCACACTGGGTCAGGACCGAGCGATCCGCGAACTCGTCCACGCATGCGCATTACAGCGCGGTAGCCTCCCCGAACTTCGGACTGCACAGATCACAAAGGCCCTACGCATCAGCGACGAAGTCATCCGGAAGACCGTCACTGGCCCGCAAGGGCAACCAGGAGCGACGACTACGAAACCTGACGCGTAAAGCCGCATCTGGAAGAGACGATCACCCGGCGCGGAGTCGCCTTGCCCCAGGAAGGCGCACAGTGCGCGCCTGGTGGGGACGTTGTGACGTAGGAGGTGAGTCGGACTGCCTCCACGCGGCGCGACGGCCGAGGACCGCGAGTACCGTTCTGAATGTCTAGGTCAGAACGGAGCCCAGCATGCCGTACCCCGCAGACGCCGCGGGAGGCGTCCCCGGCGACCGACTCAAAGCCGCCCGCCTCCGCCGCGGTCTCACCCAAGAAGCACTCGCCGAACGGGCCGGCCTGAGCCTGGGCGTCATCAAGAAGCTGGAACGTGGCGGAATCGGCCGCCTGGAGACTTACCACGCGCTCGCCCGAGCCCTCCACGTGCGCACCTCCGCGCTCTTCGACTCGCCCGGGCCGCACGAGTCGCGCCGCAACGACGGCGACAACATCGGGCTCATGGCCTTGCGTCAAGCCATCACGCCGCCGATCACCCTGACCGGACGTCTCCGACCACCTGCCAGTGGCGACACCGAGCCCGACGTCGACCAGCTCGCCGCGACAGCCCGCACCGTCGCCGCCGCCTACCACCGGGACGACTACCGAACCGTCGCAGAACTCCTCCCGCCTCTCGTGCTGTCCGCGCACGAGGTCGTCGACCACGTAGGCGCTCGCGAGCCGGTTCAGCGTGCAGATCCAGGTCGGCACGGACTACGACCTCGCCCTGGCTTTGAAGATCGATGCCCGGGTCGTCCGGATCGCCCGACACCTCGCCGCCCAAGTCGAACTCGGCGAGCTGGGCTGGGCCCCGCAGCTGCGGGAACTGCTCAGTTACCAGAAGGCCGAGGCCGTCCTCGGCACCAGGGCCGCGCTCGCGAACCTGATCGGAATCGCTCCTGTGGAGGACCGCGACGCCGTCGCCGCCGCCGCCGGCAAGATCGCCGGCGTCAGGCAGGTCGCGCCTCTCACCCTGGGCCGACAGCTCCCCGCTGCGAGCACGTCGGCCGCCCGGCAACCCCCGGGCAGCACCGGCCCTGCGCCCTGGGGCCGCTCGCGATGAGCGCCCATCACCACGTCCAGTCCTCCGCCACCGCGCCCGACGACGACGCCGACCTCGCACGTTGGGACGACGACGGCGCCCCGCCCGCACGGCCCCGTTCCTCCCCGGCCGCGTGGCTGCGTGTGGGAGCCGAACTCGGCGACCGGCTGGTCGCCCTGTCCGGCCGCCAGGACCTGCTTGTCACCTGCCGCCCCGGCACCCGCAGCGGCGCACCGGCCGCCTACTTCCCCCGCCTGGCGGAGATCGAGTTCGACGCCCGCCTGTTCGCACCTCTGCAACCCCACGAGGTCCGCCCGCGGATCGTGGGCGACGAGGAACGCTATCCCGCCGCCTGGGGAGTGCTCGTCCACGAAGCCGCCCACGCCGCCCACTCCGTGTGGGAGCAGCCAGCCGACGCGGACCCGCGCGTCGTCGAGGCCGCGCTCCTGCTGGAGGAGAGCCGCGTCGAGGGCGCCCATCTGATCAGGCGGCCCACCGACCGCACGTACCTGCGCACCAGCGCCCGGACCCTGGTCATGCCCGACATCGCCCACCCCGCCCTCCAGGGCGTCGAGCACGCCGCCGGCGTGGCGGCCCTGATACTCGGCCGCCGGGACGCCGGCATCCTGGACGCCGGCGAGACCAAAGCCGTCGCCGATCTGTGCGAAAAAGTCCTGGGCGCCGACCTGCTGGCCACCCTCACCGGCATCTGGACCAAAGCCCACCGGTGCGCCGACCACGACGCCACCACCATGCTCGCGCACGCCCGGGACTGGTGCGACGCCCTGGACACCGCCGGCCCCGCCCTGCCCGCCGCGCCGGAAGACCTCACCGATCTGCTGGCCGGCGCCGTGGCCGTCGTCATGGACACCATGGCCGCCAACGACACGGCCGACCTCGCGGCACAGGCTGCCTCGAACAACGCCCTGGCAGCGCAGTCCCGGGACAAGGCCCAGGACCGCGCCCAACAAGCCGGCCAACGGCGCAAGGCCGCCGCCACCGCCAAGTCGGTCTTCAACCCGCGCGGCACCACCGTCAGCCCCGACGGCGCACCGAGGCCCTCCAGCAACCCGATCACCGGTACCCGCCGACCCACCGCCGCCGAGCAGAGCGCCGCCGCGCGCCTGAGCCGCGCGCTTCGCGCAGCCGCCTACCGAGAACGGACCGAGGAACAGGCCACCAGCCCGACCCCGCCCGGCCGCCTCAACATGCGCCAAGCCCTCGCCCGCGACGCCCAGCGCGCCGCCGGCTCGATACCCACCGCGGAACCGTTCACCCACACCCGCCGCCGCAACTCCCCCACCCCGCCGCTGCGCGTGGGCATCGCCGTCGATGTCTCCGGCTCCATGTCGGCCGCCTGCGGCCCCGTCGCGTCCGCCGCCTGGATCGTGGCCCGCGCAGCGGCCCTGACCGACCCCGACTCCCGCACCGCCACCATCGCCTACGACATGCATCTGACCGCACTGACCCGACCCACCCACCGGGCACCAGACCGCGTGACGACGTTCAACGCCAAGGGCGGCAAACACAACCTCGGCGACGCCATCGACGCACTCGACCGCGGTCTCGACCTCAGCCGCCCCGGCACCGGCCGCCTCCTCGTGATCGTCACCGACGCCAAGTACACCAGCGACGAAACCGCTCAGGCCCTCACCCGCGTCAAACGCCTCACCACCGCCGGCTGCGCCGTACTTCAGCTCACCCTCACCGCATAATCCCTCCACCTGCCGGGCACCACCCTGCTCCACCTGCCCCAGCCCTCCAGCGCCCCCGCCGCCATCGCCAAGGCCGCCACCGACGCCATCCGCAGAACACGCTGAAGCGCCGTCACACGACCACCACACCCGTCCGCGCCACCCGCTGACCGCGTACCGCCGCCAGACGGGCCTGCGCCGCGCACGAGAGGCATCATCTGCACCATCTCACCCCTACTGGGGCCCGTATTCTTGCCGCACACGACAACGGCACGGTCACCGGACACCCCGCCGCCCTGGCCTGGCTCCACGCCGACCAGCTGATCACGGACCGCCAACCCGGCAGCGGCGCACGTCAGATAACGGACGCCGGCCGAGCGGCGTACGAACAGTGGAAGGCCGACTACGGACCGCCCGCGTCGCCGTCCTCATCCGGCGTGCCGCCCAGGCTCCCCGCCCGGCAGCACGACGCGGTCCTCGCCGCTGCCCGCCGCCCCGACCACCTGGTTCCGGGCATCGACGACCACGTACCCGGCTTCTTCAACCGGCGGACCCTGGCAGCCGTCCACGGAGTCGGCTACGCCGACATCCGGGTCTGTCAAACGAGCGGCCCTGTCTCACTTTCGGTGGTGACGGAGAGTCGTGAGGGTCGTTGACTAGGTGTGGAGGACGTCAACGAGCTTGTGCGGGTGGTGTTTTCGGGTCTGTTGCCGCTGGTGGTCGAGGATGTGGCCGACGAGGGTGAGCGGATCGTGATGAGGGCGCGGACTCCGCAGGAGGCTGTGGTCTGTCCGGTGTGCGGGGCGTTGACGGGGCGGGTGCACGGCTACTACTGGCGGACCGTCGCTGACGTGCCGGTCGACGGTCGCCGAGTGGTGGTCCGTGTGCGGGTGCGGCGTCTGGTGTGTCCCACGCTCGGCTGCCGGCAGACCTTCCGTGCTTTCTCACGCACCAGGCGGCATCGCTGCCGGACGGTCCGCGCGTGGCCGGTGGCGCGTCACGTGGCTGGTGTTCCCCTTCCTCTGACACATGATTCGAGCCCGGTGTAGCGGCCCTGGAGGTGATGCACGATCTCCGGGCGCGGCCTCCTGGTCTCACAACTCGGCGGGTCTGGTGGCCGCGTGGCGCACCGCCCGGATCGACGCTGGCACGCAGGCGAGCGCAGCCACCAAACTGGTGGCGCCCACAAGCAGGAGCAGTACCACGGGCGAGGCGGAGTGAGCGATACCAGCGCCGATACCGCTGCTAGCGCCTTCGAGGTCAACGAGTCGGTGTGAGGCGAGGACACCGAGCGCAGCCCCGGCGAACGCCGCCGCAAGGGCGGGAAGCGTCGTGCTGATGCTCATGGCCGCGACGATCTGCCGCGGGGTGAGCCCGGCGGCGCGGTAGGCCCGCAGGTCGACCGCGTGGTCGCGTACGACAGAGGCAGTGGTGGTGGAAAGCTCTGTCAAGACCACCAAGCCCAGTAGGAGGATCAAGCCGACGATCACCCGGCGCATCGGTGAGAACTCTGCCGTCAGGGGGTCGTTGACCCTGTCGATCTCAACGGCGCCCCGGCTCGCTGCGGCCAGCGCCACACGCTCGGCGTCCGGGTTGACCCCAGGACGCAGTTGCAGGTTGTAGGATGCCGGCCGCAGTGAGGGTGCCTGGTCCTGGAGGATGTCAAATCCTGTGGACACGACCAGGCCGCTGTTGGCCGTCTCGATGTTCCGTCCGACGAGGTGCAGGATGTAGGGGGTGCTGCCGACGGTCAGACGGATCCACTGCCCGACCGAGACGTCGAGTGCGGTGAACAGGCCTTGACCAGCAACGGCCTCGTCCAGTCCGGCGGGTGCCCGGCCCTGGACCACGGCGAACGGGTACGGGTGCGCCGCAGTGCCGATGCCGCGCAGCGCGACGGTCCCGGTCTGTCCTGGGGCGAGTGCGGCGAGTTCGATCTCAGGACGTGCCTGAACCACGCCGGGGGCGCCGATCAGCAACTTCTGCACTGCGCCGGGATCGGTACTCGCGCGAGCGCTGAGCTGTCCGGTCAGGCCGTAGTGCGACGGGTGGTGTTGAACGGCGTCCAGGGTCGCCCAGGTGCCCAGCACCGTACTGATAAGCAGCAGAGGGATGGTGATGCGCAGAACTGCCATCGCGGTGCGGCCCGGACGAATGGCGGTAGCGCGCCATCCGAGCACCAGGGGCGGTGGCACCCGCCACCGCAGGAGCGTGCGGGCACCCCAGGAAAGACGGCCACTGGGCGGAACCGCCCTGCGGGCCATGGGGATGGCCGGCAGTCGTGCCGCGCGCCACCCGGCCATAGCCGCGCCGGAGCAGATCACCAGCAGCGTAGCCGCGCAGATCAGCGACACCGACCAGCCTTGGGACGGGAGCTCCCGCCAAACCGTCATGGCCTGGCCGATAGAGCCGGGCATGCGAGTGCCCAGCGTCTCGATGGCCGTGACACCCGTGAGGACCCCGCCGCCCACGAGGACGAGGTGCTGGAGCAGGAAGGTGCCTGCCACCTGGCGGGGCGCCATGCCGATTGCCTTGAGGATGGAGACATCCCGTGCGTGGGCGCGTACCCGCACGCCTATGCCACCGGTCGCGGCGACCGCTGCGGCAAGCAGCGCGCCCAGCCCGAACAACCCGGTGAACACCCCCAACAGGTGACTGTCGTCCTCCGCGTCAGCCCGCGCATCGCGCCAGGTGGAAACTGAGATCACGGTGTCCGGGCCGACGGCGGCGACCGCCTGCTGCACAAGATAGCGGGTGTCGCCGGGGGCAGAGGTGACCAGGCCGACAGTCTGTGTGCCGCCACCCGTGCGCGAGGCCGTGGCGTCCACAAATGCCTTGGGCGCCCAGCCGATGCCCGGGTAGCTTCCCGGCGAGTAGTGCGGCTCGGCGGTGTCCGCGAGCGCGGCGACCGTCAACCTTACTGTTGTGCCGTCTACGCGGGCGGTGATGTCGTCGCCGGGCTCGGCCCACAGCGCGGCGGCGACCGACCGCTCTAGGACCACTGGCACACCGGAGCCGGCCGAGGCTCCGGTGGGAGCCGCCGTGCCGAAGTCGGCGGCCGGCCACCTGCCCGCGACGATCTCGGGCCGACCTACCGTCGGCGGCTTGGAGGTGGAAGCGCGCAGGCCCACCGTTGCCTTGTTCGCTCCGTGCTGCACGCTGACGGAGATGGTGCGGTAGGGGCCCGCGATGTCCGTGACGGTGTCCAGCCGTCGCAGCGCGGAGGTGTCTGCCCCGGGGTGCACGCGCATCCACACGTGGGCCCCGTGTGTGGCGGTGAACAAGCGCTGCCAGGGGTGGGCAGCGACGACCAGGAAGGCGACGGATATCAGGAGCGCCATCGTGACGCCGGCACCGGCCAGCACGATGGTGACCGCCTGGCCGAGGTGAGTGCGCAGGTCGGCCAGCGCCCAGCGCAGTACGGCACGCACGGCGGTCAGCCGGTGAGCCGCACGACCGCGCTGACAGCACCGGGACGCGTCGGCGGGTCGGGGAAGCGTACGTCGTCGGCCACACGGCCGTCGAAGAGGCTCACGACGCGGTCGGCGGCGCTGGCAACCCCGGCGTCGTGGGTGACCAGTACGATGGTCTGCCCTCGCTGGTGGCAGCGCGAAAGCAGGCCCAGCACCTCTCGGGTGCCTCTGCTGTCGAGGCTGCCGGTCGGCTCGTCAGCGAGCAGCAAGTTCGGACGGTTGATCAACGCGCGGGCGAGGGCGACACGCTGCTGTTGGCCGCCGGACAGGTCTGAGGGAGTGCTGTCCTCCTTGCCGGTGAGCCCCAGTTCGTCGAGCAACCCGGCCCGCTCTGAGCGGACGTCCCGCCCGGGACGGCCGGCGAGAAGGCCGGGCAATTCCACGTTGTCCGCCACGGTGAGGGTGGACACCAGATTGAAGAACTGGAAGACGATGCCGACGCGGCGACGGCGCAGGGCGGCCCACCGCGCTTCGCTCAACTGGTCGACGCGCCGTCCGCCCAACAGAATGCGGCCGCTGTCGGGACGCTGCAAGCCGCCCAAGAGGTGGAGCAGCGTGGACTTGCCGGCTCCGGACGGACCGGTCACGGCCACGAACTCACCGGTCTCGACGACCAGGTCGATGCCGCGGACAGCCTTGACCGCCGCCCCGTTGACCCGGTGGCTCTTGACAAGCTCCTCGGCAACAAGTAGATGTCCGCCTTGTGGGGCGTCCTGCCGCGACGCGCCGTTGCGTCTCACTCGAGTTCCTCCTGACACTTCTCCAGCCAGTCCAGGTCCGCCTGGAGATGCAGCACCGCGCCGTCGACGAGCAGGCGCGGGTAGGGGTTGCCGGGTTCGTCGACACCGGCCAGACGGGACATGGCCCGCATCAGGTTCAGGTAGTGCCTGCGCTGCTTGTTGATCAAACCGATAGGGTCCGCCATGCCAGTGTCCCTTGCAAGGGCAAGTTTCATGAAGAACTCGTCACGTACCCGTGGTTCCTCGGACGGCTCTTCCAGCCAGGCGGCCACGGCCTCATGGCCGGCGGGAGTCAGCTCGTAAGTCCGCTTGTTGGGACGTCCCGACTGCTCGACGTCTTGTCCGCGGATCAGCCCGGCCTTCTCCAGCCTGGTGAGGGTGACGTAGACCTGGCCGATGTTCAGTTGGGGATAGGCGGCGCCGAGACGGGCCTCGAACGCCTGCTTCAGCTCGTAGCCGTGCGCCGGGCCCTTGGCGAGGAGCGCGAGAAGCGCGAAGCGCACCTCGGATCGGCCTCCTCCCGACCTGCCGGTCCGTCCAGCACCAAGGGTGATCGGTTCTGCGGGACGGCCGCGGAGAATGTACGAATGGACCGTAGCATCGCAGGCCGCCCGCCGATATACATGACGCGTAGGTGGCGCCGTTCGGCGACTCGAACGGCAAGGGGAGGCACGGGATGGCGCAGTCAGGACTCGCCTGCCGGACCGGCCGGGCGATCGCAGCCGCCCTGCTGACACTTCTCGCCGGCTGCGCCGGCGGCCGGGGCGGCGGAGACTCCGGCCTCGGTCCGATCACCTTGGCCACCGGCCGGGACCTGACCGGATACCTCCAGCATGTGCTGGACGGTTGGAACCGGTTGCACCCCGGTCAGCGGGTGACGCTGATTCAGTTGCCGGAGGCGGCCGACGAGACTTACGTGCAGATGGCCGACAGTCTGCGGGCGGGAAGCTCCCGTTTCGATGTCCTGAACCTCGATGTCGCCTGGACTTCGGAGTTTGCCGCCGCGGGTTGGATCGAGCCGCTGGACCGTGGCAGGCTTCCGCTGTCCCACCTCCTTCCGTCGGTCACCAGCACCGCTACCTTTCACGGTCAGCTATACGCGATGCCCTACGTCACCAACGCAGGCCTGCTCTACTATCGCAAGGACATCCTCGCCAAGGCCGGTGTGTCTCCGCCGCGCACCTGGGCACAGCTGTCGGACGACGCGCGGACGATCGCACCGCGTTACGGACTGCAGGGTTACGCAGGGCAGTTGCTTCCCTACGAGGGACTGACGGTCAACGTCACCGAGGCAGTCCAGTCCGCAGGCGGCACCATCCTGGGCGACGAAGGCCGCACGGTCGACGTCGACTCCCCGGCCGCGCGGGCCGGCCTTGCCTTTCTGGTCGACGGCGTACGGCAGGGCTGGATTCCCAAGGCCGCGCTGAACTTCAAGGAGGAGGAGTCCCGGCGCGACTTCCAGGCCGGTCACCTGCTGTTCCTCCGTAACTGGCCCTATGTCTACGACGAGGCGAACGCGGCCGGTTCGGCGGTCGCGGGCAACGTCGGTGTGGTCCCGCTGCCTGGTGAGAACGGACCCGGCACCGGCGTGCTCGGCGGGTCCGACCTGGCGGTGAACGTGCACTCCCGACACCCGCAGACCGCCAGGGACCTTCTGGCGTACCTGTCCAGCGAGGGAGTGCAGCGGCAAGTGCTCACCGAGGGGTCGCTGGCGCCGGTATGGGCTTCCCTCTACAGCGACCCAGCCCTCGTGCGCCGTTACCCGTACCTGCCAGTGCTCAAGCAGAGTGTGGACTCGGCCGTTCCGCGGCCGAAGAGCGCGCACTACGACCAGGTGAGCCTTGCGGTGGCCGGGATCACCAGCGAGGCGCTGCGCGGGCATCTCACAGTTGACGAGGCATCGGCGCGGCTGGCGCGCGAGCTGACGGCCATCGTCCACTCCGGCTGACTGACGCGGGGGCGCGATGGCACCCAACGATCGCCAGGGTGCCGGGTCACGCGGAGTGCCTGCTGGGCCCCAAAATGCTCTAGTAGGGCCTATGTCGGGCGGATCCATCCCCGAGCGGGGTCCAGCGTGACGTGCACGCATGCATAGCGGGCTTCCGCACCCCGGGCCGCTGGCCGCGCAGGCGTCCGCATGCGGCCTCCGAAGAGTTCGGGCGCCGGCCCGCGCTTACTTCTTCTCCCTACCTCCGGGAGCGTTGCCCACCCCCGCCCCGCCCGTGGCCGCGATGGCGCCAGGCGCGGCGGCTGCGCGGACGTTGCCAACTTATCTGGGCGACAGCCGATAGCTGCATATGTGTTAGGTAGTGCGTGCAGTGGTTCCTTCGAGGCCGCCGGAAGTGCCCTTTCGTGCCATCAGAGGGCCAACTGCCGCAACATCGTTGACATGTGTTCGCCCTCGCTAGCTAACGTGTAACTATCACGAGCGACCGGTGAGCTTCCCTCCGGTGTCGCATCCCGCGACGTGCTCGTCATGTGTTCGTGAGCAGGCCCTCTGTCTTCGGGGGCCTGCTCACGCCCCGCCCCGCCTCGCGGTGTGGGCGGGCCGGCACTTTGGACGGTGTTGGGTGTTCGCAATACCAGGCGCGATCGAGCCGGGCGGTCCGGTCGCTTCGGAGGCCTCGTTTCCGTCCCCGGCGGCTCCGGCGTCATCGGCAGCAGTTGTCCCCACTGCCTCCGCGAAGCCGTCCACGGTCGCGGCCCCTGCACGCCAACAGCGGCCCTGGTGGCGCAGTGCCGTGGTCTACCAGGTCTACATTCGCAGCTTCCTGGACAGCACCGGCGACGGTATCGGCGATCTCGCCGGAGTCCGCGCCGGGCTGCCCTACCTGAGCAGGCTGGGTGTGGACGGGATCTGGCTGAGCCCCTTCTACCCCTCGCCGCAGCGCGACCACGGCTACGACGTCGCCGACTACCGCATGGTGGATCCGGTGTACGGGGACATGGCGGAGTTCGACGGACTGGTCGCCGACGCCCACCGGCTCGGCCTGCGGGTGGTGATCGACATCGTTCCCAACCACTGCTCGACCGAGCACCCCTGGTTTCGGAGCGCGCTGGCGGGTGGCCCGGACAGCCCGTACCGTCGGTTCTTCCACTTCCGCGAAGGGCGCGGCGACGATGGGGAACTGCCGCCGAACAACTGGCGGGCGATGTTCGGCGGCCCGGCGTGGAGCCGGGTCACCGAGCCTGACGGCAGCGCCGGGCAGTGGTACCTGCACCTGTTCACCCCAGACCAGGCGGACTTGAACTGGCGAGACCCGCGGGTGGGGGACGAGTTCGAGGACATCCTGCGCTTCTGGCTGGACCGGGACGTCGACGGCTTCCGGATCGACGTTGCCGCGGGGCTCTTCCGCCACCCCGATCTGCCGGACTCCCCGGATCCTGACGCCGATGAGCGGACTCGTGACTCGGTGAATCCGCTGGCGTGGAACCGGCCCGAAGTTCACGAGGTGTGGCGGCGATGGCGGGCGGTCTGCGAGGAGTACACGTCCCGGGACGGTCGCGAGCGACTGCTCGTCGGCGAGGTCTCGGTCCCGACGGCTGCCGATCAGGCCCGCTATGTGCGGCCGGACGAACTGCACCAGGCGTTTTTCTTCCACCTGCTGAGTGCGCCCTGGAACGCGAGGGCGTTTCGGACGGTGATCAGCGATGCGCTGGTCGACATCGCCGGCACCGGTTCGACGGTCACCTGGGTGCTGAACAACCATGATCAGGTCCGGACGGTGACGCGCTACGGCTCCGACGAGGCAACGCCGTTGGTCGGAACCGCGAGGGCGCGCGCGGCGGCGCTGCTGATGCTGGCCCTTCCCGGCGCGGCGTACATCTATCAGGGCGAGGAGTTGGGGTTGCCCGAAGTCATCGACCTGCCGGACGACGTGCTGACCGATCCGATCTTCCTGCGCACCGGCAGCCGCCGCTACGTCAGGGACGGATGCCGGGTGCCTCTGCCGTGGTCCGGGCACGCCTCGCCGTTCGGATTCACCGCGGCGGAGGGCTCGGCCCGGCCGTGGCTTCCGCAACCCGACTGGTTCGCCGGGTACACCACCGACAGGGCTCAGTTGGACACCACTTCGTCGTGGCACCTCTACCGCGAGGCCCTCGCGTTGCGGAACCGGCTGCCTCAGTTCCAGGACGAGGGGTTGCGCTGGCTGGACAGCGCGCCCCATGTGCTGGTCTTCGTCCGCGGGGAGGGTCTGGTCTGCGCGGTCAACTTCGGTGACGAGCCGGTCCCCGCGCCAGCCTCGGGTACTCCGCTGCTGGCCAGCGCGCCGTGCCCGGAGGGACGGCTGCCCGGCAACACCGCCGCCTGGTGGATCGACCCCACCGTACTGCGGTAATCCTCCCCCTGCCCCGCCCCGGTGCCCTTTCCCCGTGGGCTCGGGTAGCCCCTGATCGGCGCGGACCGCTGCCGTCCCTTGTCCCAGCCCAGGGGACAGGACTCCCCGCGGCCGTGGTCCGCGCCTTCCTCTCTTGCGCCTTCCTCCGGGCTTGTTCCGACGCGTCCCTGACGCGCAGTTCCCTTCGGCCCGGGCGAGTTCCCGGCTCCCGGAGCCGCCTTTCGAGTCGTGCCCGCACCTCGTGGGCACGCACGGACAACGGAGTTCATCATGAGAGTGCGACGTATCCTCCCCGCCGTGGCCGCGACGGCCGGCCTGGCCCTGACCGCGACCGCCTGCGGCGGTTCCTCGGGCGACGGCCCAGCGGCGGCCGGGAGCGGGCAGAGTCTCAAGGGCCACACGGTGACGGTGGCCGGTGTGTGGACCGGCGAGGAGCAGGCCAACTTCAAGAAGGTGCTGCAGGGCTTCACCGACTCCACCGGAGCCAAGACAGAGTTCGTCTCCACCGGAGACAACGTCTCCACCGTCATCGGCAGCAAGATCGCCGGCGGTGACGCCCCCGACGTGGTGATGGTCCCACAGGTCGGGGTGGTGCAGCAGTTCGCCGCCAGCGGCTGGCTGCAGCCCCTTTCCGCCGAGGTGGACTCGGCCGTGACGCGGAATTACGCACCCGTGTGGAAGAACTACGGGAGCGTCAAGGGCACCTTGTACGCGCTGTACTTCAAGGCCTCGGACAAGTCGACCGTCTGGTACAGCCCCACCGCGTTCACCAACGCCGGCGTCACGGTCCCGTCGACCTACGCGCAGATGATGACCGACGCCAAGACCATCTCCGACTCGGGCCTGGCGGCGTTCTCCATTGGCGGGCAGGACGGCTGGCCGCTGACCGACTGGTTCGAGAACATCTACCTCTCCCAGGCGGGGCCGGCGAACTATGACAAGCTCGCCCAGCACCAGATCAAGTGGACCGATCCCACCGTGGTCAAGGCGCTCACCACCCTTGGCTCGTTCTTCAAGCAGGACGACCTCATCGCCGGTGGCCGCAAGGGTGCCCTGGCCACGGACTTCCCCACCTCGGTGGAGCAGGTCTTCGGCGACTCGCCCAAGGCCGGCATGACATACGAGGGCGACTTCGTCAGCGGCAACGTCGAGTCGCTGCACAAGAAGGTCGGTACCGACGCCAAGTTCTTCCCCTTCCCTTCGGTCGACGGCGGCCAGGAACCGGTGGTCGGCGGCGGTGACGCGGCCGTGGTGCTGAACAAAGGCAAGGACAAGGCCGCCGGCATGGCGCTGGTGAAGTACCTGGCCAGTCCGCAGGCGGCTGCGATCTGGGCGAAGGCGGGCGGATACATCTCGCCCAACAAGGGTGTCCCGCTGAGCGACTACACCGACCCGACGCTGCGTGAGACGGCCAAGTCGATCGTGGACGCCGGCAACGGAGTCAGGTTCGACATGTCCGACCAGGCGCCGGCGGCGTTCGGCGGCACGGCGGGCACCGGCGAGTGGAAGATCCTCCAGGACTTCCTGCGCGACCCGTCCGACCCCAAGAAGACCGCGGCGACGCTGGAAACCGCCGCCGCCAAGGCCTACAAGGACTGAGGCAGAGTCGTGGCCACAGCCCAGACCGCTCCACCGCCCGTCGGATGCGCGGGCGGCGTCGTCCCTGGCGGCTCCCGCCGCCGGACCCGCCAGGCGAAGATCACCGCCGTGGTGTTCGCCATCCCCGCCCTCGTGCTGCTCGGCGCCCTCGTCGGCTACCCGATCATCTACTCGGTGGTTCGCAGTTTCTTCGATGCCAAAGGTCACCGGTTCGTCGGGTTCGACAACTACCAGACCCTGTTCACCGACCACGCCACGCTGCTGGCACTACGCAACACCATGCTGTGGGTGCTCGTCGTGCCGGCGCTGCTGACCGGGGTCGGTCTCGTCCTGGCGGTACTGACGGACCGGGTGCGCTGGAAGACCGCCTTCAAGCTGGTGGTCTTCATGCCGATGGCAGTCTCCTTCCTCGCAGCCGGCATCACTTTCCGCCTGGTCTACGACCAGGACCCGCACCGCGGCGTGCTGAACGCCGCCGCCGTGTCGATCCATGACGCCTTCCACGACTCGGCGAACTACCCCGGTGCCCGCGCCCGACAGGGCCAGGGAGCAACGCTCGCGGGAGACGGCCATGGTGGGTACACCACCGTGAAGAGCACCGCTCCCGGGCAGAGCGTGGACCTCGGACTGGTTGGCATTTTGCCGACCAAGCTTCCGTCCTCCTCCGTCCAGGCGGCTGTCCCGGCGGCCCGGCCCGGCACCGTCGGCGGGACAGTCTTCCTCGACTTCCGACTCGGCGGGGGAGGCCGGCCCGGACAGGTCGACCCGGGCGAACGAGGGCTGCCCAGTGTCCACGTGCAACTCCAGAAGGACGGGCACACCGTCGCCACAGCCACCACCGGACCGAACGGGGCGTTCCAGTTCGCGAAGGTGCCGGACGGCTCCTACCGAGTGGTCCTGCCGAAGTCGAACTTCGCCACCGCCTACACCGGGATCTCCTGGCTCGGCCCCGGCCTTGTGACCCCGGCGATCATGGCGGCCTACCTCTGGGTGTGGACCGGGTTCGCCCTCGTCCTGATCGGAGCCGGCCTCGCCGCGCTGCCCCGCGAGGTTCTTGAGGCGGCGCGCATGGATGGCGCCGGTGAGTGGCAGACCTTCCGCCGGGTCACGGTGCCGCTGCTCGCACCCGTCCTGAGTGTCGTGTTCGTGACGCTCATCATCAACGTGATGAAGGTCTTCGACCTCGTCTACATCATCGCCCCAGGACCGGTGCAGCAGAACGCGAACGTGCTGGCGCTGCAGATGTGGCTCGTCTCCTTCGGCGGCGGCAACAACCAGGGCCTTGGCAGCGCCATCGGAGTCGTCCTGCTGCTGCTGGTGGTGCCGGCGATGATCCTCAATATCCGACGCTTCCGCAGGAGCGGCTCATGACACTCGCCGGCAACGCCGCCTCCGCCGCGGCATCCGCACCAGAACGCCATACGGCCGTCCGTACCACACCGACTTCCGGATTCGGGCACAAGGTCGGCTCCCTCCTGCGCAACGGGATCGTCCAGGCGGTTCTCGTCGCGGTCGGGCTGGTCTGGCTCACCCCAACGGTCGGGCTCCTCGTCTCCTCCTTGCGGCCCGGAACCGAGGAAGACTCCTCCGGCTGGTGGACCGCCTTCATACACCCCTCCACGCTCACCTTTTCCAACTACTCACACCTGCTCGACAACGGCGACATCACCCAGGCGTTCTGGAACACCGTGCTCATCTCGGTGCCGGCCACCGCCGCGGTCGTGGTGATTGCTGCGCTCGCGGGGTACGCCTTCGCGTGGCTGCGGTTCCCCGGCCGGGACGCGGTCTTCCTCGTGGTGGTCGGGATGCTCGTCGTCCCCGTCCAGATCGGCCTGCTGCCGGTGGCGAAGCTGTTCGGCGCGGTGGGCATCTTCGGCTCGATCTACGGTGTGATCCTCTTCCATGTGGCGTATGGGCTTCCGTTCGCGATCTTCCTCCTGCGCAACTACTTCGCGGAGATCCCCAAGGAGATGCTCGAGGCCGCGCGGATGGACGGCGGCACAGAGTGGACGATCTTCACCCGGCTGATCCTTCCGGTGGGTAAGCCCGCACTGGCCAGCCTGACCATCTTCCAGTTCCTGTGGGTGTGGAACGACATGCTGGTCTCGCTGATCTTCGCCGACAGCCAGTCCCAGCCGCTGACGGTCGCCCTCCAGTCCCAGATGCGGCAGTTCGGCGCGAACATCGACGTGCTCGCGCCCGGCGCCTTCCTGTCCCTCATCGTGCCTCTGCTCGTTTTCTTTGCCTTCCAACGGCATTTCGTGGAAGGAGTGATGGCCGGCTCCGTCAAATAGGGGCGGTGTCGGAGCGGTTCCGGAACGCGACCGGTCGCTTGACCAGGACGCGTTGCCCGCGGAGATGCAACCTCGAGGGGATGCGGCGTGAAGAGAGATCGCACGGTGCCGTCTCATCCGAAGCGATGGCGCCGAGCGGTCTGATGGTCACCTGCCCTTACGCCGCCGAGCGTCGTACACAGTGCTTGTCTTGCCGAAAGGTTCCCTGCATGGCCGTGGTTGACGAGCGAGAAGCACGGCGGCAGGCCAGGCGTCTCAGCCGTACCGGGGCAGTCCGGAACAGAGGCCAGGCGCGGGACGTCGGGGGCGGTCTGCTGTGCTCCGCCCGCCCTGACGACCGTGTTCCGCACGACGTGGCGAGCGTTTTGGGCCTCACCCGCAGGAGGCATGCACCATCCGTCCGACTGGTGGAGCGTGAAACCCGTAATGGCGGGCCCGATCACGGAGGCGGCTTCGACCGCTGGGTGCACTGGAGATCCGTTCGCAGCCGAGCTCAGTGAGCTACCACCCAACGTGCTGCGATCGACAACATCAGGCCGTAGCGGCTGAAGGCGGTCCGGAGCGGAGGAAAAGGACGGCGGCTGATGAGGAGGTCGCCGTCCTTTTGTGTCCCTTTCCGGGACTGCGGCACCGTTGCAGGGGAATGGACGCGTGCCATGTCATAAGGCCGAACGACGCGGGAAGAGGGCCATTGGAAGGTTCCGAACCCTGCTGATTCGGTGATCGAGCAAAGAAGTATCGCCCGAGCGTCAGCGTGTCACCAAGGAGAATGAGAAAGAGGGAAATATAACGATGACATCCGATTTCGTCGAACATCAGAATCTTTTTATCGGCGGAAAGTGGCGGAGGCCGCACTCCACGAAGCGCATCAGGGTCGTGTCCGCCAACACGGAACGGATCATCGGTTCCGTGCCCCACGCTAATGGGACCGACGTCGATACTGCGGTGACAGCTGCGCGAGCGGCTTTCTGCGACCCCTCAGGCTGGGCTTCTCATAAGCCCGAAGACCGAGCACAGGTTCTGCGTCGTTTCGCCGACGCACTTGACAGAAGGGCAAGCCGAATCGCTCCGCTGGTCAGCGACCAGAGCGGCATGCCTATTCACCTGGCGCGGGAGAGCGAAGCGGTGTGGCCCGGCTATCTACTGCGCTACTACGCCGACCTGCTGGACGGAGAAGTCGGCGACCAGGACGAAGAACGTGCCGTTTCCTTGCTGCGACGCGTGCCAGTGGGGGTGGTGGCCGCGGTCGTGCCGTGGAACTCCCCCATCTTCATGGCCGTGCTCAAGCTGGCGCCGGCCCTTGCCGCAGGTTGCACTGTCGTGTTGAAGCCTGCGCCCGAGACGGTGCTCGATTCGGTCCTCCTGGTCGAAGCGGCGCTTGAGGCGGGTCTGCCCGACGGCGCTCTGAACGTCGTCTGGGGCGAGCGGGGAACTGGCGCCTACCTGATCAGTCATCCGGAGGTCGACAAAGTGTCGTTCACCGGCTCGACCGCAAGCGGGCGGTGGATCGGCGAAGTGTGCGGCCGGCTTCTGCGCCCTGTCTCAATGGAGTTGAGCGGCAAGTCTGCTGCTCTGGTCCTCGAGGACGCCGACCTCGACCTCGTCCGTCTGGGCGACGACCTTGCCGCGGCCTTCTACGGGAACAGTGGGCAGACGTGCTTCCTCACCGCCAGAGTGCTGGCCCCGCGGCGCCGCTACGACGAAGTCGTCGAGTTGGTGACGACCCTCGCCCGGTCCATTCCGGTCGGCAACTCCCTCGAACCTGGCATGATCGTGGGGCCGTTGGTCAGTGCACGGCAGCGCGACCGGGTTGAGGGCTACATCGCCAAGGGTCGAGAGGAAGGTGCGCGTCTGGTGACGGGCGGTGGCCGCCCCATGGGCCTGCAACAGGGCTGGTTCGTCGAGCCCACGGTGTTCGCCGACGTCGACAACGACTCGGTGATCGCCAGCGAGGAGATATTAGGACCCGTCGTGACCATTACCCCGCACGACGGCGACGAGGACGCTGTACGTCTGGCCAACGACTCCGCATACGGTCTCGCCGCAACAATCTGGACCGGCGATATCGGGCGGGGGCTGCAAGTCGCACGCAAACTGGAGACCGGAAGCGTCGGTATCAACGGTTACTATCCGGACTTCACCTCGCCGACCACGATGATCAAGGCCAGCGGTGTCGGACTAAGGTTCGGCCCGGAGGCGTTGCTCAGCTACTGGAGGTACCAGGCAGTATACTACTGACGGCACCCGGCCACCTGGTCGCAGGGTGGAGCCCCTTGGACGATGGCGCGGAGGATCCTCCGACCCGTTGTGACGGGGGACCGGTCTGCTGTGCTCGCTTGCTACCGAACATGATTGGGTGACGTCGGTGCCGTTCGCCTGACAGCTGGCCGTCGGCACCGATAGCCGTTGGGTGTGAGGTATGCGCAGGGCGGCGGGCTGACCGAGGCCGAGAGGACCATGCGGGAGCGGCTAGGGCTTCCAGGTCGTGGAGCGTTTCGAGGGCGGGCAGAAGAACGCGGAGATTGCCGCTGCCCTGCGGATCAGCTTGTGGTCGGTCGAGCGGTGGCCCTGGGCCTGGCATGAGGGGGGGTCCGTCAAACGAGCGGCTCCGTTCCGTAGTCGGTGGTGACGGCAGGTGACGGGTGTCGCTGACTTTGCATGCGAGATGTCAACTCCCTGGGGCGGGCCGCCGGGGCACGCTGGGCGATCGAGGAGTGCTTCCGGGCCGCGAAGAACGAGTGCGGCCTCGACCAGTACGATGTCGCCGCTATGTCGGCTGGTACCGGCATCTCACTCTGGCCATGCCCGCCCACGCCTTCCTGGCCGCCATGGCACACCAGCCCTGTGAAAAGGGGGCGGAACAGGTGAGACATCCGGGCCATCGGGCTCACAGTGGCGGAGGTTCGGCGACGGCGCGCCGCAAGCGCAAGACCTTCGTGGCGGCTCTGAACTACGCGGTGGACCGGGGGGGCTTCGCGGAGAACCCGGTGCACAGCGGTCATGTCCGCTGGAGTGGTGTATCGACGGCCACTCGGTGATCTTGTTCTGAGGTTATGCGGTCCTACCTTTTTCGTGGGTTGGACGGGCCATCGTAAGGTCCAGAGGCCCAGAGACACCGGGCATGGCTTCTATGCGGTTGCCCTCGATGGTTCCACTCACCTGGCCGCCCGGTGTCTCACGACGACTCGGCCGCTGATTAGGAGCTGCGAACGCCTCCGAGCGGATCGCTGAGTAGGACCGCGCCGGCGAGGTCGTCCGGGAGAACAGCACATCGAACGACCGGAGGAACGGGTGGCCCAGATTTGGGCAGGTACGGACATCGGAAAGACCCATCACCATTGCGTGGTTCTGAACGCGGAGGGCGAACGACTGCTGTCGCGGCGCGTCCTGAACGACGAGCCAGAGCTGCTGGCCCTGCTCACCGACGTACTTGCCCTTGATGAGGATGTGGTCTGGGCGGTCGACGTCGCTGATGGCATGGGCGCCCTGTGGATCAGCGTGCTGCTCAACCACGGCCAGCACCTCGTCTACATACCCGGCCTGGCCGTCAATCGGGCCTCGGCCGGCTACCGGGGCATGGGCAAGACCGACGCCAAGGACGCCACCGTCATCGCTGATCAGGCCCGGATGCGTCGCGACCTGACAGTTCTGCGGTCGGACGACGCACAAGCCGTCGAGCTGCGGGTCCTTACCAGCCGCCGGGCAGACCTGAACGCGGACCGCACCCGCAGGATCAACCGCCTGCGCGGTCAACTCACGAGCATCTTCCCTGCCTTGGAACGGGTCCTTGACCTGACCAATCTCGGACCACTGATCCTTCTGGCCGGCTACCAGACCCCCGCCGCCCTTCGCCGGACCGGCGCAAAGCGGCTGGTGACCTGGCTGCGCAACCGCAGCGTGCGCAGTCCCGAGGCCCTCGCCGAGGCCGCCTTGGAAGCAGCCGAACGCCAGCACACCGCCGTCCCCGGCCAGAAGATCATCGCCCAGGTGATCCACACCCTGGCCAAGGAGGTGATGAGCCTCAACGAGCAGATCAGCGAGATCGACAAGATCATTGCAGCCCGGTTTCGCGACCACGAACTTGCCGAAGTGATCTCCAGCATGCCTGGCATCGGCCCGCTGTTGGGCGCCGAGTTCCTCGCGGTCACCGCTGGCGACATGAGCCGCTACGGCACCGCCGACCGCCTGGCCAGCCTCGCCGGAGTCGCTCCGGTCCCCCGGGACTCGGGCAACATCAGCGGTAACCTGCACCGGCCCAGGCGCTACCACCGCGGCCTGCAACGTGTCTTCTACACCTCCGCGCTCATCAGCATCCGCAGCTGCGACGACTCGCGCCGTTTCTACGAACGCAAGCGGGCTGAAGGCAAGAGGCATACCCAGGCAGTTCTCGCTCTGGCCCGTCGGCGCGTAAATGTCCTGTGGGCTCTCATCCGTGACGGACAGTGAGCCTTTTCCAACCTGCCGGTGGGAGCGGGCAGTTGGGGTGACAACACGGCGAAGCCCCTGGTAGATGGGTTTTCGACCAAGAAATCCGTCTCCACCAGAGGCTTCGTGTGCTTGTCTACCCGTCGGGCGTCGACGTGTCCAGTTCTGCCCTGCGCTTCCTATCCGCCAAGCTCCGTCAGCGCCGCCGGGAGCACGGCACCCGCTGGCGCCGCCTGAGCGCTGGCCGCCAGGGCCTGCTCACTCTCGTCCACCTCCGCAACGGCCACCCGTACGCCCAGCTCGCCGCCGGGTTCGGCATCGGGACCACGACGGCATACCGCTACGTCACCGAGGCCGTGGACATCCTGGCAGCCCTCGCACCCACCCTGGCCGATGCCGTCCGCACCGCTTCGATGAAGGCGTTCGTCCTCCTTGACGGCACGCTGCTGCCCATCGACCGCATCGCCGCGGACCGGCCCTTCTACTCGGGGAAGCACAAGAGACACGGCATGAACGTGCAGGTCCTCACCGATCCGTTCGGCCGGCTGCTGTGGGCCTCACCGGCCCTGCCCGGCGCCTTCCACGACATCCGGGCGGCCCGCGAACACGGCATCATCGACGCCCTCGCCCAGGCGGACATCCCCTGCTGGGCCGACAAGGGCTACCGAGGCGCCGGCGGAACCGTCCGCATCCCCTGCTGGGGGCGATGGGAGTCCCTCTCCGCCGGTCAGCAGGCGGTGAACCGGTCCCACGCGAAGATCCGTGCCCTCGTCGAGCAGGCCATGGCGACCCTCAAGAACTGGCGCCTCCTGCGCAAACTCCGGTGCTCCACCACCCGCATCACAGCCCTCGTCCAAGCCGTCCTCACCCTGCATCTGGCCAGCTCAGACCGATGATGGAAAAGGCTCAGTGCTACCAAGCCAGCCTCCCCGTCACCGATACGGCTTGACAACATCATTAGGAGGTGAGTTGGGTGGGCAGGGTGGTCTCGTTGTCTTCTGACTCGATCGGGTGGCTGGTCTTGGCCAGTAGTTCGCGGCTCATGTAGCGGCGGGCTTCGGTCCATTCGTCGTTCTGCTCGGCCAGGACTGCGCCGATCAGGCGGATGACGGCGGTGCGGTCGGGGAAGATCCCGACGACGTCGGTGCGGCGGCGGATCTCCTTGTTCAGGCGTTCTTGGGGGTTGTTGGACCAGATCTGCCGCCAGATCAAACGCGGGAACGCAGTGAACGCCAGCAGATCGGCCTGGGCTGTGTCGAGGTGCTCGGCGGCCTTGGGGAACTTGGCTTCCAGGGCGTCCAGGACGTGCCGCATCTGGGCCTGGACCGCGTCGCTGTCGGGCTGCTCGAAGACCGTCCGCAGGAGGGTGGCCACCCGGGGCTGGGCGGATTTCGGGACCTGGGACAGCAGATTCCTCGCGTAGTGAAGCCGTCAAGAATCAACCTGTCGGTGTGTTGTCCTCGTTGTGGGCGGCGGCAAGGAGATCAGCGGCGCTTCGGTAGCGGGTGGTTGCCCGTGGCGGGAGGTGCCTACCTTCCATGAGCAGGGGCCGGATCTCGTGGACGACGTTGCCGATCGAGGATCGGCTGACGTCGCCCAGCGTGTCGGCGAGGACATCGAGGGTGCAGAGTTTGCGCAGGTAGAGCACGGCGAGGATGACGCGGTCCTTGTCGCCGATCTTCTGGGGGAAGACGCCGCCGCGGCTGCCCGGCTGCCGGTCGGCTCCCCGGCGCTGATAGGAGGTGTGTTCGGTCTGAGCGGCCTGGCGCGGGGCGAGTCGGCGGGCGAGTGAGTCGAGGTCCTCGTGGGACATGCCAGTCAGGCGTGGATGGGACAAGCTCTCCATGATCCGGGTGCGCGGCGGGATCGCTGCCGTGTCGAGAAAGGCCAGCAGATCGGGCGTCGTGGTGAATCGGGTGGGGGCGTATCCGGGCTGGTGGCCCTGGTTCTCCAGGACCCGGCGGGTCTCGGTGACGAGGTGACCGATGCACTCGGGAGTGACCTCCAGCATGTCGCTCAGCAGCTTCATCGAGCACACCTGCCGTTGGTAGAGGAGGGTGAGCATGACCCGGGCCGCGTCGTCGAACAGCGGCTTGCTTCCGCGAAGTTTGCCGGTGGCCCGCCGGGCGCGTCCGCCGCGCTGTTGGCTGTAGCGCTCTTGGGACCGGGCCGCCTGCAGCGGTGCCAACTCGATGCATGACTTGGCGAGTTGTGTGCTGGTAAGGCCGGTCAGGCGCGGGTCGGCCAGGCGGGCCAGGAGCACACGTCGGCGTTCGGCGATGCCGTGTGCCTCGCCGGTGGCCTGCGGGGTCCGCGCCGTGGCGGGCTCGTGCAACAGGGTGTAGTTCCACTGGCCGTGAACGTCGTGCTCGACCGGGGGCAGGGGCAGCAAAGCGGTCCTTGCTGATCGCGATGCCGGTGGGGTAGTCGCCGCGGTCCAGATGGCCCTCGACCCGCAGTCCAGCCCGGGTGCGGGTGGCAGCGATCGTCTCGATGACGACATCGTGGCTGGTCAGGGGGCGTCCACGCCAGTTATGGGTGATGTGGGAGAACAGCCGGTGCTCGATCTTGTTCCACTTCGAAGTGCCCGAAGATCAGCCGGTGCCCGTCTTTCTATGCAGGCACCAACCCGGACGCCGGGACAAACCCCCGGATCGGGCCCCACCCGCTACACCACCTCCAGGGACGCAACCGGCCTGGCTGGCGCGCACCACTCATACACAGGCTCGTTCTTCCTCGTCCCGCCAAGGCGATCTCGCATACATGTTCGATTCGACGCTCGAAGATGTGGCCCCCGCATCGCGCCGACTGCAACGCGCGGCCCGACCGGGGGCGCCGACGCGTCGTAGTGGTCCTGCCCGTTGACGGACAGGTCCACGGTCGGCGCGCCGCGCGATCCGACCACTGCTCGGGCGGCGGAACCGCCCGCCAGCGGCTGCACGATGCGGAATCGTACGCCCAGTGTGTGGGCGACCGGGCCCGGCAGCATCTCTCCCGTCCCCTGAGCCCAGGCCGCGTTTCCGGGCACCCAGTGGTCCACGACTTCGACCAGGCTCTCCAGTTCCGACTCCGTCAGCGGTGCGTGGGCGGCGGCTTGCGTCGCCGCGGCGCGCAGCCCGTCGTCCGGCAGCGACGCCAGGGAGAGTGGCCCGAGGCGCTTCTCCAGGTATGCGAACTGCGCACTCGGCGACAGCGCTCCGGCGCGAGCTGCGGCTCGCCGCCGGTCCGTTCGGTCCGGACCGGCACCTCGCTCTCCGCCGCCGCCACTGCGGTTGCCGGCTCCATGTCCTGCTCACGCGCCGACGCATCGACGCGTGCTTCGAGGTACATCCGCCGCAGATCCATCGGCCGTATCCAGTGGGGTGACAGCACCACCGCGATCCCACGGGCGTTCAGCGACTCGATCGGCGCACCGCGCTGGAGGTGGGCGTGTCCCGCTGCGATCTCGGCCTGCCGGCCTCGTGGAAAGGCACGACGACGTCCGCGGGCAGGTCTTCCCAGGGACCGGCCCGCGGTCCTTCCAGTACGAGGGACCGCAGGGCCTCCGCGCTCCTGTCGAGCGGTCGCCCCCGGGACGACGGGTCCGCCTGCCACCGCCTCGGCGACGAGGCTTCTGTGCACGGTGGTTGCGTCACCTGCTCCGGACGCCTCCGGCCGGGAGGTCAGCGTGCGCGGCCACAGGGCAGGGGGCGTACTGGCCAACGCCGAGTACAGCAGGCAGCGCCCGTCGCCCGCGACGGGCAGCCGCTCCGTGAATCCACCGGCCGCTCCCCGTACCGGCGTCTCGGGCGGGTGAACGGCGCGGGAGCGCCCGAAACGGCGCCGCTCACGCCGTTCATGGAGCCCGTACGGCGCACGCCGCCCCTCGCTCCCGGCCCCACGACGAGCGTCCTCGTCTCCGCCGCGTGCCTTGCCCCTCGTCGCGAGTCCCACCGCTTCCCGGCGGTGACACGGCCGAACTCACCGCCGGCACATACCCAACCGTCAAGTAGCGGTTGTGCTGTTCCTCGGGACGACGGTGGCCCCAGCGGCGCAGCGGTGGCTGGCCGCTCGGCCACCGCGGCCAGGTGGCTGTCGTACGCGCTGAGGTAGTGGCTCCAAGCGTCGTCACGCGTGGCGGGGAACCCCGGGCGGGAACGCCGAGGTGTCGGGGTCGAATGACGCGTCCTGTTCCAGAACCTCACCCCAGCCCCCGGGAGCAGGGTCCTGCGCGTCGGCCGGGACCGGGTGCACCTCGGCCAGCGATCAGGACCCGTCCGTGCACGGCGATCGGTGGCAGCACATGCGTACGCGTACCGTCGGAGGCCGTGAGCACGGTCTCCGCGTTCCCGCCGAAGAAGGCATAGGGGCGGGCGAATTTTTCCAGTGCGGGCTGATCATGCCGCGCAGACCGCCCTCGATGGCGCGCATCGGCTGTCGGGTGCGGGTCTGGGTCACCTCGTTGAGTACGTTCGTGCTGCCCCGTCGCGCTCGGTGACACGGTAGTCCAGTGAGCGGACCGCGGCCCGGCTTGTGGTGCTCAGGGCACCGAAGCGGAAGGGTTCCACCTCCTGGCCCCGTGTCATCTCCGGCAGTGACCGTGTCAACCGAGCCGGCGAGTCCCCGCACCCACATCGCTGTCTTCCCCACCTGATTGCTCGCCCTCACCACCCAACCGTCAACTCGGGCACCACCACAGCCACACAAGGACCTGCCGACATGCCACCACCAACGGGAACGAGAAGCTCGACTCGCTCCATCTTGACGACCTCTGACCTGCTACGTCACTGAACACCAAGATCCCCGACAGAGGCCCTAACTGTCCTTCGGTACTGGGGAAATTCAAAGCCCGCCCCATACCGTCAGCCGAGGGAACGGCACACCCGCCCTCAAAGGCCCGGCCAGGCACAATCACCCGCACGAACGGGCACGTTTCGCATCCAGGGGATGCTGCTGCGGTGTTCCTGCGCAAGGCTCACCACACGCACCGTGCCGGGCCTCCGGTCCCGGCCGATGTCTCATGGCTGCGGGTGGCTGCTCACACTGCCCCGGCCCGCACTTCGAACCGAAGGAACCACATGCGCATTCGCCGTTTGTCCAAGAGGCTGACCACAGCCGCAGTGACCGCCGCCGCGGCAGCCGCCATAGTGGCGGGCGCCGGGACCAGCGCGTCCGCCGCCACCATCGACGACTGGTACCCGACCTACTACGACTGCCTCTACGCGGGCAACGTCCTCGCGCAGCAGGGCATCCTCCACACCTTCAGCTGCACGGCGAGCAACGGCGGATACGTGCTCCACGGCTCATGACGTGCCCGACGACCTGACCCGCCACAGGGCGGCGTAGTCACGACCTCCGCCGTTCCGTAGCTGCGGGTCACCGCCGTCGACCGATCGGCACACGGTTGACCGGCCCCCATGGAAGGGGCCGGTCAACCCGCCAGATCCGAGTCCAGTGCAACCGCCGGATGATTCAGAGGCAGTTGTCGTTACGGCGATCAGGCGCGTGCTTGAACCCGAGTTGTCGATCCGGTGCTCACGACTGATCCGGGGTGCATAGAGCTCGTCACACGATCTTGCGCGGGCGTGGCGGCCAGGTCCGTAGTCTTGCGGCACGGAGAACGGGATCAACCGGGTGGAGGACGGCTGGGACATCCGCTCGATGCCTGGGATCGGCATCGGCGGGGTGATCATCGGCCGTGCCCTGCGACTGGACACCGGCTCGAACGGGATTGAGGTTCACAGCCCCGCCGAACTGACGACGGACAGCGAAGCCCTGCTCGTTCGCGCCTCCGCCCGGATCAACCTTGACCGGCTCCCTCAGTTGCTCGATCAGCCAGTTGCCGAGGTCCACGCAGCGGATTCGGGCAGTCTGCGCGTGCGCTTCGCCAACGGGTGGCGCTTGAACGTGCCCGTTTCTCCCAGCGCCTTCGGCTGGATCGGCAGTGCGCGGGGAAGCTACTTCACCAGTTCGCGCCCAGGTGGCGGAGTGAAGATGCGCGAACGACCACAGGCTTGAGCGCCGGCTCAGGCGGACAGCAAGCTCTTGAGGCTCCTCCAGCAGATGAGCGAGCGGGCGATCGAGACGAAGGCGTCGCGGAGGTCGAGCTGACGCTCCCACCGGATGGCGAGCGCTTGAACTGATGAAGCAGGGTGAAGGCCTGTTCCACGACGTAGCGCCGTCTGCCCAGTCCCTGGATCTCGGGCTGGCCCTTGCGGGAGATGACCGGCAAGATCCCGGGTCGGCGCAGCTCCTCGCGGTTGGGGTTTCTGTCGTAGCCCTTGTCGCCGAGCAGGGCGTCGGGGCGTTTGCGAGGGCGCCCGACCCAACCGGCGGCCGGGGGACACCGTCGGCCAAGGCAAGGGTCTGGGTGACGTCGTTGACGCTGGCCGCAGTGGTGATGACCCTGAGCGGGACACCACCGCCGTCGCTGACCAGGTGGTGCTTGCTGCCGGTCTTGCGGCGGTGGACCGGCGACGGGCCCTTCGCGGCACCCCCTTTTTTCGCGCGCCCGTGGCAAGCATCCACGCACGCGCGGCCAAGTCCACTGCACCGGCCGCGTTCAGCTCGGCGAGGAGTATCCGGTGCAGCCGGTCGAAGACACCGGCGTCCTGCCATCGCTCCAGGCGTCGCCAGCAGGTCTGACCAGAGCCAAAGCCCAGCTCCAACGGAGCTGCTGCCACGGGATCCCGGTGTAGAGCACGAACAAGATGCCCTGCAGACACAGCCGGTCCGGCACGGGTCTGGGTCCAGGGGCGCACGAGGGACAGGGCGGCAGGACCGACCCGATCATCGCCCACAAGTCGTCGTCCACGACCCACAGCTTGACGCTCACGCCCTCACGCATCTGGCCGACTCGGAGACTTCGCTCTGACGATCTGCCGCTGCTCGGTATCAACATCTATTTGTACGACGACGAGGACGTTAAACGTGAGGCACCGTTCCGCGTTCCGGCCATGCACGTGGCCAACGTCGAAATCACCCACGAATTGGGAAATCTTCCCTTCGCTGAATTCCGCGACATCGGCTGGTCGGGCCTGGAATAACACGCCACAGGGCCCGGGACGGTGATGTACGAGAAGTTCCGCCAGATGGATCAGGCGAAGGCGGACAGCATCTGACCATGCCCCGCGCCGGGTGACCTGGGGGTAGAGCCAGTCCCACGCGGCAGCAGTCGCAATGCCGTGGCTCGAAGCCGGGCAGTCCCACAGACAGCGGCCGTTCCCCTCACTTCGTTGGTCGACGCCTCGGAGCGCGGAGAACGACCGTCCCTGTTGCCTCGGAAGGAACCGCGGATCAGCGGTTCGGGTGGCTCGCCAGGCCGAACAAGAAACTCAGACGTACACCCACAACTCGGTCTGACCGGTCTCGATGGAGATTCCGTAGCTGCAGCTCACCCAGCGATGCTCGATGATGCCTTCCTCGCACGCCAACTGCGCTTCAGTCAACGACGGGTAGACGCCTCCGAACGCCTTCGTGAGATCGGGGGAAGCGGCGGAGGGGACTGCCGAGGGGGACGAAGAGGCGGCGGAGGCGAGCGGCGCTCCCACACCCACGAGAGCCCCAGCAAGGACGGCGCTGAGGACGATCTTGCGAAACATCACACCTCACATGAGTCCGACGGAATGAACAGTGAACCGATCGGCCCACCAGCCTGGCTGAGGATTAGGAGACAACAGCCGTATGCAAGATGATCGCCTGTCGGAATTACGATGGGAACCCTTTCCGTGAATGGCTGCCCGTCCCTACCCGGTGTGCCGTTCACATGTGCACCCACGGTCGATGGCTCCATTGGGCAGTTCGCCCTCACGGTGGGCCGGCTCTCCTATAGCGCTGCGGTCAGCCGCGCGCCGCGCCCACGCGTGCCGCGACGGTCGATTCCGACGCCTGGGCCGACTGTGCGGGTGCCACGTCGCCGACCGTCGATGCACCGAGCGGCTCTCCGTCGCGCTGGCCCCCAGGCGGGGCGCTGCCGACGGGTGCGCGGGGCCCGCCGAAGGCATCCGTGATCGCCTCGGCCATCCGGGCTTCCGCATCCCCGAGCGGGCCGGCTCCTCCCTGGGCACGCAGTTCCCAGATCGAGGGTGCGTCCGGCATCGGCTGTCCCGCGTGGAAGATCTCGTCCGCGTTGACCAGCAAGACGTTGTTCTCGCCGGCCCACTCCACGAGGTCGCGGACCGGGGCGGGCACACCCGCGGCGACCGGGTCCTCGCGAAACAGCGCCACGTCCACTGCCGCTCTCGGCACGTCCGTCCACACCACCACTGGGTTCCCGGTGGACCGCGCCAGATCCGCCAGTCGGTCGAGGCGGGGACCGGTGGGAACGGCACCGCTCGGCCCTCCCAGCACCACAGCGTGCGTCATCAGCGGGACGCGGCCCTGCGGCGTCTGCATGCTGCCCAGACCGGGCAGCGTCTCCAGCGTCCACGGGTCGACCGGCTCGGGCTCCCCCGGGGCCATCATGTCAGCGCGCCGCAGGAACTCGACTGACTGATCCGCATTCAACTGCTGGTATCGGCTAGATCCGTCTCCGGTGGCCCGCAAGTATCCGGGCGTCTGCGGTGGCCGGGACGGTTCGACCGCGGCCAGCTCGCCGTACCGCAAAGCCGGCGTCGCACCGGCCGCCGGGGCGGGGACACCCACGGTTCCCACGGCAAGCGATTGATCCGAAGGTGTCGACCGGGACACGACTGCCCTGTCCAGCGGGCCGGTCACCGTCGCCGACGCCTCGGACCCGGACGCTGAGGCCGCGTCCTCGCGGGAGGCGGACGTCACCGTCGGCACGGTCTCGGGCGTGGACGCCTCCTCCGGCGCCCCGGGCACCCCGTACGGAACGGCCGGCGCTGGGGAGCGCGTTGGCCGGTCCCCCGTCGGAACGGCCCCCTCCTCGGAGCTCTTGGCAGGCGGCACGCTCAGCTCCTGCCCCGCGGTCGACCCCGTCGCCTCCTGCAGGCCCTTCAGCGGCGGCGCGGACAGCTCCCGCTCCTCGGTGCCCCCCTCACCCGCGGCCCCTTCCCCCCGCTCGGAGCGGGCGGGAGCGGACGTGCCCGGCTTGACTGGGGAAGCCGGCGCCGCCTCGGAGGACCCGCTCTCACCGGGGAGAGCCGAGGCCGGCTTCGTGAAGCCCGACGCGGGCTTGCCCACGGTGAGTGCCTCGGGGATCGAGGCTGTCGACGAGGCCGCACCGGAGACTCCGATGGGTGAAGTGACGTTCTTCACCAGCGGCTTGACCTCGGCCGCCGGCGCCAGAGCGGGTACAACTGCTGGGGTGCGTACGGCAGCCGGAGCCGGAGCAGGTGCGGAGACAGGAGCAGGAGCGAATGGCAGTTCTCCCACCGTGCCGTCCGGGGCGATCCACCGCTCCTGAACGGCTTCCTCGCCGCCGGCGGCGGCGTGGGGGACGTAGCGGACGTACGCGTCGAGATGGTGCGCCATGTCCCGCGCCAGCGCCAGCGGGTGGATGTCGACGAAGGACACGGAGGGCGGAGGGGCGACCGGCTCGCGCAAGGGGTTGTCCGGGCGCTCCATGTGGTAGGCGCCGACGGTGGCCACGATGTCGTGGATGGCCTGCCGCCGTAGGGCGAAACTGCCGTTCGCCGCGACGCGCGGCAGGTTGGTCCTGTAGCGCTGGAAGCGATTCAGCGCCTCGGGCGGCGGCGCTGCCGCGTCGGTGGTGCGCACTGCGGCGTGGCCCGCCTCCAAGGTCTGCTCCGCCCATGTCAACGTCAACCGATGCGCTTCCAAGGCGAGTTGGTCGGTGTTGACGGTCAGGGACAGGCCATGGGCGCCAGCCGGGGTGCGGTCCTGGAGCGTGTTTCCCACCGCCAGGTCGGCTCGGGAGGCATCGGCGCCCCTGAGTCCGGCGGCCTGGGCGAGCAGCGGGGCGAGATCCGTCGGCTGCGAGGCGCGCGCCTGCCGCCAGGCCGCGAGCTCCCGGCTTCCGTCGGGCAGCGCGGCGGTGAGCCGGGCGCGTACCTGGGCCACCTCGTCCCGGGACAGTTCCGCGTACATCTCACCGTTGATCGGTTCACTGACGTAGTCGCTAACGTGTTCCGGTTCCCGGAAGGTGTGCATCCGGTAGCCTTCGGCCTCGACCCGCAGCCGGACCCGCATACGCACCAACTGGGTGTCGCCCTGCTGCTTGGCGTGCTGCTCGCGGCGGTAGTTGTTGGTGCCGGCGTCGGCCAGCGACTCCGAGGTGGATCGGTTGGCACTGGAGGAGGCCGATGCGGAGTCGGCAGGATGGTGGGCGAACGGACCGCTTCCGCTACCGCTCGCCGCCAAGTTGGGCTGCCAGCGGTCGTAGCTCGCCGACGCGGTCGTACCGCTCTGGTGCTTGTTGTAGCGGCCGGTTCCGGTACCGGGCAGGTCGTTGAGGACGCGCATGTCATAGGCGCTTGAGCGCACGTACAGTTTCAAACCCAGCGGGGAGCTGCCCGGCTGGAAGAGGTGGTGGGAGATCTGGACGCGGTCCTCGGGGCCCATCCGGCCGATCAGGTTGGACAGGTGGGTACGGGAGAACAGCACGGACAGCGAAGGACTATCGCGGTAGCGCGAGGGGTCCGCGCTGGGCCCGAACGCCTGTACGAGCATACGGCGGGTCGCGGGCAGCACCCGGTCGGCAGTGACGCCCACCACGTAGGCGTCACCGGGGAGTCTCGGCAGCAGCCGCAGGTCACGCAGCGGGTCGGCCGGCACCGGCTCGGTGTGCGGGCGGGCCTCCACCAAGCCACGCGGCAGTTGCAGCCTGGTGACGCCGTTCACGGTCACCTGCTGGAGGGCTCCCAGGTTGGCCAGCTTGCGGAAGATGTTCACGCCGAGTTCGTTGAGCGGGCGATGGGGCATGTCCAGGCGGACGGCCTCCACGACGAAGCGGTGGCTGACGTTCACCCCGTACAGACCGTCCCAGGAGTAGACGGTCTGCTCCTGCACCCCCGCCTCGCTATGGGAGGTTCCGCGGTGGCTGCCAGAGGACAGTGGCGCCGAGCCGCCCCCGCCGCCGTGCCCGTGGGAGGCGCTGGCCTTGGCCGGTGTGAACGTCTGGCCGTCGTCCCGGGAGGTGCCCTTGGACGTGTTGGTGTAGTGGTGGCTGTAGTTCTCCAGACCTGCGTCGGGACGTTCCCCTACGACGGTTGCGTCGTCGTGCAGCTCCGCCCTGATGGTCACCCGTACGCCGTCGCTGAGGAACCAGCCGACCTGGTTGGTCAGGTAGAACTCCAGGCCGTTCGCGGAGAGCATGTCCTCATACGCCGCGTCCTCGCGTCCGCGGCCGAAGAGCCCGACGATCGTGTCGAGGGAGCCCTGGAGCCGTCCGATGTGGCGGCCGCTCTCGGTCCACAGTTCCGGCTTGTGGGTCAGTAGGCCGGGGGCCGCCCGCTCGACCGCCTCGCGGAACAGGTCCGCTGTGGACCTGCCGTTCTCGTGGTCGATGCTGAGGACGTTGCTGTGGCCGAGGATGGCACCGCCGGGGTCCTGTCGGGTGAGGTACTCCGGAAGCCTCAGCGAGGCTAGCGGGTTTCGGCGCTCGTCGAGGTGGAGATCCTCATCGCCGAACACCTCGTGGAAGTGGTCGCGGACCGCCGGGTCCCACACCACGTCCTCGCCGTCGTCGTGCCGGTTCTGCAACTCCCTGGCGGCCTCCAGCGCCGGTGCCGCGCCGCCGGGAGTCTGGCGCCAGCGGGCGAGGACGCCGGCCATGGTGTTCGGGTGGAGCTTGAGCTCGGGCTCGGGCTCGGCTCCCGTCTTGCTCCACCGCCGCATCACACTGGTGAGCTGCTGGTCCGAGACCGGCAGGACGCCGTCGGCGTAGTGCAACAGCGCCTCGGGCTCAGGAAGCAGGTAGTGGACCTCACGGTTGGCGATCTGTCCGGAGGTTGCCAGGCGTGAGCGGATTGCGAACTTGCCGTGCTTCTCGCGCAGTACGTTGATCGCGAAGTCCGCGCGCGTGCGGTAGAGGTACACCCGGGAGAAGCTGAGGGCGATCAGCTCCTTCGCCCCGGCCACACCCAGGCTCTCAGACCGGTTGAACTGCCAGTGGCGGCTGGCGTCCGCTCCGCCGGACACGTTGACGGCACCGGATGCGCTCGGGCCGCCCGCCGTGACGTCGGCCTGTGTCCAGCTCAGTCCGCGCGAGTTGGTGGTGGTCGTGGTGGACTGGGCCAGCCACAGCTTGATGATGCCCTGTACGAAGGGGTTGTCGGTGGCTCCCATGAAGTCCGAACTGCCCAAATTCGCCTCGACGTTCACTGCCAGGTGAGTATCCCGCCACAGCCCGTGGTCGAAGACCTGGTCGGTGATGAGAGCGCCGAACGCGGATTCCTTCAGGTGGGCGCGCAGCGAGGCGGCCATGGAGTCCAGGGTCCGGGCGGCCGGACCCTGCGGCCCGTCCATGCCCTGGCCCATCAGTTGGGACAAGGTACTGCGGAACCCCGTGCCGTCCAGGTGGAAGATCACCGCGTGGTCCAGCACCCTGGGCGGCGTCGGGCCGCGGCCCGCCGCGAAACCCTGCGAGCCGTCCCCGAGTGGCAGGACCCGCGCGATCACCGGCTCGTTGGGGAACACCAGCGGCACCGGATCCCGCCGGCCCCGCAGGACACGGCCGGACAGGCCGCTGTGCTGGAACTGGATCTTCGCGGTGTAGTCGCTGGTCACCTTCACTTGGAGGAAGTCACCACTGCCGTATTCCAGCAGTTCCGGACGATTGTTCATATAGAAGACGGAGTCCGAGGCGCCGCGCCCGTAGTTCACCCCGAATCCCTCGGCACCGCCGAGCAGCTGCTGCGCGACGGCCTTGGCCCGGACCGACGCCGACAGATTCCGTGAACCGCCGACGCCCATAGAAGCGCTGTCCATGCCCATCGCGAGGTTGACCAGGTGGTGGTCACTGGCCGTGTGCATGTACTCGGTCGGCACCGCGCGCTTGGCGCTGATGGTGATCCGCGCCGCGTCCACGTCGAAAGTCACGCCGCCGAATCCGCGGGAGCGGTGCAGCACCAGCGGCAACCCGTCCTGGTGGATGCGGTCGTGGTGGGACGCCAGGCCGTCCTCCAGGAACTTGCGGAGCTGGTCCTCGTTGTCGATGCGGCTGTCCATACTCGCACCGTGCTCCCACCACGTCACACTGATCGGGTTGTCCTTGTCCGGCAGCAGGAAGCCGTGCTCGTTGAGCTGAGCCGCGATCCCGTCGTAGAGCCGCTGCGCGGTGCCCTCGTGGACCTCCACCAGGCCCATGCCGATTCCGGAGTAGTCGGTGGGGTGCGCCAGGTGGCCCGGCAGCGGGCGTGGCGCCCGTTGCTCGGCGGTGGGAGCGTCCTTCAGCGCGTCCGGAGAGTACGCGACGGCTTCAGGGGCCGGGGGTTCGTCGCGCTTCACGCCGGCCCCGTCGTGGCCGACGTTCGCGGTGTCTGCGGTGTGGAGGGCAGGCGGCATGGCGGTGTGCGACCCGGTCGGCGCCTCCTCGCCGCGAGCCGCGGAGGAGCCGCGTCCTGGATCGTGCTCCTCGACCGCTCCCTTGTCCGGGCCCTTGGTGGCATCGCCGGTCCTCGTCGCCCCGACGGTTTTCGTCTCCCCGACGGCTTCCTCGGCCGACGTGTGCGGAGGGTCGTTGAGGGCGTCCCTGTCCACCGGGTAACCGTGGCGGAACGCCTCCTGGCGAGGCATCCGCACCAGTGCCGCGCCATCCACATCGTGGGTGGTCCGGATTTCGTCCTCGCCACCGTGGCGCAGTGTGATGTTCGCGTGGTGCGTGAACTCACTGACGTAGGCGGAGGTGACACCGGAGAACCGCGGCACCATCACCCACAGACCGGTCCGGGTGGCACCGATCGACTCCGAAGTGTTCCAGGAGGCGGACAAGCTCGCGTTGAACCCGAGCCCCATGTCGGGGTGCCCCGTCGGGTTGGGCAGCAGATCGATCTCCGCGATGACCGGGGTCAGCGTCGAACTCTGGGAGAGGGTGTGCCCACCGCTGATGCCGTCGATGGCTGTGCGGACGTTCTCCAGGTGGGCGGTGTCGCTGTCGGCGCCGACCGGCTGTTCGAAGCCCTGATTGCGCCGCGCGCTGTGGACGTTCACCGTCGCCACCACCCGCCCGTACCGGTCGTGCAGCCGGAAGGTGTAGCCATGGGGATGGTTGACCGCGTTGTCGAGGAACGTCTGGAGGTTCCATAGTCGGTGTACCAGTTCACTGCGCGTGCGCGGATCATCGGAGAGATGCAGACCGTTGTCCCCCAGCACACGGTCGATCTCGTCTAGGAGGCGAGGCAGACCTGTCATGCCCGAGGCGAAGTAGTGGCTCGGCAGACCGTCCCGACGCACCTCGGGCCCGGTGGCCACCACCAGATGGTCGGCAGCCGGGTCCAGATAGGGCCGTGCGACGTACAGCAGCAGGGACTGCTCGGCCGACTCGTCCACAGGACGGGCCGCAGGCCACTTCGGGTCCCGGCCCACCGGGCGCATGCGGACGTGCCAGTTGGCCTTGTATGACAGCAGAAGCGGGCCGCGTGGATCGCGGTTGTCCTCCACGTGTCCGCGCTCGGAGTCCGCCAGGTGCGTCTGGGAGCGGCTGGAGGCATTCGCCGTACCGGACACGCTCGCGCCGACGGACACCAGGTGTGCGACGCCCGGAACTCCGATGCCGTACGTCATCGCCGCTCCCGTCCGGGTCGCCGATGTGCCGCTGGACCTGGCCTGTGTGTGGCCGCCGGTGGCGAACGAGGAGTTGACGGAGGCGGTGGCGTGAAAGGGGTCGGCCTTCACGAGAGCGCCGTCGTCCTCCTCGGTGACGGTGTCGTCCCCGATGTCCTTTCCGCCCTTCAGCCCCCTGCTTGCTCCGGCTGCCGAACTCTCGGCAAGCGGAATGTCCTCTTCCTCGGGCTTCTCCTTGATGGTCGGCAAGCGCCCGCCATCTGCCGGATCACTGCCGTGGGCCAACGTGGGGTCGCTCGGGTCCAGGCCGATCAGGGCCTCGGCCGGCCCCAACGGTACGAGCAGGCCCTCGGGGCGGTCGCCTCGCTCGGCCACGAGAAAGGAGTAGTTGGACAACAGCCGCTGCGGCAGCCGGTCCCAGTCGCCCTCCGGAACTGTGAGTCCCAGTTCACCCGCCCAGGTACGCAGCGCTTCGACCACGGCGGGGATGTGTGGGAGTCCGGCTCGCGGGACACCGATCGGCCGAGCCCATGGCCGCGACCGCGCGGCCTCCGCGGCCTCCTCGTCGCTCGGCGGCTCCTTGGCGGGTTCCTCGGCCGTGAGGCCGCCGTCGTGAGACGGCTCCACTCTCCCGGACGTTCCGGCGGCGGAGCCCTTGTCCGGCTCTTCGGACAGCGGCTTGCCCGACTCGGCCTCCTCGACAGCCCGATCCTTGCCTCTCGACGTCTTCAGAGGAGCGGCGGGATCGGGATCTCGGCCTCCTGACGGCTCCGGCTTCGTTACGGGGTGCGAGGCGGTGGCCGTCTCGACGTGTGCGGACAGGTCAGGTTTCGCATTGGGTCCGGATTCGGAGGAGCGTCCAGGTTCGGCCGTCTTCACTGGCGGGTGGTCCGCATTGCGCGCCGGCGCCATGCCGACCGGGGCGCCATCCGTCCGCATACCAGCCGTACCGCCCCCACGCCCGCCGTCCTCCGGCTCACCCGTCGCAGTCTCCGGCACGGGCCTCCCGGCGGCCGGAGCTTCGGCGGCGAGCGTCTCGGGGCCGGTCCGTCGCTCCGGCACGGGTGTCTCCGGCGCGTGCGTGTGTGGGTTCGGGTTGAGGATGCCCATCAGAGAAGCCGTGCGGGGGCCTGGCGGCCGTGGTTCCCCTAGCTGGATCGCCGCGGGGCTGTCCGTGTCCTGGGGGACGGGCGACGGGTCGTGCTCTCCGCCGAAGTAGTGAGTGCCCGGCGGGCGGGGGAAGGGGGACGGCGCGTCGCTGATCGGGCGGGGGGAGGGTGTGGTCAGGGCGCTCTGCTCCCCGTGCCGGTCCTGCGCACTGTCAGCGGCGCCCCTGCCGCCGGTGGCATCCGTGCTGGTGGTGGCGACGCGGGTTGCGAGGGCGGGGGCGCTTCGGCCGGCGCCGGTGCTCTCGCCCCGGGTCGGGTAGGGCTCGGCGCCGGTGTCCTCGCGGGGCCGGGGGGCGCCACCGGGCAGACCCAGCGGACGCCCGTCGTTGACCACGGTGCCCGCGATCCACTCCCCGACCGCCCGCTGCTGAAGCCGGGCGATGTGCGACGGCAGCCCCTCCAGCCGCCCGCGCACCTCACCGTCCGATAACCGATGCGGCGCACCCAGACCCCGCAACGCACGGTTCACCTCATGCGTGACCGAGCCGACCACCTCACGCGAAGCCCCCGGGTACCCACCCGCACCCACGCCCCCCGTCTCCGTACGCACCACCCCCGCGGAACCGTTGTCGCCACCGCTCAGTTGGGCGCTCAGGGCGGCGCGCTCGCCGATCCATGTCCCGGTGGCGCGGTCGAGCGACTCCGTCATGTTCCCGGTCTGCCTTGACGCGAGGTCGTGGTCGGCCGCAGGCCGGCTGGGGAGGACGACACCGGTCTCGGTGTCCGGCCGCTGAGTTGGGAAGACCCGGTCGAAGAGTGCGCTGACCCGTTGGGTGTGGGTCTCAACCGCCTGGCGGACGCTCTCTGGCGAGCTGTGGGGCTGCTGCTGGGCGAATGAACGGGCTTCCCGCGCGGCGTCGTCGAGCGCGCCGGCACGCGCCACGGCCAAGGCGGTGTGTCTGCCGACCGCATGGGGGGTGATCACGGCGGCGGCCACATCACGGGGCTGCGGAACCGCGTCGCCCGGCGGGTACGGACCGCGCGACACCAAGCCGTCGATGTGCGAGTTGGCGGTGCGCGCCACAGACAGGGCCGCTGCCTGCTGCGCCTCGACAGTGACACCACGTCTGTCCAGGTCGAACGTGTCGCGGAACCGCGTGCCCAGGTCGGGAAGAGCGCTCCTCCACGAGCCTGCTGCCGCTTCACGGACGCCGTCCACCGCTTGGCGGGCCGCGGCTTCCCTGGCCAGGCTCACATGCACTTGGTGCGGCAGCGACTCGGTCCGTGTGGCCAGGAGATCCTGCCACCGGCGCTCAGGGGCGCGGGGGCCGATGGCGTCGGAGTTGCGCGGCGTGCCCGGCCCTCCGCCGGTAGGTGCCGAACTGTCGAGGTGTCCCGTGGCGGTGCCTACCGCGCTTCCGCCGGTCGCCATCAGCGGGGGGGTGTCCGCGCCGTGCCCGCCCGGAACCGGGCTCCCTTCAGTCGCTGTAGGGCCGTCAGTACCGATCGGCGTGGTCGCGGTGATCACGGCGCTAGGCGCGACCGGCGCCGGCGCGCCGGTCGTACCCACGGCGTCTGCGCCAGTCCGTCCAGCGTCCACCGTGCCGGCGGTGTCGGTGGCGGCTGCCCGCGACCCGTCGGCGGTGGCACCGGTGCTCACCGTGGGCACCGTCTCCGCGGTGGGGTGCGGAGCGCCAGCCGCCGCCACGGTGTCGACCCCGGTGGTGCGTCCGGTGGCGGTGAGGTCGCCGAACACGGTGCGGTGGTCGGCGGTGGTCTGGCGTACCCAGTCCTGGCGGAGCTGTTCGCGGCCGGTCGCGGACAGCCGACCGTCCGAGCCGAGCGGTTGGGTACCGGGCGCTGCCTTGGGCACGGTCTGCTCGAAGGTACGGACGGCGTCGACCTGGCGGGCGTCCTCGACGGCGGCGCGGTCCAGCAGGAGGTGGACGGCTGGTTCGCTGGCACCGAAGAAGCGGTCGGCCCGCGCGAGGACCTGCTCGGTGGGAGCGTCCAGGGCACTCACCGGCAGGCGGTCGGCGCTCGCGCGCACGCTGCTCTCCACCGCCTGCCACACCGCCCGGTGCACCCGCACCGCCGCACCGGGGACCGTCGCGACGTGGGCGGGGCCGTCGGTCCCCTCGGCCTCGGTGGTGTGCGCCGTCCCTGGAGAACGGGTGCCGGTGGCCCAGGCGGTGTAGGCGACGTCGAAGCGCTGCTGGGCATATAGGACGACCTGCTCCACAACAGCCTGCCGGTCCAGGTCCCGCCTCAGCGCCTCGGCACGACCACCCCCCTCAACATCCCTGGCCCCCGCACCACTGACCTCATGGACCGCCGCGTTCCGCGCGGCCACCACCGCGACCGCACGCGCACGCACCCCCGACGACAGATCACCAGACCCATCCGCCCACCCACGAAACACCTCCGCGTCCGGTCCCGACACCACCTCCCCCAAACCCGACACCAGCCCGTCCCCATCCCCGTCCCACTGACCGCGCACCCACTGCCCATCCACCGCCTCGAAGGGATCCACCCGCACATCCGACCCGAACGACCCATCACCCACCCCCCCGAAACCCCCACCGAAATCCACCCCCTCCGGCAGATCGAACACCGGCACATCCACCTTCGCCCCCGTCTCCCCCCCACCCCTACGCCCCCCATGCAACCCACCCAACGCCCCCGAACCCACCGCAAGCCCATCCGACAGCGCATCCCCATGCACCCCATTGATGCCGTCCAACGCCAACGTTGTCCCCAACCCCGTCAACGCACCCACCCCCATCTGCCCCACCAGCCCCCCCACGAACTTCGGAGCAACCAACCGCCCCACCTCCGTCAACGCCCCCGCCAACGCACCACCGATCACGCCCCCCTCCAACGCCTGCACCGTATTACCCCAACTCCACGACGTCCGATCCCCCTTCAAGAACTGCACCACCTGCACCGCCACATCCGTCCCCACCATGAACCCCGCACCCATCGCCACATTCCGCACCAGCCCCGCCAGAACCCGACGACACACCACCTGCACCCCCGCCACCACCGCCGACTCCAACTCCGGCAACCCCACCGCGAACAACTCCACCAACGTAGACGCCAACCACACCAACTGAATCAGCAACGACAACTTCGCATACTCCAACTGCACCGCCGTCTGCCGAGTCAACTCACCCAAACCCGCTGCCGACTCCGCGATATTCGGCACCACCACCGACAACTGACGCCGAAACTCCTCAAACTCCTGTGCCACCGCACCCCCCACCGCACCCAACACACCCGCCGTCGCCGGATCAATCTCCCCCACGAGACCCCGCAACTCCGACGCAGCCAACCGCCACGCCCCACCCAACTCCTCAAGCCTGTCCTCATCACCCTTCGGAAACCCCTGCCCCACCGCCAGCCGAGCCACCCAATCCAACTCAGGCGGCAACCTGATCGTCATGAGCGGGGGCGGCGAGCAGCCGCGGTCTCGGGGAGAGAGGATCGCGTTGGGGGGCGGACGGGCGTCACGCGCCCGTATCCGACACCGCCGCGCGCATGACGGAGGCGAATCCCGCGGCCGAACAACACCATCGTTGCTTCCCCTTTCCGGCCGCGCGCACGGCCGGCTTCTCCGGCACAGCGAGTCCCAGCAATGTGAACGAGGCACCAACGCCATGTAACACCGCCGTTAACATCTCTGTCACCAAGCCCTGCTGCGCAATGGCCGTTCGCGCCTCCGCTCTGCCTGTTCGGACCATGGGGAATGGTCGGACACGTGACATCAGCGGTGTTCCCTCACCGAGCCAGCCGGAAAAGCCGCGACCGCGACCGCCGCAACTGGCGGCGGACGCGGTCGGGGGCCCTGCTGTCTCATGTCGTCGCGGCGGCACGGACGCCGGCCCGGAACAACTCGGGGCTGATGGGCTGCGGCGTGGGCTACGCTGGAACGGCGCCGGTAGTCATGAGGCGCTCGAGTGCTTCGGAGTAGGGCGTGATGTCCAGGCCCTCCTCGACGAGCCAGGAGTCGTTGTAGTAGGTGTCCAGGTAGCGATCGCCCGGATCGCACAGCAGAGCGGCGATGCTGCCCTCCTGTCCCACACTGCGCATCTCAGCGGCGATGCGCAGCGCCGCCCACAGGCCGGTGCCGGTGGAGCCGCCGGCCCGGCGGCCGGTGTGGCGGTGCAGCAGGCGCACGGCAGCCAAGGCGGCGGCGTCGGGAACGCGCATCATCCGGTCCACGATCCCGGGCAGGAAGCTGGCTTCCATGCGAGGGCGGCCGATGCCCTCGATACGCGAGCGGCCCGCGCGCACGGTACCTGGGTCGCCGCTGAGCCAGCCGTCGAAGAAGGCCGAGTTCTCCGGGTCTGCCACGCACACACGGGTGCTGCGCATGGTGTACCGGACGTAGCGAGCCAGTGTGGAGGAGGTGCCGCCGGTACCGGCGGTGGCGACGATCCAGTCGGGGTCGGGGTGGCGCTCGTGGCCGAGTTGGTTGAAGAGGGACTCCGCGATGTTGTTGTTGCCACGCCAGTCGGTGGCGCGTTCGGCGTAGGTGAACTGGTCCATGTAGTGGCCGCCGCTGGCGGCGGCCAGCCGGGCCGCGGCGTCGTAGACCTCTGCGGCGGAGTCCACGAGGTGGCAGCGGCCCCCTTGGTCCTCGATGAGGCGTTGCTTGACACGGCTGGTGGAGCGCGGGACGACTGCGATGAACGGCACACCGATGAGAGCGGCGAAGTACGCCTCAGAGACGGCGGTGGACCCGCTTGACGCCTCGATCACCGGGCGGTCGGCGGTGATCCACCCGTTGCACAGGGCGTACAGGAACAGCGAGCGGGCCAGCCGGTGCTTGAGCGAACCGGTTGGGTGGGTGGACTCGTCCTTCAGGTAGAGGTCGACGCACCACTCCTCGGGCAGGGGGAAGCGCAGCAGGTGGGTGTCGGCGGATCGGCAGGCGTCGGCGTGGATGCGACGCACCGCCTCCCTCGTCCAGGTCCGGGCCGCGGTGTCCGAGCGGTCGACGTCGAGTGTGGTGGCGGCGAGCCCTGCCGTCTGGCGGACGCCGGCGGTCAGGTCAGGCATCGTAGAACTCGGGGTCACGGCTGCCTGCGGTGACCTTGAGGACGTACCGGGGGGGGAGCCTGCGCCACCCCGGGGCAGGCTGTGGCCAGCCGACGGAAGCAACGAGGGTGACACCGCCGGCCTCCCGGTAGCGCAGGTCGAAGTAGTCCGCGCCGCGCCGCTCGACGACCTCGGAGCCGGGATCGTTCTCCTGGTAGGCGTACAGGGCATCCGGAGTGAGCAGCAGGCAGTTCAGGGCGACGCAACTGGTCGCGAGCATGCGCACGTCGGCGGCCGTCTGACTGATCGCCTTGGCGGGCTGCACCCCGGCGTCCATCCGGGTGCGGACAGCCAGGTAGTAGCGCTCGCTGTCGGTCTGTCCCTCGGCTGCGGCCAGCAGGCTGGGATCGGTGGCGCCGATCAGGCAGTCAAGGGGCCGGTAGTCGCCGTTGTGGACGAACGCGGATCGTGCGTCGCCGAAGGGGTGGGTGTTGCCCGGGACGGCGGGCAGGCCCGGGCTGGCCAGACGCAGGTGCACGATGGCCATGTCAGTCACGCAGGTGCCCAGCCAGCGGCTTAGCCGGGGGCTCGTGTCCCCGCGTTCGGGAGCCTTCACGATGCCGACCGATCCGTCCGGGTCGCGGTGGGCTACGCCCCAACCGTGGCCGTGCTCGCAGGCCAGGTCGAGGAACGGTGCGAGGTCGTCGCCGATCAACTCATCGATGGGTGCGGGTTCGTCGGCAACAACGCCGATGAAACGACACATACGCAGATCACTTTCTGTACAGGCCGCCGTAACGGACCGCGGTTTGGCGCCCCTATGGGCGCGCCGGTTGTGCGGTTTCGGGCGCTCCTCCCCTGGCTCGGACCCGGCATGCCGGCCTCCGGAAGCAGGGTTCGGAGGCCGGCATGGGTGTCGGCCGGCGTCGGAGGCGGGCGGTGGCGGCGCGTCAGGCCGTCGGCCGGCGGCGGGTCGGCGACGGGCCATCGCCCATGCACCGCTCCAGCCATCCGGCGGCTGCGGCCAGCGCGGTGTTGACCGCGACGTACACCAGCGCCACGACCAGGTACGCCTGCACGACCGTGTGGTCGAACTCGCCCAGCACCTTGGCCGCGTTGAGCAGTTCGAGGAAGCTCACCACGTAACCCAGTGTGCTGTCCTTCAGCAGCCGGACGAGCTGGCTGACCAGGGCGGGCGCGGTCTGCCGGACCGCCTGTGGCAAGACCACCAGCCGCATGGCCGTCCAGTGGTTGAGCCCGAGCGCGTAGGCGGCCTCGCTCTGCCCACGCGGCAGGGCGCGTACGCCGGACCGGAAGATCTCCGCGAAAACCGCCGCGTTTGTCAGCACGATCGGCCATACCAGCTGCCAGAACAACCCCAGGTGCACCCCGGCGCCGGGCAGGCCGAACAGGCAGGCGTAGATGAGCAGCAGCAGCGGTACCGCGCGCAGCACCTCGACGTAGACGGTGGCGGGCAGGCGCAGCAGCGGGGTGCGTGCGAGCCTCCCCAGGGCCAGCAGGGCGCCCAAGGGCAGAGCAATGACCCCGCTGACCAGGGTGACGCGTACGGTCGCCCACAGCGCGGTGAGCAGGTAGTGGATGATCGGCCACTGGCCGAAGATCCGCCACTGCGCGGCCTGGAGTTGCCCGTGCGCGGCGAATCGGTCGACAACCGCCCATGCCAGACCGGCCAGGGCCAGCAGGGAGAGCGCGCTCGCCACCGCGATACGGCGGCGGCCCACCGGTCCAGGCGGATCGAACAGCCCGTCGTCCTCGCCGCCGAGGCGTTCCAGCACGGTCGTGATTCGGCTGGGCGGCGGCGGTGCGGAGGCAGAGCCGGGGGTGGTCGGCCCGGCGGTAGCCGACGACGCACCACGGTGGGGGTTGGTGTGGCTGCGGGAGTCGCCCTTGTGCAGGACCGGGCTCATCGGGCCACCGCCATCCTCCGGTCCAAGAACCCGGCCAGTCGGCCCACGGACAGCGCGATGGCGACGTAGAGGACCGCGGCGGCCCCGAAGGTCAGCAGCGGCTGAGCATAGCGCTGGTCGAGGAGTTCGGTCTGCCCGGTCAGCTCCTGGGTGACGCCGACGGCCGCGGCCAGTGAGGAGTTGAGTGTCACCGCGATGAGTAGGGAAGCAACGGGCTGGATGACGGTCCGGACGGCCTGCGGAAGGACCACCAGCCGCAGCACCTGCCCGAAGCCCAACCCCAGGGCCCGGGCGGCCTCGATCTGGCCGCGGGGCACGGCCCGCACACCCGCCCGCAGCACCTCGCAGAAGAAAGCCGCCCAGTACAGGCTCATCGCCGTCACAGCGGTCCACTGCAGCGAGTAGACGACGCCCACCTCCGGCAGGCCGAAGACGAAGAGGGTGAGCAGCACCAACAGCGGGATGCTGCGCAGTACGGCGACGTACAACCGCCCGAAGACCCGCAACGGCAGCACGGGACTGATCCGACACACCGCCAGGAGGGCGCCTAGCAGGGTGGCCAGCAGGAAGGTGCAGGCGCTGATCTCCGCAGACACCCGCAGTCCGCTCCCGAAGACCCCGATGTGGTCGGCGATGAATCCCACCGCCGATCAGTCCACGGCCGGCGGGGTCGGGACCGGGCCGGGTACCTCGGTGCCCACGGTGGCCTTCCACACCTTCGCCCAGGTGCCGTCCGCCTCAACCTTAGTCAGCCAGGCGTCCACGAACGCCTTGAAGTCCGGCTGGTCCAGCGGGACGCCGATGCCGTACGGCTCCTTGGTGAACGTGCCCGGCAGGACCTGGACGTCCTTGTTGGTGACCGCGTTTCCGGCGAGGATGCCCTGATCCAGAACGTAGGCGTCGGCGCGATGCTGGCTGAGCGCCTGGAGGCACTCGGTGTTCGTGTCGAACAGCTGGATCCTCGTCTTCGGCGCGGCCGCCTTGACCGCCGTGGGCACCGTGGACCCGGATTCCGTCACCACGGTCTTGCCGTTCAGATCGGCGAACGAGGAGATGCCGGTGGTGCCCTTGCGGACCTCGATGGCCAGGCCGTCCTCGTAGTACGGACCGGCGAAAGCGACCTGCTTTGCCCGCTCGGGCGTGATCGTGTACGTGGCGAACACAGCGTCGACCTGATGCGCCTTCAACAGCGCCTCACGGGTCTGCGAGGTGACGTTCGTCAGATGGGTCGACGGCTTGCCGATGATGTACTTGGCCAGCAGCTGCGACATCGCCGCGTCGAAGCCCTCCGTCTTACCCGTCGTGGGGTCGAGCAGGGAAAACAGGGCAGCGGTCTGGGTACCGCCCACCCGCAGTGTGCCGCTCGCCTTGATCTTCGCAGCGGTGGAACCGGGCTTGATGCCGGTGGCCGGCTGCTCGTCGGCGATGAGGTTCGCGACCGTGTCGGAGTCGCTCTTGACCGCGGCCTTGGCTCCGCCACCGCCTGGCACCGACGAACTGGAGGAACCGTTGGAGGAGCAGCCGGTGGCCAGCAGGGCCGCGGTTGCGAGGGCACCGGCGGCCAGCGCTCTGCGGCGGAAGGGGAACGAAGGGGACGAGAGGGCGTGCATACGCGGATTCCTTGTCTGATGTGCTGCGTCGGCCCCTCGCAGGACAGCTCCGCGCCCTCCGGAGGCGCGGTGCTGGGATGCGGGGCCGTCGCGCGAGCGTGACGGCGTACGGCGGGTGTGGGTGCGGGTCCTGTCGGCCCCGTTCCGGGGGCGAAGGGCGTTGGCGCCTGCGTTTCTCTCCGTGTGCGGGGTCCAGTGAGGGCTCGGGTCCGGCTCGAATGGGTGGGAGCCGAAGTGCGGGTCAACGCGGCGCGACTGACCGGGCATTCCAGCGCCTCAGTGCTGGAGCACCTTGGCCAGGAAGTCGCCGGCGCGCTCGTGGCCGGGGTCGGCGAAGAAGTCGATCGGTGGAGCAGAGGTGAGGATGCGGCCGCCGTCCATGAAGACCACGCGGTCGGCGACCTTGCGGGCGAAGCCCATCTCGTGGGTTACCACGATCATGGTCATGCCCTCGGCGGCGAGTTCGGCAAGGACGTCCAGCACTTCCTGGATCATCTCCGGGTCGAGCGCGGACGTCGGCTCGTCACACAGCAGCACCGACGGCTCCATGGCCAGCGCGCGGGCGATCGCCACACGCTGCTGCTGGCCGCCGGACAGCATGGCCGGGTGGGAGTCGGCCTTGTCGGCGAGGCCGACCCGGGCCAGCAGCCGCAGGCCGCGCTCCCGGGCCTCAGCCTTGGACACGCCGCGCACCTTGACCGGTGCGAGCGCGATGTTCTGCAGGGCGGTCAGGTGAGCGAACAGGTTGAAGGACTGGAAGACCATGCCGGCCTCGGCACGGAGGTTCGACAGGCCCCGGCCCTCGGCGGGAACGGGGACGCCGCCGACCTCGATGGTCCCGGAGGTGATGGTCTCCAGGCGGTTGACGCAGCGGCACAGCGTGGACTTGCCGGACCCGGAGGGTCCGATGACAGCGACAACCTCGCCACGGCGCACGTCCAAGTCGACATCGTGCAGGACCTGGGTGGTGCCGAAGTGCTTGTTGACGCCTCGTATGCGTACCAGAGGCCCGGTGTCCCGGTCCTCGGAGGCGATGGGTTGCGTTCGGGTGGGGCTTTCCGATGGTGTCACTCGGAACTCCTGCGGCGTCGCACGGTGGAATTGGCCACGCCCCCATTCCAGCGGACTGCGGTCGCGTTCGTCCAGCGAGGGTTTTTTCGCATCTCCATCAACGTCGTTTATCGTTCACCATGGACATACAGCAGTTGAAGGTCCTGACCGAGGTCGCACGAACTGGTTCGTACACCGGGGCAGCCCAGGCACTCGGCTACACCCAATCCGCGGTCAGCTACCACATGCGTCGGCTCCAGCAGGCGGTCGGCTCCGCTCCGGTGGTCCGGATCGGCCGCAGACTCCAACTGACCGAGGTGGGTCACGTGCTGCTTCGCCACGCGGACGCGATCTTCTCCGCACTGCGCGCCGCGGATCAGGAGGTGGCCTCGGTAGTGGCACACGGCGGCGGCCTGGTGCGACTGGTCGCCTTCCAGAGCAGCTGCGTGACGCTGCTTCCGCAGGTGGTCGAACGACTCCGCGTCTCCCAACCGGAGGTGCGGATCACCGTGGTGCAGGCAGAGCCGGTCGAGGCACGCCGCCTGATCCGAGCCGGCGAAGCGGACCTCGGATTGCTGTGCAACTGGGAGAACGAGGAGCTCCCGGAGGGCGAGGAGACGATGCTGAGGATGGAGTTGATGACGGATCGGCGCTTCGTGGTGATGCGCGAGGATCATCCGTTCGCCGGGCTTCGCACGGTGGATCTAGCCGAACTCGCTGATAGCAGCTGGGTGATGGAGAGCTTCCGGGACCGCTTCACCGCCGCGTGCACCAACCTGGGCTTCTCGCCACGCGTGGTGGCCACAGTGGACGATGCCCTGGCCATCCAGGCGCTGGTGGCCTCGGGCCTGGGCATCACCTTGATGAGCGAGTTCGCCCTGCGCTGCCCCTCCCTGCCCGGCCTGGTCCGCCGACCGCTGAGGAACTGGCCTCTGCGCCGCACCTACCTGCTGTTGTGGCCCGACATGGTGCGAGTGGCGGCTGTGGCTGCCGTGGTGCGTGTAGTGCGTGCGACCGCCGGGGAGTTCGCCGCGGAGGATCCCGGGACCGCCCCCGGGTGCCCCACCGGGGGTTGACAAGCAGTCACTCTCGGCGTTTCCTTACGGAGCGTGTTCTACCGGCCCTGATGGGCGCCCCTCCGACGGGCGCCCGCCAGCCAGGGTCCAGGACGACCACGCGTCGTGCTCTCCACGGCCTCGGTCGGCGACGCACAGCGGATGAACTCCGGCGTCCACTGCGAGCCCCGACCCAGAATGTGTGCTGGTATCCGCCATGCCCCATCGCGTGGACCGCTGCCGCCCTGACCCCTTCGGCGGCTTCTGAGACAGCCGCCGAGCACGTGAACATCTCACATCAGAGCGCCTTTGAGTTTTCCGCTTACCATCCCGCACCGGGATGCTCGTGCATTCTTTCGATCACCATTTTGTTCGGGACTCAACTACCTACTCTGCGAGCGATTCCCCGCCGCAACCGCAGTAGGTCGCTCGAGCGCCTTCCTGGACGCCGGAGAGGAGAAACGGATGGTCGCCGTCAATCCGGGTGGTGCCACCCCCGCTGCGCCCACCGTCACATACCCGCCCCGCCCCACACGGCTCGGAGGCCCGTCCGCCACGCGCCACCGCCCCCCGGTCTCTACCAGCGGCACCGCCCCCAGGTCCGCTTATCTGCCCGCGCCCGCCGAGGCGGGACACGAGCGCCCCTCCGATCCGACACAGCGAGAACGTTCCGCCGGTGAACACGAGGGCCGCAGCAGTGGCGACCGGTTCGCCGCTCCCGTGCTCCGGTCGGACCGTGTCGCGCCCAACAACGCCCCCGAAACCGGAAATCCGGGCAGCATCCGTCTGGCTGTCCATGCCGACGACCCGATCACCCACCTGGCGCTGGTGAGTTACGTCAGGCGGTACCCGCAACTGGCGCTGACCCGCTGGGGCGCCCCCGCCGACATCGCTGTAGCCGCGCTGCAGGACCCGGACACCGAGTCCCTCGGCGCGTTGTGCGAGCAGTTGTCCAGCCATCCCCAACTGCTGCTCATCGTAGACGGCCACTGGTCGGCCGACCTGTACGCGGCGTTGGCCGCGGGCGTGCGCGCTGTGCTGTTCCGGCAGGACTTCACCTGGGAACGGTTCGGCGAGACGCTGAAGCAGGCGCAGGCCGGTCACGGTGACCTGCCCACCGAGCTCCAGGGCCAGTTGCTCGACAAGGTGCGACAGACCCACCAGGAGGTGCTCGCCCCTCGCGGCCTGACCCCAGGCGGGCTGACCCTTCGGGAAGTGGACGTCTTGCGACTGGTCTCAGAGGGAGACGAGCTCCAGGATATCGGGGTCAAACTCGGCTATTCCGAACGCACCATCAAGAACGTGCTGTACGGAGTGATCAAGCGGTATCAGTTGCGCAACCGTGTGCACGCGGTCGCGTACGCGATCCGGTGCGGCCTGATATGACCGGAGTCGTCGGATGCGGCCGGTTCCCGCGTGCGGCTCCCGCCATCGGGCGGGTTCTCGGAGGTACTCGGCAGTCTGGCGAGCCCGGCGAGCGGAAGGGGAGACGTCGTTGAGTACCACCGTGGTTCGACGGGCTCCGCGTGGCGAGGGACTACCGATGCCCGAGGGCCAGGTCGAGTTGGCCGAACCGCCGTCCTTGGGCGAGTCGGCGCAGGCCGACCTCAGCTCCGCGCTGATGTACATCCCGATGGGGCTGAGCACTGGCGCGATGATGCTGATGTTCTCGCAGGGTCGCTCCGGGCCGCCGACGTACATGATGTCCGGCCTCATGGGCACGTCGATGGCGAGTATGGCCCTCACCCAACTCGGCCGCACCGGCGGCGAGCGCCGCCGCCGGATGCGTGCCGAACGGCGTGACTACCTGCGCTATCTGGCACAGAAGCGCGCCCAGGCCAGGACAGCGGCGGAACAGCAGCGCGCGGCACTGCTGTGGGACAATCCGCCGCCCGAGCAGTTGTGGGCCTTGGCCTCAAGCAGCCGGCTGTGGGAGCGGCGGCCGGGTCACGACGACTTCGCCCGCGTCAGGATCGGCACCGGCAACCGGCGAGCAGCTTTGGAGTTCCTGCCGCCGCAAACCCGACCGGTAGAGGATCTGGAACCGCTGTCAGCGGTGTCGCTGCGCCGCTTCACCCGCGCCCACCAGCAGGTGCCGCACCTGCCGGTGCCGGTGTCGCTGCGCCGCTTCACCAGCGTGGAGTACGCCGGGTCCGGTATCTCGTCGCTCGCACTGATGCGCGCCATGGTCGGGCAGATGGCCGTACTGCACTCCCCGGACGACCTTCGCATAGCTCTCCTGGGCGGAGAGCTGGCAGCTGAGGAATGGGACTGGCTGAAGTGGCTGCCCCACAACGGGCATCCCTCGGAGTCCGACGCGGCCGGACCGCTGCGGCTGGCCTCCGGCGACCACGACGAACTGATGGACCTCCTCGGCACCGAAGTCCGCGACCGTCCGGACCACGACCCGGACGTCTCACCGAGCAGTGCTGAGCCGTTCGTGGTGGTCTTGGCCCAGGACATCCAGCTTCCGGAGGATTCCCGCCTGCTGGGGAACGGTCTGCGCAACGTGGTGCTGCTTGATGCCACCGGTGCGATGCCCGGCGGTGAGCGGGTACTGCGGTTGACGGTCCGTGAAGGTCAAGCCGAATACCCGGCCGGTAATGGCACCGCCACGGTGAGGGCCGACACACTCAGCCGTAGCGGTGCCGAAGTGCTGGCCCGCTCGCTCGCCCCGCTGCGTACCAGTGGAGCCATCGACCTGGTGGACCGCTCTCTCGACTCCGACTTCGAACTCACCACGCTCCTCGGGCTGCGTGACCCGCACAGTTTCGATGTGCTCGCCACCTGGCGCCCGCGGCAGGTGCAGTCCGCACGGCTGAAGGTGCCGTTGGGGGTCACCGAGGACGGCGAGGTGGTGGAGCTCGACCTCAAGGAATCCGCGCAGGGCGGGATGGGCCCGCACGGCCTGCTCATCGGCGCCACGGGTTCCGGCAAGAGCGAGTTGCTGCGCACCCTGGTCACCGGACTGGCAGCCACCCATTCCTCCGAGGTGCTCAACCTGGTACTGGTGGACTTCAAGGGAGGTGCCACCTTTCTCAACATGGACCGCCTGCCGCACACCTCGGCGGTCATCACCAACCTCGCCGACGAGATCCACCTGGTGGACCGCATGCGCGACTCCATCAACGGCGAGATGGTCCGCCGCCAAGAACTGCTGCGCGCGGCCGGCTACTCGTCGCAGTACGACTACGAGAAGGCACGCCTCTCGGGCGCCAGCGGTATCGCGCCGCTGCCCTCCCTACTGATCATCGTCGATGAGTTCTCCGAACTCCTCGCGTCGAAGCCGGAGTTCGTCGAGCTGTTCGTCTCCATCGGTCGACTGGGGCGAAGCCTCGGGGTACACCTACTGCTCGCCTCACAGCGACTGGACGAGGGGCGCATCCACAAGGTGGAGGGTCACCTCTCCTACCGTGTGGCGCTGCGCACCTTCTCGGCGATGGAGTCGCGCAGCGTCATCGGCGTCACCTCAGCGTACGAGCTGCCGTCCGCGCCGGGCAACGGCTACCTCAAAGTCGACACCACGAACCTCGTCCGCTTCAAAGCGGCCTATGTCTCCGGTCCGGCGCCGGCACCGCCCGCACCGGGCGAGGCCATAGTGGAGAACGGCCCTGTCAGCGAGATCGCGCTGTTCGGCCTGGGTCGACTCGGCGCCGCTCCCCAGCCGGCCGCAGGGCCCGAGCCCCTTGGCGCGCCCGAGCGTGAGACGACCGACGCGGTCGACGACCGAGAGAGCCTTCTCGAACTGCTGACGCGGCGGCTGGAGGCGGCCGGCGGCCCGCCGGCCCGCCAGGTGTGGCTGCCACCGCTGACCGAGTCCTCCAGCCTGGACGAACTCCTGCCGGGCATCGTGCCGGACCCGGCACGCGGCATGTCCGCATCCGGCCACCGCGGCGTGCCGCTGTCCCGGGTGCCTCTGGGCATGGTGGACCGTCCCTACGAGCAGGCCCGTGAACTGCTATTGGCCGACCTGTCGGGCCCCGACGGACACCTCGGCCTGGTCGGGGCCCCGCAGACCGGCAAGTCCACGGCGCTGCGCACCCTGATGCTGTCGCTTGCGCTGACCTGCACACCCGCGGAGGTGCAGTTCTACTGTCTGGACTTCGGCGGCGGCCTGGTGTCCACGGTCGGCCTGCCGCACATCGGCTCGATCGCGGGCCGCTTGGATCGCGACCGGGTTCAGCGCACCGTCGCCGAGCTGAGCCAGTTGCTGGAGCGCCGGGAACTTAACTTCGCCGAGCACGGCCTGGAGTCGATGGCGGCCTATCGCGCCGAGCGAGCCGCCGGGCGGATCGACGATCCCTACGGCGATGTCTTCCTCGTGGTGGACGGTTGGGCGACGTTCCGCTCCGAGTACGAGGACCTGGAGCAGACCGTCATCGAACTCGCCGCGCGGGGCCTGTCCTTCGGCGTGCACGTGGTGGCCTCCGCCATGCGCTGGTCGGAGATCCGGCCCCGGCTGCGCGACCTGCTCGGCACCAAGCTGGAGCTGCGGCTCGGAGACTTCATGGAGTCCGAGGTCAGCTCCCGCACCGCGGCGACCGTGCCGCACCAGCCGGGCCGCGGCCTGGTCTCCTCCGGTCACCACTTCCTGTCCGCGCTTCCCCGGCTGGACGGCCTGTCAGGCACCGACGACCTGACCGCCGCCACCAAGTCGGCCGTCTCCGAGATAGACACCTTCTGGGAGGGCCCGCGTGCCCCGAAGGTGCGGCTGCTGCCCGCCCGGCTCCCGGCCCAGCAGTTGCCACCACCCCCCACCGACGGCAGAGAGCTGCGCGTGTGCCTGGGTCTTGACGAGCAGCGACTCGCGCCGACCTGGCACGACTTCGGGGCCCATCCTCATCTGACGGTGCTCGGCGACGGCGAGACCGGTAAGTCCAACGTTCTCCGCCTGCTCATCCGCGGCGTCTGCGCCCGGTACACGCCGGAGGAGGCCCGTATTCTGGCCGCCGACCCCGGCCGCGGGCTCCTCCGCGAGATCCCGGCGGAGTACCGGGTGGGCTACGTGGTCGACAGTGACGGCCTCGGCGGACTGGCCGAGTCCGCAGCGGTTTCGGTGGGAAAGCGCCTGCCCGGGCCCGACATCAGCCCGGAGCAGCTCGCCAGACGCGACTGGTGGCACGGCCCGCAACTCTTCGTGGTCATCGATGACTACGACCTGTTCGGCGGAATGCCGGGTGCGCCCTCCCCGATGGCGCGCCTGGTCCCGCTGCTCGCTCAGAGCCTGCACATCGGCCTGCATCTCATCGTCGCTCGCAGTGCCTCGGGCGCCGGCCGGGCGATGATGGACCCGGTGCTGCGCCGGCTGTGGGAACTGGGCAATCCCGCGCTGCTGTTCTCGTACCCGCGTGAGGAGGGCAAGTTCCTCGGCGAGGCCAAACCGCGCACCCTGCCCCCTGGGCGCGCCCAACTCGTCACCCGCCGCTCGGTGGGACTGGTCCACACCGGACTGGTCCAACCCCGCTGACCCGCCGCGCCCAGTCGTCCGGCCCCCTCCCCCGCATCCGCTCTCCTCCCCTCCGGCAGCGCCGAGGCCGGTCCCCGGGCCAAGAGCCCCTTCATCCGCTGGAGCACCATGACGACCTCCGCTCCCCCCTCGGCGGCACCCCCCGCCGACGTCTGCCGCATCACCGTGGAGGGCCCTACCGGCCGCGCCGACCTGGCGGTGCCGGTCACCCTTCCGGTCGCCGCGTTGCTGCCTGTGCTGCTCCGGCACGCCGGTATGCCGGACGGTGACGGCCGCACCTGGGTACTCCAGAGACTCGGCGACCAGCCCCTCGACGCAGAAGGCACACCGCAGACGCTGGGCCTGCGCCACGGCGACGTGCTCTACATGCGGACCGCCGAAGAAGCTCTGCCCTCACTCCACTTCGACGACATCGCCGACGGTGTCGCGCACGTCGTCAGCGCGCGGGGCGGACGGTGGAGCCCCACGGCGACCCGCGTGCTCGCCCTGGTCGGCTCGGGACTGGCGCTGGTGACGCTGGGCGCCGGCCTGCTGATGGCTGGCCCCAGCGCGGTCGTGGCCACCGCGGCGGGCGCAGACGCCCTACTGCTGGCCAGCGGCTGTGTGGCGGCAGCCCGTCTGGCCGTCCATCGGTCGGTGGTCCTGACCGCGGGCGGCGGCGCGCTCGCCTTCGGCGCGCTGGCCGGACTGGCGGTCCCGGCGGTCGGAGGCGGCGGCTTCTCACCGGACCGCCCGGGTCTTCTGCTCGCCGCGGCCTGGACCGCTGTGATCGCCGGGTCGCTGCTCGCGTTGCGCGCGGTGCCGGCCGCCCTGCCCGGCTCGATCCTGCTGGCGGCCGCGGCTGGGGCGACTGCCTGCGGGCTGGAGGCAGGCGGCTGCTCAGCCGGGCAGGCCGCCGCGCTCACCGCCGGGACCCTCTTCGTCCTCGGCCACCTCGGTCCACGCGCCGCGTTGCGGCTCGCTCGGCTCCGTGTACCACAACTACCCTATGACGCCGACGAGTTGCAGCAGGACATCGAGCCGCAGCCGGAGGAGGTCCTGCGGTCCCGGGCCACAGTGGCCAGCGTCCTGCTGGACAGCCTCGCCGTTGCCTCCGCAGTCTTCTACCTGCCGACGTGGTGGCTGATCACCCAGCGGGGCGGATGGACATGCTGGGTGGTACCGCTGGTCTTCGGCGCCTCGGTGTTGCTGCGGGCGCGCGAACTGACCGGCGTGGTCCAGAGGGTGGCCACGGTGATCGGCGGTGCCGCCGGCCCGGTCGCGGTGGCAATGTTCGTCGTCGCGCCGCACGGCACCGGGACGCGGCTGGTGGTACTCGTGGCCATGCTGGCCGTCGCCTGCGGACTGCTGCTGGCGGCCGAGCGGCTGCCCGGCAGGCGGCTGCTGCCGATCTGGGGCCATCTCGGCGACATCGCCGAGTGGATCACCACGATCGCGCTGGTCCCACTCCTGCTGCAAGTGGTCCACATCTACGCGCATGTGCGCGCTCTGGCCTGAGGGAGCAAGAAGTGCAGACCAGACGCGACCATCTCCAGGGCTACCAGTTCGCCGTCGGCCGGCTGGCAACCGCCCTGGTCACCGGCGACACCGGCCGCGGAACCGGGCCCACCCGGCGGGGCACCCTCGGCACCTACTTCGGGATACTGCTGGTCGTCCTGCTGTGCGCCGGCTTCGGCGTCTTCGGGCTCATCAAACCAGTGCAGAAGGACACCTGGCGCCAGCCGGGGACGATCATCCTGGAGAAGGAGACGGGCAACCGCTACCTGCTGGTGAACAGCACCCTGCGCCCGGTGCTCAACTACGCTTCAGCGCTGCTGCTCACCGGCTCGTCCGGCACGGTCCGCACCGTGCCGCGGGAGGCGTTGGCGTCGATCCCGCGCGGCCCGGCGATCGGAATCCCGGGAGCCCCCGACTCGCTGCCCTCCGGTGCCGAGGTACTGTCCGCTGGCTGGTCGCTGTGCCTGCGGCCGGGCGTTCGCGGCGAGATCCTGGACCTGGCACCGTCGCGCGTCTCGGCGCTGCCCTCCAGTGCACAGGCGGTGCTGGCCGCCCCCGACGGAACCCGCTACGTGCTGTGGCGGGGCATGAAGTACCCGGTACCTGGCACGGCGGTGCTCATCGCGCTCGGCCTGGACGGCGAGCAGCTGGCCGCCCCCCAGAACTGGCTGGCACGGGTGCCGACCGGAACGGAGCTGAGCGCACCCACGGTGCCGCACTCCGGATCACCGGCCGGCGAAGTGGCGGGAAAGGCGGTCCGGGTCGGTCAGCTCTTCCGTACCCCAGCCGAAGCCGGCGGCCACACCTACGTCATGCTCAAGGACGGTGTCGCCCCCGTATCGGCGACTCAGGCCGCGCTCATGGCTGCTCGGCCCGGAACGGCCGCCGTCAGGACCGTCGATGCCTCCGCGGTCGCGGCCTCTCCGGTGTCACGCACCGGTCTGGGCGGCACCCCGCCGCCGGACCTGCTGAACGCCCCGCAAGCCCGCACTCAGGGCACCGCCCTCTGCTTGCGACAAGTCCCCCAGGGCACGCAGCTCACCAGCACGATCGTACGGGAAGCCAACGCCGCCGCCACCGGCGACCGGGCGGTGGTGGTACCGCCCGGACACGGGGTGCTCGTCCTCGATCAGGACGAGATGCGGGCCGGTGACAACAGCCCGCAGCAGTATCTGGTGGACGACCAGGGCGTGTACTACCCCCTCGGTGACTCCCAGGCCGCGTCATCGCTGCGACTGAGCGGGACCGCGACGCCCATGCCTTCGGACGTTCTGGCGCTGATGACCCGCGGGCCCGTACTGGACGCCGCGGCAGCGGCTGCCGGCAGTGACGCGTCCGGCGGCTCCGGCACGGGAACGCCTTCCCAGGGGACCTCCGGCGAGAGTTCGGCGCCCTCTGGCGACGGCACCTCCGCCCAGGCCTCACTTCGCCATGGGGCGGAGGGCATCCGGCTTGCCGGAGGGGCGGACACGACCCGGATGCGCGGCGACGCGGTTCCCGGACCGGTCCCGGCAGTCCACACCGGCGCCATGGCGGCCGGCGACGGCGTCGTCGGTGGGGGCGCCTTGCCCGCGAAGCCCGCGAGCATCGAGACGCAAAGGCGCGCACGATGAGGTTTCGCCTGAACACCGCTGTCTCCGGAGCCCGCTCCGGCCCACGGGTGCGCTCTGTCGGGCACGCCCTGCTCGTGTACTGCAAGGGCGAACCGGACCCGCAGGTGATGACCTTCACCAGGGGTCTCGCACACGATCCGCAGCACCAAGTGGTGGTGGTGGACCTCCCTCCCGGTGCCGATCGCCGCGAGTGGGAGGCGGTGCCGAAGGCGCTGCCCGACCGACCGGGCGGAGTACGGCTGGTCTTCAGCCGCGGAATGCCGCGTCAGGCGCGCGTCCTCGGCCAGGCGGTCGCCGACCGGCTGGGCAGCGTGGCGCTGGTGCCCGACGGCGTGGTGCGCAGCATCCCCCAGGGCGGGCTGTTCGTCCCGCACGGCAACGGCGTCGGATGGCTGAGGTACCGCCCCCAGCGCGCGGCCGCCTATGACTCGCGCAGGTTCCCCAAGCCCACCTGGGAGTACGCCGTCGCCGACCGGCCGTGGAGCGCCGCGCCCCACGCCGTGGTCGAGCCCACCTCCAGCGGGATCTGGTTGCGCAGCCATTCGCCGGACACCGACGGCGGCGGACACTGGCTGGTCGACAGGATCGCCAGCAGCACAGAGGTGCTGACCGTGGTCGTCGGCAGTCCCGGTGGCCCGCCGGTGGAATTGGCCGATGCTCTGCGGGTGTGGCACAGCGTGCTGCCCTCCGCCCGGCGCCGGCTGCGTTTCGTGCAGCTCGGGCCGGTGACCCTGCCGAACGGCGTCGACTCTCTCGGGCAGGGCCTGGCCGACGGCATCGGCGAGCAGGCCGTCTTCTACACCGGGTTGCCCGCACCGTCGCACGCGGGCGCCAACTCGCCGCGCATCGAGGTCCCCAGTCGCGACGGCAGCGCCGCCTGGCGGCCGTTCGCCGGCGAAATCGTGTACTCCCCCGCAACGGGAGCCGCCGCCCCGCCACCCGAGTTGCTCGGTATCCGCTCACCGGTCACTCATCTTCCCGATCCCGCGGGCCGGGTCTTCCCGTACGGGCACGGCACCGTTCTGGAGATCGTGCAGAGCGGGCTGTGGCTGCGGCCCCCAGCCGAACCCACCGAGGGGGACCGTGTTCGCCGGATAACCGCCGCGCCAGGCCGCGCGGTGATCCTCTACGACCGCGGCGCTGCCGAGGGCTCCGAGACGCTTCGCGGCCTCGCCGAGGACATGCTGCGCCAACTCGACCCGGCCCTTCGGGACGCCTTCCGGGTCGCCCCCGCGGACGCGCCCGGCGCGGCTCTCGGTTGGGGGGAGCACGCATGGTGGGCCTCGCAGCCGAGCACCCGAGGGGAGGGCTCGTACTCCCTTGGCGTCGCGCGCGACCTGCTCGACGACCCGGACACCAGAGACTGCCCGGGCATCCGCAGCCCGATCGCCACAGGGGGGCCGGCAGGGCGACAACACGACAGCACGGCGGACGGCGGTGTTTCGACGCACATGCAGACGTCCGCAGACGTCGCAGGCTCGACGATCACCAGGACAGGGGGCGCGTTCGCCGCGGCCCCGACTCCACAGCCGTACGATCCCCCGCCGGCCTCCGCAGCTGGCACTCCGGCCGACTCGGCGGAGGTCCGCCCAGCCGCAGCCGGGGCTGGCAACGGCGCTCCCGTGCCACGCCGGCAGGAAATCCCCGGAGGGGCGCCGGACAGGGACAGCAGCGTGGAACCCCCGGTCCGGCAGCCGCCGTCCGCGCCCCCTGGGCAAGGCGGGCCGCCCACCCCCGTACCGGCCGGTCGTCCACCGACCCCATCGCCGGGTACTGGCGGGGTCCGGCCGGGTGAGGCCGGTCACACCGGCGACGGTCAGCCGGGCGTGAGCCGGGCCGGACAGCCTGGACCGTTCGGCTCCGCCGGCATCTCGCTCCTGTCCGCACCGGCGCCCTCGGCGCCGGACGGCAGCCGCGCGGCACCCCCGCCGGAGAGGGCGCAAACGGTCCCGCACGGCAGGAGCGAACCGGCTGAGTCCTCATCTCGGGAGGGCCGGTTCGCACCACCGCCGCCGTCCGACCCCGCCGGTCCCCCGCGGCAGATCCAGCCCACCGCGCCGTCTGCCCCGCCAGCCCCCGCTTCGCCGCACCGTACGACGGAGGGCGCGCCGCCCGTCGCCGCGCCCGCCCCGCCACCGGCCACTACTGCCGCGGGAACGGATTCGGTTTCCGCACCCCAGTCGCGCGCCCCGTCCGCGCCTGCCCCACTGCCCATCGGCATCCGACTGGTTTCGTCGGACGACCGGTCCGGGGTGCCCTCTGCTGCCACACCGGACGCCGGCGGCGGAACTGCGCCGCCGTCGGCACCGTCCGCTGCGGCACCTTCCGGCGGGAGCGGCGCGTCGGGGAGCATGGCACCGGGGTCGGCTGCCGCGCGGCAGCCGACGCCGGGTGTGCGGGTCGAACCGGTCCCGGCGCCGGGCGCCACCGCGGTTCCGACCGCCGCGGGGGCCGAGAAGGAACGCGCCTGGCTGCGCAAGACCTTCAACGCGCAGTTCAGCGCGCTGTCCGGCTCCGTCTCGCGGGTGCTGTCGGAGTCTCCCGGGCTGCGGTCGGTCTCCCGCGAGGCGACCGCCGACTCGATGACCGACTTCGTGGCTGTACGGCTCTACCTCGGCGGCGATCGGCGGCAAGTCGACGCCGCGGTGCGCGGCGCCACCGTGGGCCCGCACGTGCCGCTGGCCCGCTGTGTGACGTCTGGTCTGCGGCGACTGCCCTCGTACCGGGGGCCGGCACTTCTGCACGCCCGGGCGCGGGCAGAAGAACTGGCGTGGTTCAAGGAGGGGAGGGTCCTCACGGAATGGTCGTTCTGCACCGCTTCGACCGAGCCCTACCAGGTACCGGAGGGGTACGCGATCTTCCTGATTTGGTCGATGACGGCGCGCCGCACCCGCCTACTGGACCCCGCGCACGCCCACCGCGTGGTGTTCGAACCGGGAACCCGCTTCAAGGTGCTGCCTCCCGAGCCGGACGAGCCCACCCTCGTACTGCTGCGGGAGGCGTCCGCGGCGGAGGGGGCCGAGCCGGGCTCGGCGCCGGGCGGGAGGTCCGCGCCGCTCGACGGCCTGGCTCGGTCGGGGCTCCTCAAGACCCTCCGACAGCTGCGTGACGCTCGAACCGCGGCCTCCTCGGAGACCGAGGAGACCGCCGGTCCTCCTGCCGAAGCCCCTCCGGGCCTGCTGCCGCCGCACGCGGTGCACGGCCGTCACTCCACGTCACCGGCATCACCGAGCAAGGGAGCACACGAGTGATACGGCAGGTGCTGTACGTCACGCCGGACAGGCAGGGCACATACCGGTCGATCGGGGCCGCGCTCGCCGACGCCAGGGAGGGGGCGCTGATCACGGTGGCGGCAGGCCTGTACGCCGAAACCCTCCACATCACTGCTCCCGTGACAGTGACAGCGCAGGACAGCGCGAACCCGCCCGAGATCCATGCCGAGTCGGGCAGCACCGTCGTACTGGATGCCGAGGCAGTCCAGCTTGCCCATCTGGTGCTGAGTGGTGCGGATCGGGAAGCACCAGTGCTCGATGTCCGCAAGGGGCAGGCCGCGTTGGACAGCTGCCGGCTGACGGGCGAGGCGTGGGCGGCAGTGCTGTCCTGGCATGAGGGTGTGGTGGCGCTACGGGACTGCGAGGTGACCAACGGGCGCGGTGCCGGCATCGTGGTGACCTCCAACCGCTCCAACGTCGTGGAACGCACCCAGGTGGTGGGCGTCGGCTCCTCAGCCGTGGTGGTGGCCGAGAACGGGCGCCTCACGGTGAGCGGCTGCACCCTGAGCCGTGCCCAGGGCAACGGTGTCTGCGCCAACGGTCACAGCTCGGTGGCTGTGGACGACACCCAGATATACGGGTGCGGCAAGCCCTCGCTCGCCGTCGAACAGCACGCGTCGGCCACCCTTCACAATGTACGGGTATCCGGCAGCACCAGCCTGGACGCGTATCTGACCGGCGACGGCGAGACTGTGTTGTCGAACTGCCGGTTCATCGGGGCCGGCCAGCAGGCCGTGCACGTGGGCAAGGGAACGGAGGCGGTCCTGCGGGACTGCGCCGTGGAGGACGCGGGCGAGGTCGCCGTGCAGATCGCCTCCGGCGGACGGGTCCGGCTTCAGGAGTGCACCCTGTCGAAGGTGCCCGTCGGTGTGGCGGTGGACGCCGACGCCGACGCCGAGTGCACCGGCCTGGTGGTACGCGAGGCCGGTGTCGCGGCGGTGCGGGTGACCGGTACCGGGCGACTGCACGCCGAGCGGCTGACGGTGGACGGTGGGCGCGGCGCGGGCGGGGTGGTCAGCGACGGCGGCCATCTGGAACTGCGGGACGCCGAAGTCACCGCGTTCACCGGCCTGGAGCTGGCCGGAGCGGCGCAGGCCGTTCTCACCGGGGTGCGACTGCGCTCGTCCCACGGCCCGGGGCTGGCCCTGGCGCACGAGGCGCGGGCGGAGTTGACGGGCTCCTCGGTGAGCGGTTTCGTGACGGTTCAGTCGGACTCCCATCTGGCCGCATGGGACAGCGGGTTCACCGACTCCGACAGCGATGGGGTGAGGCTGCTCTCGGGTAGCGGGTTCACCGCGACCGGCTGCCGCGTCTCCGGCGCGCGGGGCCACGGAGTGCACGTCACCGCGGGCTGCCGAGCCGAACTCGTGGGCTGCACGGTACGGGAGAACGCCGGGGACGGGGTGCACGCGCGCGGCGACGAGCCGACGGTCCTCACCGACTGCGATATCCGCGACAACGGCGGGGAGGCGGTGGGAGATCGGGACACTCCGGCACCCGCTGCCGCGCGCCCACCGGGCTCCTCCGGCGGCACGTCCTTGCCCGGCGGGCCGGCGGAAGGCGGGCCCCGGGACAGAGACGGGGGAGGGGACGGACGGGTCGGCCATGCTCATGTCGTGGGGCCGCTGGCGGAGCTGGACGCGCTGGTCGGCCTGGGGAGCGTGAAGCGCGAGGTCAACGGACTGATCAACCTCAACAAGATGGCGCAGCGCCGGCTGGAGATGGGGCTGCCGATGCCGCCGATGAGCAGGCACCTGGTCTTCGCCGGGCCACCTGGCACCGGCAAGACCACTGTGGCTAGGCTTTACGGCGCGGTGCTGGCGGAACTCGGCATCCTCAGCCAGGGGCACATCGTCGAGGTGGCCCGCGCGGACCTCGTCGCCCAGATCATCGGCGGAACCGCCATCAAGACCACCGAGGTCTTCAACAAGGCGGTCGGTGGTGTGCTGTTCATCGACGAGGCGTACACGCTCACCAACCAGTCGCGGGGCTCCGGACCGGACTTCGGCCAGGAGGCCGTCGAGACGCTGATGAAGCTCATGGAGGACCATCGCGACGAGATCGTGGTGATCGTGGCCGGCTACTCCGCGCAGATGGACCAGTTCCTCGCCTCCAACCCGGGCATGGCCTCCCGTTTCACCCGCACGGTGGAGTTCCCCAACTACAGCGCCGACGAGCTGGTGACCATCGTTCGGGGCCTGTGCGGCAAGCATTACTACGAGCTGTCGCCCGACGCACTCAAAGCGCTGGTGCGCTACTTCGAGGACGTGCCCAAGAGCGACACGTTCGGCAACGGCCGAGTGGCGCGGCAGATCTTCGAGGAGATGATCAGCCGTCAAGCCTCCCGGCTTGCGGCTGGCCCCCCCAGGCACGACGACGAGTTGAGCGTCCTCCAAGGAGACGACGTTCCCGTCGTCCCCGGCCCGCGCGCTGACGGCGCCAGCGGCACCGTGGGCGCGGGAGGGCACGATAGCGGATCGGCACTGCACCGGCTCGGTGACTTCACCGGTCAGCAGAACGCCCGGAACGCCGTGTTGACGCGATTGAGGCGGCTGGCGGCGGCCCGAGGCAAGGACCGCCCGCCGATGCCTAGGGCTGCCAGCGTGGCACTGGAGGGGCTTCCGGGCTCCGGCCGTGCCGCACTCGCCGCGCTGTACGCACGGGGCCTGGCCGAGGCCGGAATAGTGCGGCACGGCGCCGTACTGCGGGTACCGCTGTCGCAGGTGCCCGCCCGCTGGCCCGAGCAGTCCGCAATCCGGTTGCTGTCGGCGGTGGCGGATGCCGCCGGGGGCGTACTGCTCGCGGAGTTCGACCCGGCGTTCGACCACCGCCCGCAGGAGGAGCGGGACACGGTGCTGGACTCCCTGACAGGCGCGCTCACCGCGCCGGGCGCTCCGGTGGTGGTGCTCAGTGGCGGGCCGCCGATGCTGCCTGTGCTGCGCCGCCGCAAAGCGCTGACCGCCACGCTCGCGGAATACGTGCGGCTGGTGCCGTACCCGCCGGCTGAGCTGGCGGAGCTGGCGGACCGAAGGCTGCGTACGCAGGGCTTCTCTCTGGCACCGGATGGGCGCAGGACGCTGGAGGCGGAGTTCGCCGTGCGGCCGCCGTCCGGCGCGGTCTTCGGCGCGCACCGGCTGGCGGATCTGCTGGCCGCGCGATGTGAGAACCGTGAGGTCGGCACCGATGAGCTGTACGCCACGGGCGTCGCTGCGGCGCCGGCGGCGACGGTGCCGTCGTCGGCAGGCCCCGCGCCCGGCTCGGCCGAACCCGTGCCGACCGGCCCGTGAGCCCTGCCGTGGCTGGGACCCGACACGTACCTCGCGGCGCTCACAGGCCGGGGCAGCTGCGTACGTTCGCGCGCACCAACGGCACGGACAGGCAGACTTCGCGGACGGTGGGGCACCGACGACTGTACGGACCTCCGCCGCTCCCGGTCGCGGCCCACCATGGACGCTGACTGCACGAGTAGCCACGTTCGCACCCCACGGACGCGAACAACGGACGAAAGGAGTGGCATGGCAACCCAAGTCGACATTCAGGGAATGACCGCAGCCCAGGGGACGTTCCAGACGGCCTTGGACGAGACCACCGGCTCGTACTCGCAGATGGACGGCCAGATCATGGGCCTCCAGGCGAGCTGGCAGGGTGACGCCGCGAACATCTACAGCCAGGCCATGCAGGAGTGGCTCTCCGACTTCTCCAGGGTCAACAACGCCCTCCAGCGCATGCTGGAGACCCTCTCGGCCAACACCCACGTGTACGCCAACGTGCACAGCGACACCAACAGCACCGCTCTCCAGGTAGCCAGCAGCATGCAGAGCGGTGTGACCCTCCCCGGCTTCTAAGCCGTCGGCCGGAACTCCCCCACCCGCACCCCGAGAAGGAGTCATTCCGTGGCCACCTACAACGTCGACATGTCCCAGGTCGACTTCATCGTCGGCGAGATGAACACCATCACCCAGCGCATCAACTCCACACTCACCGACCTCGACAACCAGGCCCGCATCAACCTCAGCGAGTGGACCTCCGACGCTCAGACCGTCTACGCCGAGGTGAAGGCGCAGTGGGACGCCGCCGCGTCGGACATGACCCAGAAGGCGGCTCTGGCCACCCGCATGCTCGGCACCATCAACGAATCCTACGGTGACGGAGAGCGCCAGGGCGTGCGCCTCTGGGGGAAGTGAGTAGGCGGTGACCGTAACCATCCCGGAGTTCTACACGTGGACCTCCAAGAACCCCGACGGCGACACGGTGGACTCCGGACCGGGGACATACAACTCGGCAGCGGGGAAGTTCGACCCTCCCGCTGTTCCACCCAAGAGCGACACGGCCGGTACCACGAAGGTCGACACCGACGCCCTGGACCTGTTCGCGGGCAACATGGACAAGCTCGTGAAGCCGGTGCAGGACGCCCTGGCCTACGTGCGGGACAACGTGGACGTCCGGGCCGGAGCCTTCTACCACGGCAACAAGATCCGGGCCGACGCCAACGGGCCCAACGGTGACGACGGACTCAAGAAGTCGGTGCTCCTGACCCTCGGAGACCTTGCCTCGGGTCTTTCCGACATCGCTGTGGGGGTCCGGGAGCTGTCCGCGAAGTACAAGTCGATCCACGATGGCAGTGTGCTCTCCGCGACGGACGTGCAGAACGCCATGGTGGCCTCGCAGAGTGACTTCGACAGCCTCATGAAGGATGGCGGCGGGAGCAGCGCGAGTGCCAGCGGCAGCGGCAGCGGCAGCGGCAGCGGCAGCGGCAGCGGCAGCGGCAGCGGCAGCTGATCGTCGCTCACGGCGGGCGTCGGCGATCCCACTGGGCCATCGGCGCCTGTCGGCGCATCTGGCCTGCCGACGTGGTGGGGGTGAGCGGCCACGGCGCTCCCCCCATCCCCCGCCGGACGATCGGGTGGCGGCCAAGATACGACGGGAGCGGCATGGCCGACAGCGACGACAACAAGTACGACGGCGACGGGTTCGTCACCGGTGACGGTGGGGCAGTCTACGGCGATCCCGGCAGCGATGCCGGTTCCGTCTCGGATTACGACACGTGGGACTGGAAGCAGATCAAGGCCGCGGTCAACGGCATGTCCGCAGGACAGGACGATGACGCCAACGAGGCGCATGCCACAGCAGTCTCCTCGTCCACTTCGCTCTACAACGCCGCGGACGCGTTCGCCTACGCGCAGAACATCTTCGCGGAAGTGGCCGACGCCCTCAAGCAGCAGGTCACGGCGTTGGCGGGCGATGACGGGCCCTGGCGCGGCGCAGCCGCCGACTCGTTCCTGGGGATGATGACGACCTTCTCCAACCAGGTCGCGGCCAACTCCGACGTGCTCTCAGGCGGTGTGACCGGTACCGACTCGGTACCGCAGCAACTCGCCAACAACGGCGCCAGTCTGGCGCGAGCTCAGGACCTGCTGAACCAGATCGACGCGTGGTACGCGCAGCAGGCGAAGAACGACGGCGCGCCTGTAGACAGTAATACCGGCCTCGTCATGGTCCACACGAAGCCGAAGATCGTCGACGCGATGAACGAGGACATGCGCAAGGTACTCAAGAGCCTTGCGAGCCAATACCAGGTGACGATCGACAACATCAAGTCGCCCACCCCGATCACCGGTCCGGACTCCACACCGCCGGACACGACGCCTCCCCCGGACACCGACGCTCCGCCGAACCCCCTCGACACACCTGACGGGCTCGCGACGCCAGCGCTTGACACCGTCCCGCCCGTCGACTCGGTGGACCCGAATCCCGATGGATTCCCGGGAGACCTCGACAGCTCGGACTACGCCGACACCGGCGCGGGCGACTCCGGCGCAACCGCAGCGCCGTTCCCCACGTCGCTCGATTCCCCGACCGGCTCCCTGGACGGAGACCCGTCAGCCTTCCCGGACACGGACACGGGAGGCGCGGGCGACGACCTGCCGGTGACACCTTTCGACTCGAAGGCGCTGGACGACGCCCTCAACCCCGACGCGGGGGCTGGCGACCCGGACGCATTCCCGGGCGGCACCGACGCGTCGGGGGACCCTGCGGGCGGCATCGGTGTGCCAGGCTCGGATGTGGGAGACCTGACGCCGTTCAGCAAGTCGACGGACCCCGGCACGGACGGATCGGGCATCCCCGGCCTCACCCCCGCCGGGTTCCCCGGCTCCACGGATACCGGAGCGGGCTCCGACGGTCTTCCGTCCGAGGCGCTGGCGAAGGAGTCCCCCTTCGACGAGGACGGTCTACCGGAGGACTTCCCTGGCGACGCCGGTGCCGGCGCCACCGGAGACTTGGCCGACGGCGTGCCGGGACTGGGGGGAGCCGACACCGGGGCAGGTGGCGGCGCCCCGGCGTCGTTCCCCGGCGATCTGGGCCTTGAATCCAAGGCTCCCGGCTCCAGCGGAGTGCCGACGGAATCCGACGGAATCCCCGAGTCGTTCCCCGGCACCGAAAACCTCGCCGCCGGGAACAGCACCACCCCAAGCAGCATGCCCTACATGCCCGGCATGGGCGGCATGGGCGCCGGCACCAACAACCCCACCAACACCGACCCCACCGACTCCAGCGGCCTCCTCGACCCCACCACCAACCCCTGGGAAGGCCCCACCGACACCGACGAACCCACCGCCGCAACCCTCCCCGGCGAAACCGGCCTCGACCTCCCCACCACCCCGGAAACCACCCCCACCACCTTCCCCGGCACCGAAAACCTCGCCGCCGAAAACAGCACCACCCCAAGCAGCATGCCCTACATGCCCGGCATGGGCGGCATGGGCGCCGGCACCAACAACCCCACCAACACCGACCCCACCGACTCCAGCGGCCTCCTCGACCCCACCACCAACCCCTGGGAAGGCCCCACCGACACCGACGAACCCACCGCCGCAACCCTCCCCGGCGAAACCGGCCTCGACCTCCCCACCACCCCGGAAACCACCCCCACCACCTTCCCCGGCACCGAAAACCTCGCCGCCGAAAACAGCACCACCCCAAGCAGCATGCCCTACATGCCCGGCATGGGCGGCATGGGCGCCGGCACCAACAACCCCACCAACACCGACCCCACCGACTCCAGCGGCCTCCTCGACCCCACCACCAACCCCTGGGAAGGCCCCACCGACACCGACGAACCCACCGCCGCAACCCTCCCCGGCGAAACCGGCCTCGACCTCCCCACCACCCCGGAAACCACCCCCACCACCTTCCCCGGCACCGAAAACCTCGCCGCCGAAAACAGCACCACCCCAAGCAGCATGCCCTACATGCCCGGCATGGGCGGCATGGGCGCCGGCACCAACAACCCCACCAACACCGACCCCACCGACTCCAGCGGCCTCCTCGACCCCACCACCAACCCCTGGGAAGACGATCGGGAAGTCGCACACGAGGTCGGGCAGGGCTCGGGACCCGTCACCGCGGGAGGCGCACATCTCACGATGCTCCACGCCCCGTCGACCGAGGGAAGCGGCAACGACTGGTCTCCCATGCCGGTCCTGCCCGGCACTGCGGGTGTCGCGGCCGGTGGGCGGCAGGACGTCGAGTCCACCAGCTCCGCGTACCTGCTCGGCGAGCACGGCGCCTGGGGCGACGCCCAGGACAGCGACCCACTGCCCGCGGAAGGCGAGGTTCCGACGGCCGGCACCGCCGAAGGACCGGCGGGCTCCGCCGAGGGCAGCCACGGCGGCCGTGTCCAGGAGGCAACGCTCGCGGCGGAGGCGGCGTTGCTGGCAGGCGGAGCACTCATCGCCCGCGGTGACGACCAGGGACACGCCCAGCAGCACGGCGGGGGCACGCCGGACGATGTCGGGCCGACAGGAGAATCCGCTGGCGACGATTACGCCGCTTGGGACGACGAGAGCTCGCTCATACCCCTGCTGCTGGCGAACGGCCTGCCCGACGAGGACGAGCGGGACGGTCCGCTCTCCCGCTATTCCCACGAGGGCGAGGAGACTTGGACAGGCGGCTCGGACATCCCAGAAGTCTCGGAGCCGCCCCGATTGGCCACCTGGCAGCCCACGCGCACGCCCGCCGCCTCTTCTCCGCCGACCGGGGGCCTCTCCCTCTCCAGCGACGTCGTGATGTGCAGCACCGCCTCGTTCGAGGAGGTCGAGGCGTCCGAGGAGGCCCAAGGGGAGCACCAGGACGGAGAGGCCGACGAAGCCGCGGAGGGGGGCACCAGCCGCGCCAGTGCCGACCTGCTCGTCCAGGACAGTGGGACCTGGGCGTCCCCGAACGACCCGGACGACATCCTGTCCTGAATCCGCAGAGCACGACACCCCCGTCACGCCCCGGCCGCCACATCACGCGGCCGGGGCGCCGCTCGTTCCGGCAGTCACAGATCGTGGCACCTCCCCATTTCCATCGTTGTAACGCCCAAGGTGTCCAAACGGGTAGAGCCCACATCCGCACGGGATGAAATCCCGGTCCCCGCTGGAGAACACGCGCGCCCGCGTGCTATCCACGATCATCGGAGCGGCTGTTCCACGACGAACAGCGGTCCCCGGCGCGGGGTGAACCAGCGGCAGGTGACGGAGGGTAGCGTTGTCCGGCTACGATCAGGAAATCGAACAACTCATGGCGGAGTACCGTACGCGGAGAAACGAGGCCGACACCTACCGGCGCCGCATCAACTCCTTGACGGGTACGGCGACGGCGCCGCGGCGTGTGGTCAAAGTGACGGTCAGCGCGCGAGGCGAGGTAGCGGAGATCGAGTTCCCCACCGGGGCCTTCCGCCGACTGTCTCCCAAGGAACTCGGCGACGTACTGAAGGCCACGATCGCGGAAGCTCGGGCGAAGGCGCTTGAGGAGGTGGACGAGATCGCTTTCGGCAACCTGCCCCTCGGGCTGAGACCCTCGGCAGCGCTGAACGGCACCGCCGACCTCAGCAGCTTGCTGCCCGAAGAACCCGAGCCGCAGGAACGCGTCCGCGACTACATGGAGCGCGGGGTACGGGAAGCCGGGAACGGAGAGTCCTGACACGGCTGGGGCGCACCCCATCGGGTGTGCCCCAGCCGCTGCAAAGGGTGTGTGCCGGACCGGCCGCACGACCGCCCCCGCACCGCCAGACGCGGCAGGACAGCGTCAGTGAACGGTTCCAGCCGCCCAGATCGCCGCTCCTGACGCCGACGTCACCACCACGTTGCCGTCGCTCTGAAGCACCAGGTGCGCGCCGGAATGGCCGACGGTTCCGGATGCCCACAGCGCGTGGTGGGCCGAGTTGTAGACGACGAGGTTGCCGTCAGACTGGAACACCGCTTGGTTCCCGCTGCCCGACGTGTGCGCGGACCACAGAATGGCGCCATTCACGTCGCTGACGACCAGGTCCCCGTCCAGTGTCAGTCCCAGCCGTACGTGGTCGGTGGAGACTGACGCGCCGGGCTCGATCACCGTGGTCGCGTTCACCACACGTGTCCCGTGAGCCGGCTTGGCGGGAGCGGCCGGCGTGCCAGGAACAAGCGGCTTGCTCGGTACGGCGGGAGCGGCCGGCATGCCAGGAACAAGCGGCTTGCTCGGTACGGCGGGAGCAGTCGGCTTCGAGGAGCTGAAGTGCGGCTGGGAGGCCGTGCTGTCCTGGCTGCCCGCCTTCGTCTGCTCGTCCTGCCCGCTCGCCTTGGCGTCCGGGTCGCTGGCGGCCCTGTCCGTGGTCTTGTCATCGGCCTTGGCACCTGCCGCCGTGTCCGTCGTGGCCGGCCGCGTGTCGTGCGGCTTCCCGTCCTGCGACGCGCCCGCCTCGTTGCCGGGACCGGTCCCGTCGGTGACCGCGGGCTTCTCCGCCGACAGCGTGACACCTCCGTCCAGTGGCTTCGCGGCAGGCTTGGCTGCCGGCTCCTTCGCGGATTCGGCCTTGGACGTGGAGAGCGCCGCGGCCTTCGGTTCGGCCTTGGTCTCCGACGTGGGTTCTGACTTCGCGGCGGACTCAGGCGCGGAAGCGGCTGTCGCCTTGGGCAGAAGTTTCAGGAAAGTCCTCGGCGCGGCCTTGGGTTTGGCAGCCTGCCTCTCGTCAGTGGGCACAGGCACCTGCGTGCTCTTCGCCGCTGGCGAGTCGGAACCGGAGGCTCCGTCGGTCGTGGTCCGAGCCTTCGACGAATTCGGCCCGTCGGTCTCGGGAAACGTCGAGAGGGTGGGCGCCCTGTAGTGGGGTGCCATCTCCCGGCTGAACGGTGTGGCACCGTCCGACACGCCCTTGTCAGGCGCGCTCAGTGAGCCGGTCGGACTGGTGTCCTCGAATTGCGGGTCCACACCGGCCTTTTGCAAGCCGGTACCAGTGGGCGCGGCTTCCCCGGCTCTCGGCGAGGCACCGGACTCCAGACCCTTGCCGCCGTTCGTCAGGGCCGACCTTGAGTCGCTCGAACCGTCCGGGGCGATGTCTGAAGTGCCACCGTCCGCGGGCGAACCGAGGGTTGCCACTGGGGTCGCACGGTCCAGGCCCTCGACATCGAGCGAGTCCCCGTCGTGGGACTGACGCAGCAGCGGCGCGGAGACGAGGACCGCGCCGGCCACCGCCGCGGCGGCGACCAGCGGCCACGGGCCGGTCCTGGACCGGCCCGCCTTGGCCAGCGCGCCCATTCGATCGGTGCCGGTCCGCCCGGAGTCGGGGCGGAAACGACGAGCGGCCGTGTCCGGGAGTTCACGACCGGGAGCGGCGGACGTGCCCTGCGGCGCTCCCGTGTGCTCCACGCCCGGCTCGCCGATCGCCTGGGCTGCGACGCGCGCGAGCGCGCCGGAGGCGACGGCCCGTTCCTGGGCAAGCGCGGTTGAGGCTGCGGCACCTTCGAGGTCGCCGTCGTGCAGGGGCAGGGGCAGGGCCCGGCGTATACGCCGGGCGCGGAGCGAACCACCTGGGTCCGCCCTGTCGGTACCGAGCGCGGGCCCGCCCGGCGGTTGCTTCGGGGTCATCCGTTCTCCTCATCGTCCTTCGTCGGGCCGTGGTCCCACCGACGGCTGAGCGGCCGGGGTCCACCGCTTAGCGACGTAACGCGGGCCACGGCGGCCCTCAACCCGTCTCCCCGGGTGGCTCTCGGTCCCGGACACTTTCCCGCCCACCTCCCTCTGCCTCCGCGCCGGACGCGAATACCGGTACGGCCACCCGTGTGTCGAGCGCGGGGACGGCGTCGGGAGGCGTGAACGTGGGGGCACTCGCTTTCGGCAGGTCCAGTACCAGCGCCCCCATCACGCCGACAGCGGCTACCCGCAACGGTGCCGCTACGGGGGCGACCTGGTCCGACGCGGGCTCCGCAGGCACGTCGGATTCAGCGGGCCGCTCGCCCGGCACACGTCGTCCGACCGCAGTCGGTACCGAGTCAGATGTCGGCGTGGCCGGCAGCGGTGCCGCAACGCCTCCAGAGGTTCCGCCACGGGCCGGGCCCGGAGCCTGCTCCGGTACCTGGGCAGGTTCGGACGCGGCCGTGGTGGGCGGCCTGAAGACGTGCTCCACGGCCTGCGGCAGCTCGGGGTCGGGGTCGATCCTCACGCCCAGGTTCCCGGCCTCGGCGCTCTCGTGGACCAGCCGTGGGGCTGCTCCCGTAATCGGCCCGGAAAGGGGCCCGGCCATGCCCACGGCAGCTCCAGACGCCGCGGTCGGCTCGAACGCCCCTGCTTCCCCGGCGGCCTCCGAGGCTCGTCTGGCGACTACGATGCCCTCCGCGCGGGAGGACATCGGGAGGAGCACAGCCGGCGCCTCCTCGTCCCCGGCCCGCTCCGTCCGGTCGCCGCCGTCCGCGGTGTCGGCAGGTGCGGGACCCACCGCGGTGAGGCCGGCGGCGGACCGGCCCGCCAGCCGGTCCCGGGGAGCCACGGCGAGGTCGTGCCGCATCGCCAGACGGCGCAGGTCCCTCAGGTCCTCGGTGGAACAGTCACCGTGGAGCCGCACGAAGGTCCGCTCCCTCACGTCATCCTGCAAGGCGGTGAACAGGCGGTCCAGTGCCTCCCAGACAGACGGTTGAAAGGTCTGTTCGGGGATGCCGACGTCGAGGGCCATCAGGTCGGGCGCGACCGGACGCGCGGCGATCTCCTCCGGCACCCGGCTGCCCACCGGGCCCACCCAGAGTCCGGCGCGAGTGACGACGACCTCCCATTTCCGGTCGAGCATCATCGCTCCCGGCTCCAGTCCGGGCTTCAGTCCTCCTATGGGAGGCCGCCAGGTGCCCAGGCGTGGCGCCGACGGACGGCCTCCGCTTGCCGGCTCACAGGTCACCACCTCGACGTAGGGGCGCCAGGACGGCTCGCCGTCGGCATCGGTGAGGAAGGTCCGCGGCGAGCCGGTAGGTCCGGAAGGCGCGTCCAGGAGCAGTGGCATGCCGGTTGACACCCGCACAGGGATACCGAGGAGATCGGCCACCCCCTGCCCGGCGGCCAGCAGATCGGTACCGCCACCGGGCACCAGGCGAACCGTACTGCGGATCGGGCCGGGCAGCGCGGCGATCACCTCGGCAAGGACATCCGGAGGTACCGCCGCGGTCCGCGACGAGCCGACGAGCAGCAGCGGGCCGTCCGGGTCGACGGGCACCGCGTAGCACAACGCGCCGGCATCCTCGGGGGGCGCGCCGACGGGCAACACCAGCAGCCCGGCCGGTATCTGCTCCACCACGCAGCCGTCAGCTGTGGGAGGTGCTGCCCGCTCCACGGCGTTCTGCCACGCCGGTGCGGGCAGCCGGGTTCCGGTGCGCCGAGGTGTGAGCCCGGGCGAGAAACGCCACCAACCGCCGGGAACACCGGGCAGGTCCGGGGCGAAGAGGGTGCCCCCGGGCGCGACGACGACAAGTCCGGCCGGGGCGACGACATCGCACGGCAGCGCATCGGCGAGGGTGTGGGCGAGGGCAGGCTGCCCGTCGGCCTCGGTCCCGGCCCGAGCCATGGCCAGCCGCACGGTGCGGGGCCCTCCGTCCCCGCCGGCATTGGCGAGTGCCGGGACCAGGGCCGCCAACAGGGCGTCGTGGTCGTCGAAGCCGGCGCCGGTGAGCACCGTCACCCGGTCCGCGGGGTGCGAACGGCGGCGCAGTTCCGCGGCAGCGCGGTCGAGATGATCAGGGACCGCACCGGCCTCGTGCACGATCAGCACCCGGTCCGTGCCGCTGACCTCCAACCGCGGCCCGAAGGTCCCCCGGGCCGCCCAAAGCCGGCCGGGAACGCGCCTCGTCGTGCGCCCGGTCACCACGGACGCACTCGAAAAGCAGGTGCGGCACTGCGCCGCGGAGGGTATCCGGGCTGCCGGAAGAGGACGCGCGGGGCGTGGACCATTGCAACTCGATCCGTCGGCGGGCCCAGCGCTTCCTGACCGCTCATAGCGTGCACCGCAGTCGTCCGCCTCACCGTCATGTTCTGCACAGTAACGAAGCAGGTCACAGGCGGCATCAGGCGCGGTGGGGCCCGGGTGAGGGCCGCACACGCCTGGCGGCGTCGGAACAGCGTCTCCGAACAGCGCCGTTGGGCTCACGGCGTCCTACAGGGCACCACTCAGCGCCCTCGCAAGTCTGGCCGTACGGGCAGGATTGCGAGTACGGACAGGCGCGGTTGTCCCGATCGCTCACCCGCGAACTCACTTTGGGTATGACCTGGGGAGAGACGACGCGACGCTTCGTCGGAAGCGCGCGGCGGTCGGCGGGCACTCAGGCCCGGCAGACCGCGCCACACCCGACGGGAGGGCCCAACCCATGGCCGAGGAGTTCTACGCGGACACGGACGCCATCGCGAAGTACGAGCCGTACATGCGCGAACTCGGTTCCCGGCTGAAAGGGATCGGCACCAGGCTAACGGCCGCCGAGGACAGCTTGTGGGACTGCTGGGGCGATGACAACACCGGCCATCAGTTCTACTCGCAGTACCAACCCGGCTCCAAGCGGATCAAGGAGGCCGTGCTCGGCAGTGCCGGACTCTTCGAGAGCACATCCGACGGCATCAAAACCATGGCCAAGGGCCTGGACGCCATGGAGAGCGACAACGTCTTCGCGGCCAGGAGCCTCGCCGAACCCACCACCCCGACGGCGCGCAGCAACGGCGGTGCGCACGAGTGACGATCAGGTTGCCGCCTGCCGAAGGGTGATGAGGACGACAGGCTGAAGAGGTCGGGTGGGGCGTTGGCGGTTTGCCCGCTGATCCTTCGGTTCGGGGATCGTATGCTTGGTGTGGCGTCTTCGCAGGTAGCGACGGTTGCGACGGGAACTGTACGCTTTGTCGCCGCCGACGTGCTCCGGACGGGTCCGTGGCGTGCCGCCCAGCGGCCTGGGCACCCGGATCCGGCCCAGAACCTCGACCAGTTGGGGAGCATCGCCCCACTGGCCCGGGGTGAGCAGCAAGGACTTTGGGCGGCAACCGCCCTCGCCTGCAATGTGGGTCTTGCAGGTCAGGCCACCCCGGGACCGTCCGAGTCCCTCGTCGGGGCGATGGTGCCGGGGCGTCGTTCTTTTTTCGGAACGCGAGGCAGGTCGGTACAGCGGCACCGGGGTTGGTCTTCGCGATCGAGAATGACCACAGGGGCGCATATGCGCTCCGCAATCTTTCGCAAGGGGGCGCCCGTGCGTTGTCCATCTTCACGCACGTCGACTGCGCAGACATCATCAGCTACGCAGTCGATGGCAGACTAGTCATCCATGAGGAACCCTGGGGCCCGCTCACTCCGCTCTCCGACCCAGATCCCGACCCCGCATGGGACCCGGCCTGGTGCGCGGACCTGACCGACCCGGAGCACGACGAGTGGCTGCGCGGAGCGCGGCAACTGGTGCTGGCCGAGCGCGTCATGGGTCTGCACATCGACCCTCGTTGGTTCGAGATACCGCTGCGCACCATCCTGCTACCGAACCCCCACTCCAACCCGGTCGTCGACCCGCGGATCTGCTGAGCGTTTTCAGCGTTGCCTTTCCAGGGTGAGGACAGCGGTGGCGATGACGGACATGCGGTTCGTGCTGATGCGGGATCGCCGGTTGATCTGCCGCGATTTCAGTTGTGCCATGCCGCGTTCAACCGGTGCCCGGGCTGCGGCCAGGGCCGGGTTGACGGTGCGCTGGGTGAGAGTGAGTCCCGAGTTTCGTAGCTGCCGGATTGCACGGTTTCGGGCGGCGTTCGTTGCTGACTGGGATCGGTTGTGCCGGGTCTCAAATTCCACGGGCGGGAGGTGGTTAAGGACGGAGTGCAGGCGCTCGTCGTACCAGCCGACCCACTGGACGATGGCCCGTTCGACCTGGTCCACGTCCCGCCAGGGTTCTTGCTACTCGATCAGCTCGGCCCTGAACGAAGTGCCCCGGCCATGGCGTTGTCGTGGCTGTCCGCAACGGACCCGACGGTCGCGGTCGCGCCAGCCTCCAACAACCGCTCCCCGTGGCGAATCGGCACGTATTGCGAGCCTCGATCGCGGTGATGAATCAGACCCGAGCCCTTCGTGATTCCCCGCCGCCAGAGCACCATCTCCAGCGCGTCCAGTGGGAGATCGGTGCGCAGCGGGCTGTGATGATGCCCTCGCGTCGCAGCCGGCGGTGGATGCGCCGGGCTCCGTAGGTCTCGCCGGACGCGTCATGGATGCGGTGGATGTGCTCCATGAGCTGTTCGTCGCGCTGTCGCCGGGCGGACTTCAGGCGCTGGCGGCGAGCGTTGTACGCCGAGACCGGCAGGTCCAGTTCCGGGCATACGGGCTCGACCCCGAAGTCGTCGCGGAGGTGGTTGATCACCGCGTCGGCCTCGTGCGGGGCTGGTCGAGCTCCTTCGTTGGCCCGACGCAACTCGGCAATTTCCCTGCGGAGTTGGCCCAGTTCGGCCCGCTCGACAGTGGTCAGTAGGTCCGGACGGTCACCATTGTCGGCCGCAACCTGCGGACCCATCCGCGCAGGGCCTCCTTGTGGATGCCCAAGTCCTTCGCGACATGGGCCACCGGACGACCGGAGGTCTGGACTTCGCGGACGGCTCGCTCACGCAGCTCGTCGGGGTACCTCCGTGGTGCAGGCATCGGACCTGTGTTCTCCCATCTGCCGAGGCGATCACGCCTGGCTTCAGGGCCGCTACAAAATCCGCTTCAGCTCAGGAGGAACGGGCCTACGCCAGCCGCGGCGACGGCCATCGTCACGCCGCCTGGACGCTGGGCGATCGCCGACCACGCACCGACCTGGTCACCGAAGCCCTGGCCGCGGCCGAAGCCACGCGCCGCAGCCTCACTGGCGCGATTCTGCACACCGACCACGCAGCCAGCACACCAGCAAGGAATTCGCCGATGCCTGCCGCAGGGCCGATGTCCGACGGTCCAAGAGCACCGTCGGCGTCGGCAACTCGGCGGACAACGCTCTCGCAGAGTCCTTCAACGCCGTGGTCACACGCGAGACACTCCAGCGCCGCAACGACTGATCCAGCAGCGCGAGGCCCGCCTCGACGCGTTCGGCCGGCTACACCGCTACAACACCCGGCACCGCCACTCCCGCCTCGGACATCGCAGCCCGATTGCCTGCGAGACGGCAATGAGAACCATCAACTACGCTCGCACCAACCGCATAACCCATGTCCGGAATCCGGGGTCAAGGCCACGCTTCGCAGCGCCCAGCCTTGAGTGCGAAGCCAACGACCGCCGGTTCTCCTTGGCAGGTGATCAGGCCCGGTCGGGCCGGCGGCGGGCCAAACAGCCTTGCCGGGCATCCGATCGAGGGCCCACAGCAGGGCAGACGCCTTCCGCAGGGGGACATCGGCCCCAGCCCCCGTGTTTCCCTCCGGTCGCCGCGCCGAACGCGCCGACCCCACCCCGGTCCTCCGGCCAAGCGTGCGTCACCGACCCGCCGCGCAGGGGACCGGCGACGGAAGCCCTACGGCGCCGAAATGTCCCGGCGGACTTGACATCTCCCAGCGGGCACGCGCGTGGCGGCGGGCTCACCGCGGTTCAGACAGTGAACTCGACTGCTTCGATCCAGAGCGAGCGGTTCTTCGTCCCGCCGAAGATCCAGCTGCCCGGGTCGCTGCAGTGCTTGCCCATCCAGCCCGCCTGGTGCAGATAGGAGGTCTGGCAGATGCTGCCCGAGGAGACGCCGATCGTGAAGCCCGACATGACGTCGCTGCCAGCGGTGGTTCCCATGTTCAGATCGGCGCCGTCCTTGACCGAAGGCCACGTCCCCGTCTGCCAGCCGCCGTCCTTCATCAGCGCCGTGCCACCGCCGCCGTCGGCTCCGCTCCATGCGAAGTCGAGGGCTTTGATCGGCTGGTCTTTCCCGGTCGAACCCGCCACGGCTCCGTCGCACACGGGGGCCTGCCAGCCGGTCGCGTCCAGGTAGGCGCGGTAGCAGACATGCCGGCCGGAATGGGCAGCGGCTGCCTTCTCCACGGCCGCCACCACCGGGCTGGCCGCCGAAGTCTTCGCCTTCGCGGGAGTCGTCGCCTGGGCCTTCGTCAACGGCTCGCCCGTCGTCATGGGCTTGCCCTTCGCCATGGGCACACGCGTCGCCGACGCGGCCGACTCGCCGGGCACGGCCACCGCCTTCGTGGCGGTGTGCGCCGGCGTGGCCTTCTTCGGCGGGTGCTGAGCAGCCGAGGTCGGCGAGGAGCCGGGTCCTCCGCTCGCCAGCGGGCTTGCCGAAGTCGACTGCACGGTGGCAAGCGCGTCCAACTGGCTCCGCTGCGAGGCGTTCACGGCTGTGTTGTGGGACGTGCCGTTCTCGACAGTCAGGAACACCGCACCGACCAGGAGCACGCCCACGACTCCCGCCGCGAGCAGCATCATCCGGGTGGACGGGCCGCCGCGCGGACCCTCCGGATCGTCGTCGCCGGTGACGGTCGTGCCGCCGTCACCAGCGGCGGCAAGCGTCTCAGCAGCGACCGGGCCCTTCGGCCCAGGGCTGACCGCAGAGGGCTCCGTAGCCGCAGGATCAGGCGTCACCGAATCAGGCGTCGCGGAGTCGGGCACGATGCTCGGCTCCGCTGGATCGGTCGCCCCGGACGTGCCGGCTCCAGCGCGCGCCCCGACAGCGGTCACGGAGTCGGCGCTGCTGGCGACCGCGGACGCGGACGTGGACGTGGACGTGCTCGCCGGAGAACCGGCGTCGGCGTCCCGTCCGCCCGGCTGGCCGATGACGGACGCCGACGGTCGGCCGGAGCCCTGGGCCCGGCCCGGTTGCGGCCGCAGCGAGTTGGGCGTGCCGGCCGTGCCGGACAGCGGGACGGACCGGCGTACGGCAGGTCGGGCGGATATCCCGCGGCCTGAGGCCCCGGCAGATCCGCTGGACTCAGGCAATTCCTGACGTGCCATCATGTCTCCATCTCTTGGTTCAGGCCCTGCGGGCGGCGCCCCGGGCTCTGGCGGAGCTGGTGTTCTGGTTGCCGACCGGATGCTCTGGACCGGAGTTAACGCGGCCGCGGGCACCTGCCAGGGAGTCTCTTTCGCGTCCACATACCACGTTCGCATTGAGCGTCGGCGGCCCGACCCGCACACCTCGGCGGACGTGCTGGCGCGGCCACGTCGCCCGGGCCGGGACACCTGACCTGCGCTGACGCTCGCGCCGTCGTCCGTCCGGCGCGTTCCCAGTCCAGGTGTCCCGGTCCTGGCGACGGTGCCCGTCACGGCCCCTCGCCGACCGGACCGGCGCAGCGTGGCGGCCAACCCGCCGTCGGCGCGGGCCGGCCCTCCCGTGACACGCTCGTCAAGGCCGCGTCCAGCCGGACGAGGACCGCGTCGTCCGTGTCGTCCGGCTCACCGGCCTCCTCTCGATGCTCCGGCGGCCGGATGCCGGCCGCCGGGCCGGGCCCGGGAGACTCGCGCAGCAGGAACAACGGAAAGTCGCCGTCCGTCCTGACGTCGAGCACCCGAAAGGATGTCCCGGCCGGGAACACCACCTCGTCGGGTCCGTCGGCGCCGTCCGCGAACGGCCGCACGCGCCGCCCGGTGACCGACCAGAGGGCGTATCGGGCGCCTTGTACGTCCGGTGCGGCGGCGTCGGCCAGCACGGCGCTGACCGGCGCGAGGTCACGCAGCACCGCACCCGGGCGCAGGCTGCCTGGGCGGACGTACCGCTCCCCCGTACCGCGGAGCACGGTCCCGCGGCACGGCGGTATCCGCCCGAGCGCCGACGCCAGGCAGGCCGCGTACGGAAGCAGCCGGCTGTCCCGCTTCCGCAGGGTTGCGGTCAACTCACTGTGCCCCAGCACATCGTCAGCCTGGTCGAGGTAGGCGTGCAGCGCGATGAGGTCGACCCGGGCGGCCTCCCGTTCCTCGTCCCCCAGCCCCGGCAGGGCCGCGAGCAGCCGCTCCACGAAGTCGCTGTGTCGCTCCCACGTGGACCCGGCCAACTGCTTGAGGGCGCGCCGGTCCGCGGAGGTACTGGTGCTGTGCCTGACCAGGAGGAGTCCCGGCCCGCCCTGGGAACGGCGGGCCGGGCCCGCGGCCCGGGTCGGCGCGGGTCCCTGGAGTGACGGCCCCGGCACAGGCTCCTCGGCCCCCGGGACCGCGGCGGTGTCGGCCTTCGCCTCGCCCACGAGTGCGGGTCCTCGGCCGAGCCCAGCCACTGACCGCGACACCGATGGGTTCTCGGGCGCCTGGACCGCACCGCCCGAGCGCCCGACCGGGCCTCTGACCGACCGCGGCAGGGAGCTGGTGTTTGGCTGGGGACGGACGTCGGTGTCCGGGCGGGCAAGAAGTGCGGCGCCCGGGCTAGCCAGCGGACCCGCAGCCGAGTAGCGAATGGTACGCAGGCCGTAGTGGGCCGCCAGCCGACGCAACTCGCGGCCGCCGTCCACGGGAACGCCGTGGACGTACAGGGTGGCGCGCGACCGGAGATCGGGCGTGAGGGCCGCGAACAGCCGGGACAGCGCGGGCCACAGCGAAGCGTCCAGAGGCGCGCCCGGGGCGCCGACCTCCATGGACGGTCCCTCGGTCGACACCGGGCGGGCCGGGGGACGGGCGCGGGGGCCGCCCTGACGGTCCACCCACAGCCCGGCCCTGGTCACCATGACCTGCCAGCGTTCGGACAGGCGGACCGTGCCCTCCGCCGGACGGCCGGGCCCTGGGAGGGGCGGGGACCAGCGCAGCAGTCGGGGCGCGGGGCCGGGCCCGGAGCCGCGCGTTGGACGGCAGACCACGGAGTCCACGAAGGGAAGCCAGCCGGGGGTGCCGTCGGCGGCGACGAGCACCGACCGGGCTGCGTAGAAGTCCATCGGCCGGTCGGCGGCGAACAGCGGCAGACCGGTGGTGACCTCGATCTCGGTGTCCAGCAGGTCGCTGACGCGTTGTGCGAGCGGCAACACGTCCTCAAGGCCCCCCGGGACGAGCCGTACGGACTTCGCGAACCCTGGTGCGGTGGATAGGAGGTCGGCTACTTCTTCGGCCGACACGTCCTCTCCGTACGGCACGCCGACCACGACGGTGGCCTGACGGGGGTGGACCGGGATGGCGTGGTAGAGGTCGCCGGGAGCGATCGGCGCGGACTCGGCGGGCCGGATCAGCAGGCCGGCCGGGATGTCGTGGACCGCGCAGCCGCCGGACGTCACGGCCGGGAGCCCGCCGAGGGACGCCTGCCATACGGGCGGAGCGCAACGCGGGCCCAGCCGCACGGGCTCGGCGTCCGGGGCGAAGCGCCACCAGGACCCTTGGGCACCGGCCGTCGACGGGACGAACAGCGACCCGCCGGGCACGGCGAGCACCATCCCGTCCGGTGCCTCCACCGCCATCTCCCAGTCTTCGGCGATGCTCCGGGCGACCGCGGGCCGGTCGGGCCGGTCGTCGCCCGTGCCGACCAGGGCGAGTCGCACCGCCGTGACGCCCGCGGCCTTGAAGGAGTCCATCAACTCGCCGACGCGCGGCCAGAATTCAGCTGAGGTCACCGCGTGCGCACCCGCGACCACGGTCACGTTGCCCCTGTCCGGTCCCAGCCCCTTGATGAGATCCGCGACATCAGCGGCCCCCAACGAGTCGTCCGACGGCGAGCGCAGCAGTACTAGGACCCCGTGGTCCTCGACCAGCACCACCGCGTCCTCGGAAGATGCGCCGTCAGCCTTCCCCTTTGGCCGCGCCGCACGCGACTTAGCGCGCCCCCAACGCATGGCCAGAGCCCCCCTCGTGACTCGTGGACAGCTGCCTATACCCCGCTATCACAAGAATATGCTCCCATTAGTTCACGCATCAATCAATCCGCGATTCGGCCCACCAGGCAATCAGCCACCACCCCGGGCCCTGGTATCCGGTGCGTCTCTCCTGGATGACGGATCTGATGGCCCACGAGGCATCCGGCGAGCGAACCCTTCACCGTGAGCCGCCCCCGCTTCCCTACCGGCCCGTTGCAGGGCGGCAGAAGAGGGTGGAGGTACGCCTGGGGAAGACGGTCCCCGTTCTCCGGCGCCGGGCGGGAGACCCGGTGGCCCGTGCTTCCCCCGGTTCCGCCGTACTCCGTGGCCCAGGGCCGAGCGCGGTACGCGGGCCGCCGTCGGCCGGCTCCCGCCGCTCCGGCGCTTTCGGGCCGCAAGGGGAATTTCGGCCGGGCCGCACCGGATACACGTTCCTGCCCGCACGATCGAACAGGACCGCACGCGGACCGCTTTCCGGTGGCCTTGGTCCCTGCGCCTGGAATACCGCCGGAACACTCTCCAGCGCCGCCGTGCCGGGTTCCCGGGAACACCACACGCCGCTCATTCCCACGCAGCAGCGACGACTGGGGCCTGGCCGGCTCCTGTCGAGTGCTCGGGACTTTCGGGTGTGAGTGCGAGCTGGAGCAGGGCCTTCGGTGCCGAGCGGCGGATGAGCCTGCCACGCCCTGGGGGCAGCGGTTGGGCACGCTGGTCACCCAGGATCGGCCCCTCCCGGGGATCGCCGGACATGACCAGACCATCCGTACCCAGCTCCTGGAGCCTGCTGAGGACCGGTTCGGAGATCTGGCGGCGCGTCGTGCCACCGACCCGCCGGGCGATGATCATGTGGAAGCCCAGTTCGCGAGCCTGCGGCAAATAGTCGAGCAGTGGCGCGAGCGGTGACTGGCGGCCGGCCGACACCAGGTCGAAGTCATCGACGACGACATAGAGTTCGGGCCCCTGCCACCAGCTGCGGTCCCGCAGCTGCTGCACCGTCACGTCGGGCGGAGGCAGCCGCTCGGCGAGCTTGTCGGCGACGGCTTGGGCGAACGAGGCCGCGGTGCCCGCGTCGCCCGCGTACGCGCCCAGGTACTCCGGCGGGACGAGGCCGAGCAGGCCGCGCCGGAAGTCGAACAGGACGAAGCGCGCCTCGTACGGTGTGCGGCGGACCATCGCCCCGGAGATCCAGGTGCGCAGGAACTCGGTCTTGCCCGAGCCGGAGTCGCCGAAGACCAGGAAGTGCGGGTTGGCGGAGGTCAGGTCGAGATAGATCGGCCTGAGGTCGTGTTCGGCGATGCCGACGGGTACGCCTGCGGGTTCCTTCGCGGGCAGGTCGAGTTCGCTGACGGTCAGCCGTTCGGGCAGCATCCGCACCGCCGGAGCCACGGCGCCCTCCCAGCCCGCGGTGAGCTTGGCGAGCGCTTTCGCCTGGGCGTCGGCGAGTTCTTCGATGTCGGCGCGACCGTCCAGCCGCGGAAGCGCGACCTGGAACTGCGTGGCGGGCGGGGCCAGACCCCGACCAGGCGGTACCGCGCCGAACGACCGGGCGGCCCGCCGGTCCACCTCCGACTCGCCGGGGTCGTTCAGCCTCAGTTCCAATCGGCCGGGCACGGCGTCCCGCAGCGTGGTGCGGACGTCGCCCCACCGGTTGGCGGTGACCACCAGGTGGACGCAGACGCCGAGGCCCCGGTTGGCGATGTCCAGCACCTCGGCCTCGACGTCCTCCAACTCGTTCCGGGTCGCGGCCCAGTTGTCGATGACGAGGAACAGGTCGGCGGTGCGCATCCGTGGAGGAAGACCGCGCGCGTCGCGGCGGCGGCGGAACTCGGCGGGCGAGTCGATGTCCATCCCCCGGAACTGCAGTTCCCGTTCGGCGATCACCTGGCGGACCTCGGCCAGAATACGGCGGGCCTGCGCCAGGTCGTGCCGGCCGGCGACCCCGCTGACGTGCGGGGCCTGCGCGAAGGGCAGCAGCGAGCCGCCGCCGAAGTCCAGGCAGGTGAACTGCGCCTCGTCGGGGGTGTGCGTGAGCATCGCCGACAGCATCAGGCTGCGCAGCAGTGTGCTCTTGCCGGACTGGGGCGCGCCGATCACCATCAGGTTGCCGGTCCGCGCGAAGTCGGTCACCAGCGGCTCCTGGAGCTGCTGGGAGGGGATGTCGGACACGCCTACCGGGAAGCTCAGCCGGCCGCGTTCCGGCCACCACTCCCCGGCCAGTCCGACACCGGGACGGACGGCGCCCGGGCCGGTGAGGTCGTCCAGCGGCAGCGCGAGCGGCAGGGGGGGCAGCCAGACCTGGTGCACGGTCTGGCCGACGGTCTGCAACCGCTCGACGATGACCTGCATCTCGGTGGGCCCGCCGACGACCGGCTGCACGATCTCCGGCTCTTCGTGGCGGGCGCTGCCGGCACCCGGACCGGGTGGCACCCGCAGGCCGAAGAGGGCCGGGGGGGCGGCCTCGGGGCTGCCGAACGCCTTGCCCGCCGACCGGTGCGGGCCGGAGACATGCGCGACGCGGAATCGCTCGTACACCGCGTCGGTGACCTTGAGGTAGGCGGAACCGGGGACCGGCGGCAGGCGGTAGGCGTCCGGCGTGCCGATGACCACGCGGGACTCGGCGGCCGAGAACGTGCGCAGGCAGATGCGGTACGAGAGGTTCGCGTCCAGTCCGCGCAGCCGGCCCTCCTCCAGGCGTTGGGTGGCCAGCAGGAGGTGCATGCCCAGCGACCGGCCGACCCGGCCGATCTGAACGAACAGCTCGATGAAGTCCGGTCGGCTGGACAGGAGTTCGCCGAACTCGTCGACGATGACCAACAGGTAGGGCAGCGGCGGCAGCGGACTGCCGTCGGGCCCGGTCCGGCCGGCCGCGCGGTGCATCTGGTAGTCACGGATGTTGTCGACGTTGCCGGCGTCACGCAGGATGCGCTGCCGCCGCTGCTGCTCGCCCACGAGGGCGTCGCGGACCCGCTCGACCAGCGCCAGGTCGTCGACGAGGTTGGTGATCATGCCCGCGGCGTGCGGCAGGTCTGCCAACCCGGCGAAGGTGGCACCGCCCTTGAAGTCGACCAGCACGAAGCTGAGCAGTTCCGGTGAGTGGGTGGCGGCCAGGCCGGTAACCAGTGTACGCAGCAGCTCGCTCTTGCCGGAGCCGGTGGCGCCCACGACGAGGCCGTGCGGACCCATACCGCCCTGTGCGGCCTCCTTGAGGTCGAGCAGCAGCGGCTGTCCATCGGCGTCGAAGCCGAGGGGCATGCGCAGCACGCCCTCGTCGCCCTCGCCGACCCACAGCGACCGCGGGTCGAACTCGTCGATGTCGCCGATGCCCAGCATCCGCGGCAGGGAGGTCACCTGGTTCAGGACCTCCTTGCCCTCCACCGACAGCCGCAGCGGCGACAGTTCGCGGGCGATCGCCTCGCACAGCGCGACCTCGGGCCACTCGGCGAGCACATCGCTGACCTCCGGACGCGACGGTGCGCCCCGCTCCACGGGACGGACGTCCAGCGAGAGTGCGCCCTCGCCGTCGACGCGCACCCTGACGTCGGCGCGGCTCGGCTCGTCCCGCTCCCGGTCGACGACACACAGGACGGTGATGCCGCTCTGCGGGCCCGCCGCGGCGAGCAGTTCCGCCACGGTCTGAGAACGGGCCCAGCCCGCGCGCGGGTCATAGCCGTCAAGAACCACGACCAACCGGCGTCTGGTGTCCGGCGCGTCGCGATCCATGATGCCGCGCCGTACGGCCGGCTGCTCGGCGAACCGGTCCAGCCAGATCCGGAGGTGGTCGGCGACTCCGTCGAACTCCTCGGTGACCAGGGGGACGACGCCCGCCTCCCCCGAGGCGTCCGGTTCGTGGGCGTGCGGCAGCCACTTGGCCCATCCCCACGACGTGGCGTCGCCGACGACCGCCAGGCCCACGTCATCGGGTGCGTGCAGCACCGCGACCTGGCACACCACGGCCCTCGCGACGCCGCGGGCCACGTCGGACGGGCCGAGCACACTGACGACACCACCGCGCGACAGGTCCACGGTCGCGGGCTGGCTGCCGACGGTCGACGCGGACTCCACCAGCCGGTCGGCCGCGGCCTTGGCCCGTGCGTCGTACTCCACCGTCGGATCGTTGCGGGTGGCCATCCGGATCGGAGTGGCCAGGGGGGCGGTGCCGACGCCGACGCAGACGACGAGGAAGTCCGCATCGGTGGCGCGCCGCTCCCACACCCGGCGGCGGCGGGTGGCGATCGCCCACAACCGGTACGGCGACGGGTAGGCCCAGGCCGCCACGACCCGCTGGCTCTCGGCCACCTGACGGGCGGCACGGCGCACTTCCACCAGGTGCGCGAGGTAGCGGTCGCGGGCCCTCAGCTTGTCCCGGCGAGCGGTGCGGCGCAGCTGCATCCGGATGCCGACGGTCGTGCCGACGGAGACGACGACGAAGCAGATGCCGAGCAGGATCAGCATCTTTCGGCCGCCGGCCATCAGATAGGCGGCCATGCTCAAGCTGGTCATCAGCGGCATCAGCAGCATCAGCCAGTTGTTCGCGTCCCGTCCGACGGGCTGCGGTGGTGCCGCCAGGACCACGGGTTCCATGGGCAGTTGGGGCGGCAGGACCCGGGCGGGCCGGTGGAAAACGATACGGGACATCAGCGATTTTCGTCCGTCACGGTGGCCGCAGAGGAGCGGTTACCGGCCTCTGCCGACCATGGAGTTCCCTCACCGTAGGAGTCGGTGTCCCGCGGTGAACAGCCCCCGTTCCTGCACCGGGGGACGTTCCCTATCGGGGACATCCGCTCAGCGCGCGCTGTCCGCACCCGTGCCGCCCCGCCCGCTCGGCCTGCCGTGTCCGTTCGGGCCTGGCACACCCGGCGGCAGCGGAAGACCGTCGAGGGGCGACGGCCGGCTGCCGGGGCGGCGGGCGGGCGTGATCGGCGCGACCCGTCCGGTGGGCAGCCGGGCGCCGTGCAACTGGTCGACGATCTCGGCGAGACCGCCGGTCAGCTCGTTCATCCGCTCGGCGCGCTGGGCCGCCATGGCCTCGTTGGCGGCGTCTACTGCTTCGATGACCAGCTCCGACAGCGTCTGCGGCGCCTGCGGGTCGATCACCGAGGGGTCGATGTCCAGTGCGACGATCCGGCCCCGGCCGGACACGGTGGCGCGCACCAGTCCGCCGCCGCCGTGGCCGGTGGCCTCCGTGGTGGCCAACTCCGACTGGGCACCCGTGACGCTGTCACGTATGCGCTGGGCGCGGCGGGCCAGGACGGCGAAGTCGTCTGACGGGTTGTCGGACACGATGGCCTCTCCTCGTTCGTGTGGTGCGTCGCGGTGGTTCGTTCCGATCACCGGGGGCCGCCCACAGGGGGGCAGATCTCGATCGGTCGCATGTCGGCCACGATGACGTTGACTCGGTGCCTCAGCGTCTCCGCCACTGTACGGGCGACGATCACCGCCACCGTGAGCTGCGCCGGGTCCGCGACGCCGATGTCCAGGGCGACCCTAGAGGGGTGCAGGCCCTCGGCCTGCCAGCGGGCCTCGATCTCCGTGGCCACGCGTGCTCCGTACCGGGCGGCGCCCGCCTCGACCTCGGCCGTATCGCCCCGTTCGAGCCCGCTGCGCAGCCCGTCCAGTTCCGCCGCCGACGGACCGCCCGACAGCCCGCCCAGATCGAAGCGGAACGGGACGAGGCGCGGCGAGACCAGCAGTGACCGTACGCCCTCGGGCACGACGGGCACGGTCGGCGACGGTTCGGCCACGGGCGCCGTACCGGCACGGACCGGTCCGGGGTCCGCCACCCCGGGCCGGGCCTGGACGGCCGGCCCGGCAGGCGCCGTCCGTTCGGTCCGTGCGGCCTCCGCCGGGGCCTTGACTGACGCCACGTCGGACGCCACCGCGGTGACGGCTCCCACCGGCACCACGTCGAGGTTCAGACCACCCAGCACCGGACGGGCGGGCGGTGTCCTCGGCACGGGCGCCGGTGCCGGTACCTGTACGGGTGCGGGCTCGGCGCGGCGCGCCGGTACGGCGAGGGGCACGGCCCGGGGCGCGGCTTCGGCTTCGGCTTCGGCTTCGGGCGCGGGTACGGCTTCGGCCTCGGGCTGCCCCGCGACTGCGGGCACCGGCAGATCACCGTCAACCGGCACGGGCACGGCCTCGGCTACGGGCGCGGGCACCGGCTCCACCACAGGAGCGGGCGCCGCCAGGCGCGCAGCCGCAGGCTCAGCCAGCTGCTCACCCACCACGTCAGCCGCAGCCTGGGCTACCTGAGGTCCGTCTGCGACCACTTCCGCAGCAGCGACATTGGGGACCGGTGGCGCCGGAGCCACCACAGCGGCGGCGTCCGGCGCCGCGGCCCCAGGCACCGGCATCGGCACCGGCACCGGCACTGCGGGCACCGCAGCCGCTCGAAAGAGTGCCCGGTTCCGTCCGACCAGGTCGGCGACGGGTTCGCCGTCGGGCCCGAGCGGGAGCATGGCGACGAGTCCGTCCGGCACGTCGACGGTGAGCTGGCGCGCGGGCCGGTGCGCCGGCGAGATGACGACCCGCACGTCGAAGCGGTAGTAACGGAATCCGCGGTTGCTCTCCTTGTTGTTCTCCTCCGTCTGCCCGAGGGCCGCCGAGTCCTTCTCCGCGTTGGCGGAGAACCGGTCGATCGGTATGCGGCCGAGCATGGCGTTGTCACCCACGCCGCCGCCGCCCTCCGGACCGATGCCCAGGAACCAGCCGCGCTCGCGCGTTACCTGTCCCTCCGTCTTCTCATCCACCTGCTGGTAGTGCCGAGCCTTGTGGCGTACGTCGGCGGCCGAAGGGGCGTACTCGACGCCGCCGGACAGTTCGAAGCCGACGGTGACCTCGCGATCGCCCGCCTTGACCGTGTAGCGGTGGCCGAGGAGCTCGGCGATGCGCGGCCGAATCATCGAGTGGCTGGTGCGGTGCAGGTAGCCGAGGCCCCCGGTGGTGGAGAAGTCGAGGCCCGGGACGTCCCAGGGGGCACCCACGTCGAGCCTGGTCTCCCGAACGGCGCCCACCGCTGCGACCTTCGCCCACCGCTGGACGGCTGCAGCGGCGGACACGTCCCACGGATGGAGGTTTTCCAGCAGGTCATCGCTGAGCGCCGGCGGCGGGACAGCGTCACGCCACTGCGACGACCGCCCGTACTGCCGGGAGAACACCGGAACAGCGGGGTCGGCTGCGGCTTGCGGTGCGTCGACGGTGAGGTAGCGCGGCGCAAGCAGCCGGATGCGCCCGGGAACCTCCTGACCGGCTCCGTCGTCGTGCCACACCCAGGGCCGCAAGGTGTGCCAGAAGGCGGTGAGTTCGTCCTCGCGGCCGAAGGCCCCGGCAATGGCTCCCGCTGCCAGTTCGACGACGCGAGCCGGGAAACCCACGACCTTGGCGTAGGAGGGCAGTTCCCTGGTCTCACCGATCTCGACCCGGAAACGGACGTTGTGCTCGAACTCGACCGCCCCGCCCCTGGTGTTGGCCCGGTGGATGACGACCGTCTCCCGCGCGTTCTCCGATCCCCGGCTAAAGGACGCGGACCAGCCGGCGGACGCGTCCAGACCGCCGTGCGCCTGTTGGTCGCTCTCTTCGGTGTGCTCGCCGCCCCGGCTCGTGACGACCGATCCGAAGCCCGCTTGGTGCTTAGCCTCCCGGCCCTCCTTCTGCTCGTCGGCGGACTCACCCCGCAAGGTCAGATCGACATCGTCACGGAAGCGTTGGCTGTCAGCGGCGTCGACCTCCTCGATCCTGACGTTGACATACAGGTAACGCGTTCCGCCGGCGAAGAAGCTGACCGGAATCCACGTCCACACACCGGTGTCAAACAGCGCGCCACTGTGGGACTTCAACGCGTCGGGCCGGAATAGGGCGCGCAGTGCCCGCGAGACGGGCTCGAACGTGTCGGCCGCACCGCCGTCGGCCGCGGTGCGGGGAAGCAGACCACGTGCGCGCAGCCGCTGCCGCACGGCGTCGAGTACATCCGCCTGGAGCCGTTCGACGAAGACGGAAGTGACAGGGATACGGCCGGCCGCGTAACCGCGGGCCTGCGCGGCAGCGGGCGCAGCGGGCGCAGCGGCAACATCCGCAGGCAGCACGACAGAAGGCACCCCGGCAACATCCGCGGGGTCGGCCCGACCGACAGCGGGTGCGGGGCCGCCCGGCACGGCGGCGGCAACAGGTGCGGCCGCCGCATTCGGGGTGATGTCCTCCAGCAGGCGCTCGGGGACGAGAACGTCCAGCGCCCCGCTCACCCGCACGTACTTGGTCAGCGACTCCGTCTTGCGGCCCTTGCGCCGGACCATGGTGACGGTGAAGACGGGATCCGTCCCGTGGAGGGAAGGCGCACCGCCGTAAGTGGCTCGACTGATGTCGATGGCGCCCTCGGAGACGTCGTGGGAGGAGGACCGTTCGTACTCGTACTGGCTGTTGAGGAAGAACGCGACCCGCCCGCCCGGTACCTGTGCGCCATCGGTGGCGTGGGTGGGGACCTCGCCGTCGGGGCCCGCCTGCGGGTCGACGATCTCCGCGTCGCCGCCCTGGTCGGAGCCGAGCCGGAACTGCGGGCCGGCTTCGGCCCGCATACCGCCGGTGATGGCAGTGTGGCGCTTGCGGACGTGCCGTTTCACGGACTGGGCGTACTGCTCGATCTCGACCTCGCCGGGCTCCTCCGCAAGACGCCGGGGTTCGAGGGCGTGGACACGCAGCACCATGACGTTCTTCCAGCCGTCGTGCTCCGGCAACTCCACGTCCCGGCCCCAGCCGTCCGTCATGTGGCCGAAGAACGCCGCGAGTTCGTCCGGGCCGGTGGCGTTGAGGATCTGTCGGGGCAGCCACGCGATGCCCTCATCCATCGTGCCCTCGATGCCGTTCAGCTCGGCGTACACGTCCGCCGCGGCCCTGGTCAGCCCCGGCATGGCCTGGAAGGCCGGATAGAGCCCGGACACACCGCCGCTGAGATCGAACCGGCGGTCCCCGGGAAGGGCGCCGACCACAGTCGTCTCACCGGTGTGGGCGATCTCCTCCGCGGTGGGCGGCGTCCCGGGTACGTGTTCGTCCGGTATGACGACCTGGGCGACCAGGCTGCCGTCCTGATGCACGTACCACGTCTCGGCGGGGCCACCGGCCAGCGGCTGCAGGGTCAACTCGTAGACGACGTTGTACACGTGCTCGTGCACGGTGCCGTCGGTCTCGGTGCGGCGGTACGCCTTCGCGACGGTTTCGAAGGAGTCGCCCGTGCCGCGCCCGTACCTGCCGAAGAGCCGGAAGCCGCCGACTTGCAGGCGCGCGAGGAAACCGAGGTCCAGGCGTACGCCGCCGCCACCGCCCAAGGTCACCGACCACTTGCTGCTCCGGCTCCCTGTCACCACCTCGGCGAAGGCGGCACGGGCGTTGACCTTCGCTGAGTGGAAGCGGTAGTCGAGGTGCTCGGTCAAGTGGGCGCGCACGCCCAGTTCGTAGCGGCGCCCGGCGTATTTCACCTCCTGCTTGACGCCCGACAGAACGGCGGGGAAGTTGCCCTCCAGGGCGGGCCTGCCGAAGGCGGTGCTGAGCTTGCTGTCGGCGCCGGCCCGGCCGCGGGCGGGTCGGTGCAGTCGGGTGATCTGGTTGAACGCCCGGTACAGCATGTTGCCGGGGGGCCTGGACAGCTCCTCCAGCCGGGCACGGAAGTGGTCCTCGACGAGTTCCGCTCCTGGCAGCGCCGTCCCTACCGCGAAGCCGACGCCGTTGCGCGCGGCCAGCCATACCGTTTCCTTCGCGTGCGGTACATAGCGGTGGCGGGGGTCCAGGACAGCCGGGCGCACGGGGTCACGCCTCTTGGGTAGACCGGAAGCGGAGAGCAGGGCCCGCACATACGGCTGGGCCGCCACCGGGACCGGCCACGCCACCGGCCCGGCCGCGTCGTGTCCCTGCGCCGCAGCAGCACCTGCCAGAACGTCGCGCACGTAGGGGGAGGCGACATGCCCGAGCACGCTCGTTTCGAAGTCCTCGGCCCCCCTTCCGTCGCGCCACGGAATCGCGAGCTCCGCCTCGGTGCTCGACGTCACAGTGCCGAGTGTGGGATGGGTCCGCGAGGGCCACTCCACCTCGACCCGCAACCGCGTGCGGTAACGCGCTTGGTCCTCAGTGGTGTTGATGATCGCGTGGCCGAACGCCTGCGAGGACAGCGCGTGGCCCCATCCGCGTGCTGCCGCCCACGTGACACCGGCCAGCGGGGCGATGCCCTTCGCCTGGGGATCCGCGCCCAAGCTCGGCGCTACGACACCTGCGGCGTTGACTCCGGCGACCACGGACAAGCCGCTTTCGCCACCGCGACCGGACGTCGCGGCCAACCCGGCCCCCAGGTCCTCTCGCACGGCGACGTCCGGCGCCACCTGGAGGAACTGGGCGCTGTCCACGGTCACCCGTACCCGGATGGGACCGAAGAACGCCTTGAGGAACGGACCTCGGCTCCGGATACCGGCGCTGGTGTCGCCGCTCGTCAACTGCCAGTGTGCACGGTTGCGTGAGGTCTTCTCGTTGAGTGTCCTCTGCGTCTGCTCGACGACCTTCCGTGCCTGCTCGGCCTCGACGCGGCCATGAACGCGCAGTTCGCGTTGGAGGTCGGCCACGATCGGGGTCATGTCGATGGCGTGCAGGACCTCACCCGCACGGCGGAACCGCTGGTGCGTGCGCCCCTGATCGCCCGGCTCGCGGTTCCGCAGCGGCGCCGGGGCCGGCCCCGGCGCCGGCTCGGTGCTCCCGGACAGCTCGGCGGGGAAGCGCAAGGTCAGCCCCCGCGCCACGACCGGCGCCCCGGCCACGGGCGCGAGTTCGTCGCCGTCGACGAACACCCGCATCCGCAGGCCGACGGTGAAGTCGTTGGTCTCGCCGACGAACAGCTTGCGGCCGCTGACGACGTTGCGCCGGGCGCCGGCGGTCTTGACCCGGCCGAACGAACCCATGACCTGCGGAAGGCCGAGCACCGCCACGCTCGCCGCGGACGACGCGACATTGATGGCGGTAAAGAGCACCAGGTCTGCCGCGTTCTCGCGGGCAGAAGCCCGCACGTGTCCGGCGGACGTGGAGTTGAACGACACGTTGTACGCGCGGACCGGTCCGTCGTCCGCCGTGCGCGCCGGGACCGCCGACGCCCCGTCCAGCACCGGACGCAGCCACACCAGTCTGCCGTCGGCCACGAAGAGCCGGCCGCGCAGCAGGATGTCGTGCCATGCCTTGGTCGGATCGTTCGCTCCGCCCGGACGGGTGCCTCGCTCGGTGAGCAGGTCCAGAAGGTTGCGGCGTACGGCCTCCCGGACAGCGGGGGACGCGTCGGCGAAGTCGAGCCCGGTCACCACGCCGTCCGCCGCGACCGCGGCCTGCACATCGGTCCAAGCAGGCACGTCGACGACCTCGGTCTCGCCGAGCATACCGTGCCGCGTGTACCAGGGAACGCGGACCCCGCCGAGGTCGTCCGCGTCGGCCCCCACCACGACCACGGCCACCGGATCATCCACCACGGGCACCACCACACCCGCGCCCACCGGACCGTCCACCACGGGGGCGGCCGGCTGAGCCGGCCCGGCCACCGGCCCGATCTCCCTGCCCTCCCCGGCAGCGGCGGCCTGCTGGGCCGCTACGGCGCGCGGCGCACCACCCCGCACCCTGAGCGGGAGACCGAGCCTCTGCCTGGCCCGGTCCGCCGCCAGCCGCCCCGCCGGCGCCCCATCGGCAGCCAAGCGCTCAGCGACCTCGCGCACCGCCTCCCGGAAGGGGCGTGCGGCATAGCGGATATCAGCGAACACCCGATGCAGCTCGAGCGGCAGTACGAGGTCCGCCGCGTGCTGCCACGTGTCCTCCCCGAACCCGGCCGACGCTTCACCCCACAACCGCCACGCGACCCGCGCCGCGACGGCCCTGATCTCCGATGACGGCTCCCCCGGCGCCGTCAGTACCTGTCGCACCCTGTCCAGCGAGAAACCGGCCGGGCTGTCCCGCAGGTCTTCGGCCGTCAACTCCGCCGCCACAGCGGCCCGCTCCGCATCGCTGCCGCGCACGTGCGACACCGCCTCCACCGGAGCCGGCCCGGACAGCGGCCACTCCTCCTCGACCGCAAGGGAGTCCGCCTCGACGGCTTGCTTCCCGGCCGCTCGCGAACCCGGTGCCGCACGGCCACGGCGCTCGGCGGCACCGCTGCCGCCCGCACCGCCGGCTGTCCGGGCTTGAAGCTCCTGCTCCGTGCGCAGGCTGTCTGCGAGCCCCTGGTGCGCCGACTCGCCCACGTCGGTGTTCGCCCCCGAGCCCGGCTCCGGCTCCGCCCGGGAAGACTCCACGGTGGACTCCGGCACCGAACTCATGACGGGTTCGGCCTCCCCGACAGCGGCCGGCGCCGGCTCGGCGCCGGCCCCACGCGCGTACCAGGACGGGGCTCGGCCCCCGCCCGGCTCCAGGGGAGCGGTTGGCGTGTGTTCCCCGCGAGAGACGGAACCACGCGGAGGGCCGTCCACCACGGCCAGGGCCGGGGCCAGCCTGGCGATCGTCCCAGCCGACAGGTGGGCCACCAGCCTGCGCGTGAACGGCTCGTCGGCCCCATGGCGACGGACCAACTCGCCAAGCCACTCCCGGACGTCCTGGTCCGCCGCCTCGGCGAGCTCAGCGGGCTCCGCCACGGACCCGACGGGCTCCACGGACGCGACGGGCGCGGCTTCGGCACCGCCGGCTTCCACAGGAGCGGAGAGCCCCTGGTAGTGGTCATGGCCGTTGTAGAAGATGTGAACCGTCGGCCCTGCGGCGTCCGGATCGAGTCGCTGGGTGAGTGTTCCGCCCGCCCCGTCCGGGCGCACGATCACCAGATCGAGGTCGAGCGCGCGCGCCAGCACCTGGGGGACCTCGTCGTAGAACGGCGTCACCCACATCGCCCGGTCGCGCAGCGCGTCCTGCACCATGCCGTCGTGCCCTGCCCTGGCGACGGCAGCACGGGACGAGAAGGACTCGCTCGGCAACTGCCCGTAGTCGCCTCTCAGTTGTTCCCACAGCTCGTCCGTCGCGCGGCTTTCCGCCGGGTCGTTCAGCCGACTGAGCAGAATGCTCCGCAGCATGGCGGCCTGGGCCAGCGAAGTCTGCCGGCCCACCTCTTCCGCGGCGGCGGCCGGGTCAGGCCGGAACCCGGGCAGCAGCGACGGCAGCGCGGTGCCCGGCAGACCACTCAGCAGTTCACGGTCGAGCGACGTGCCGGCCAGCTCCGCGAGTCTCGCGCGGTACTGCCGGAGCTCGGCCCGCGCCCTGATGCGAGCGGCCGTCGTGTCGTCGAGCGCGGGCGAACGAGGCAGCCGCAGCAGTCGCAACAGGGTGCCCTGGTCGGACCCGATGTCGTGCGCCAGCGTTTCGAACGGGTTCCGGTCGCGGTGCTCCGCGCGAAGTCCGGCGGCCGCCGCCGAGCCGTACCAGGCTGCGGCACGCGCCCGCAGGCCGGCGGCGTCGAGGTCCGCGGCCAAGACGCCCGGGGCCTGACGCGCCACGCTCGCCAGTACCGCGGCGAAGAGGCAGTCGCCGCCTCCGGGGACATCCAGCAAGGAGGGCTCGGGAGCCTTCCGTGCGGTCGTCACGGCAGTGTCGTCGTTCCCTCGGCCGACCGGTTCGCTGACGGCCACGGCAGTCGCTTCCGCTGTGGAGGTCGACTCCGCAGTCCGCGCAGTTTCAGCCGTTTTGCCGGGTTCCCAGTCGTCCGCGGTGTTCGCGGCCTCCGCGTCTACGCCGGGTGAGGTCGCGGGGGCCGGTGCGGCGGAAGGCTCGGCCACCGGTTCCGCGGCAACCGCGGCCTGCGCCGGTGGCGGTGCCTGCGCTGGTGCCAGTGCCGGGGGAAGAGGAGGCGGCGTCTCGGTCGTGCGGAGGAGGACGTCTCCCACCACCCAGCGGACGCCATCCGGCCCACGCACTTCGACGACCCCGACCGCGCGAACCCGGTGACCGCGCAGGCCGGAGCCGTCCTTGCCCTCCTTCGGCGTTCCGAACCGGAGCAGGTCACGGCGCTGGCTGGACTCGGTGGCCGACCCTCCCCGATCCTCACTGCCACCGAGCACAGGCATGGTGGGGCCAAAGTAGTTGTTGGCGTCGCCGCCGCCCCCTCCCAAGGCCAGCGACGACGTGGTCGTCTTGTCCGCTTGGATGCTCGCGCCGTCCGAGGATATTTCGATGCGGTCGATCGCCACGTCCCTGCTTGCGGTCTCCGGCCGCGCGGCGTACAGGCTGACCCTGATCGAGGTGCCCTCGCCGCCGGGGCCACCGAGGAAGGGCGCGACGTGCGCGGGCTCCAGCCGGGTCAGACGGTTGTTGGCGACGAGTTTGGTGAGCCGCAGGAGCTTTCCCTCGTCGGACTGGTTGGTCGGCGCGGAGAGCTTGCCGTTCACCGTGTGATCGACCGCGCGCAGCGCTCGAGCCAACTGGTCCATGCCGCCGAAGCGGTAGAGCTGGAACGGGCGGGAGGGCGCCCACCTCGGTCCGGCGAGCATGTCGCCGAGGTCCGGCGGAACCGCGGCGATCGCGGTCGTCGGGTCCTCGGTGTGGAGCGCGGGAACGACGACGAGGGACGCCTGCTCCGGCGCCTCCGCCGCGACGGGCGCCTCGTCGGCCTGGAATCGCAGGCTCACGTCGGCCGTTTCACGTCCCGAGTCCGCGTACAGCGGCTTGACGAGCAGGTTCGGGTCCATCCCGGACGGCCCGATGCCCGTGGCCGCGCGGCCGCGCGGCTGGAGCAGGCCGAGCAGCCCGGCCAGTGATACTTCCCTCAACGGCCTTGTGACGACCTGCCACCCGATCTCGTACCGGACACCGTTGAACTCCACACTGTTGGCCGTGCGCATCCAGGTGCGGTCTTCGCGGGAGCTCGTCCGGGACTCGCTGACCTCGCGACTGGCGTCCACCCGGACGGCGGGGGTGATGCCACCGGTGCCGATCTGCCCTGCCGGTACGAAGTCCAGCTGGATGTCTCTGGTCTTTGTGGTGCTGACCTTTGTCGCTCCGGGCTTCCGCAGTCCGGCTCCGTGACCGCTGGACCGGCCGAAGACGTTGTCCAAGCCGGAAGCGGCGTCGGCCCGGCGGCCGCGCACGGCGTCCAGGTCGACGTCGGGCGCCGGCCGGGCCACGAACGACACCTCGACCTCGCGTGGTCCGAACGTTGAGGCGTACACGAAGTGGAATGCGATGTGGCCTTTCGGCCCGGCGTTGGCAAGGGTACGCAGACCGAGCGTCGTGGTGTGCTCGCTCAAGCGGGTCAGCACGTACGGCGCGTACGTGTTGTGCCCTGGGATGGTCGCGCCGGGGGCCTGCCTCTCGACAGCGGCCCTCACGACGTTCAGCAGCGCGTCGCGGCCACCCGTGAGGTGGACCTCGGTGACAGCGCCGGCGGACATATTTCCCCCGCCGTCGCGGTACCACAGCGGCAGCGCCCGGTCGAGGGGCTCGGCGGGGGCGGGATCGGGCAGACCCGCGATGTCGCGCAGGTCGGGGTGGTTGCGCAGGTCGTTGTCGACGAGCAGGAACTCGGCCCCGTCCGGTACTTCCACCACGCGGGTCCGTTCCAGGCCGGGTCCCGTGCGCAGGAGCCGCCAGAGGAAGTTGGCCACGCCGCGCCGGACGGTGACGACATAGACGACCGTGGCCACGAACCGGTGCACCTTTGTGGTGTCCTCCGTGGTCACCCGGAACGCGCCCGTGTTGTCGTTGACCGTGCTGCTCTCGGCCTTCGCCCCGGCCAGCTTGGCGCCGCCGGAGGGGCGGAACGAGCCGTGCTCCCCTCCGTACTGGCCGGCCACCTCGATGTTCCCGGCGACGCCGCCCGCGGTGGATCGGGAGTTCATGGCCATGTCGGCGGACTGGAGCCACCGTTCGGTGTCGAGCGCGGGCGGCTGCTCCAACGCCCGGACCTTGGTGAGGTAGCCGCGCACCTCCACGACGACGTCGGTGCCCACAGCAGCCCCGGCCGTACCACCGCCCTCCACGACGTACGTGTCACGGAAGATGCGCCCCGCGTAACCCAGCAGGTGATGCGGGGAGAGCGCGCTCCTGTGCACCTGCTCGGTGGCCGACTCCACGTGGGAGGACGGCTCGCCCGCGACGGCCTGCCGGACGAAGCTCCACGTCCCGGCGACGCCTGACCATTTGGCGAGGAACCTTGCGACCTTCCCGGTCACCGCCCAGCCCTGGCCCGTCTCCGGGCGCCGGGTAGCCGCCCCGTGCGCGTCACCGGTGCCGTCCTGCTGCCGGGGTACGCCCGCGGCAGCGCCGTCGTCCGCGCCGGCCGTGGCCGCACGACCCTGTCCCGGCGCCGGGGCCAGCGCTATCGCGTCGTCGCCCGCCTGCGCCTCCAGGTCCGCCGCGTCCTCGTCATCGGCGGGGAAGGCGCCGGGAATCCGTGGCAGCGGCGCCGCTGCCGCCGCGGCGGCAGCGGCAGCGGCTTCCCGCTCCATACCGTCGAGGAGGGAGCTCACCGCCGCCCTGATCTCCTTGCTTCCCTCCACCCGGTCCAGCCAGACCGTTTCGGGGAGCCTGAGCACTCCGCGGTCATAGGTGCGACCGGCGCCCGGCAGTTGGAGCGCGGCGGTGTCCTCGGGGGTCACGGCGCGCGTCACCACCGGCGCGAGCCGGTCGTTCGCAGCCGGCGCCTCCTTGGTGGTGCGAAAGGTGGGGACCGCCACCCGCATCCACCCGTCGGCGACCGCGGCAGGGGGGGCGGCGCCATCGGTGTCGGTGAAGTCCATCCGGTACGCGACGGGGATACGGAAGAGCTGGAGGCCGTCGGCGGTGGGGCTGAGGGCGTAGGACTCGTGCCCCGTGCCGGAACTGGCTCCGGTGGTATCCGTTTCCGCCCGGTTGTACACGACGCCACCGACGATGCTGCGCAGCGGCTGTGTGACGTGCTCGGAGTCCAGTGGATTGGTGACACCGCCGGAGACTCCCGCGGATACCGCCCACGGCGTCGTGGACGCCTGCCCGTCGCCGCTCGACGTGGCGCCGGCGTAGTTGAGCGTCTGGAAGTCCGGCACGGTGCGCTGGTGCTCGACGCCTCCCTGTGCACCAGCGGTCCAGCGGCGTTCGGCGCTCAGCGTCGCGGAGATCTGCCGCACCCCCGAGGAGGTGGGCTGATGGAAGACGAACTGCACGCCGCCTTCGATCATCTCGTCGGCCTGCGACCTCCGGCTCAGCGTCGCGCGCACCTTGTCGAGTGTGCTCTGGTTGGCCAGGAGGCTGGTGTCGGTGGTGTTCCCCTGGAGGCCGAGGCGGTGCGCCACGCCGAAACTGTGGGACGGCAGGAATCCCGCACGTTCGAGATACGCCTCGAGGCTGCCGAAGAGCGTCTCCGTCCCGTCGACCGCGAGGGGGGTGGTGGACACTCCCAGCGACCGCAACTCAGAGAGGTGTGCGGGCAGGTAGCGGGTCTCGGTGGGCGCGTGGCCCAGTGCGTCCAGTGACGGGACTCTCAACACGAACGGATAGCGACGCGCGGCGTCGGCCAGCGGGGTGTTCGGAGCCGGCAGTACCACGGGGCCGTGTGGCCGCACCAAGGCGACCTGGAGCGTTGCCCGCGCCTCCACCTGGAACTGGCGCGTCGCGGTTCGTAGCGACCGTCCGATCCTCGCGCTACCGCCGCCGGTCAGGGTCCGTGCGGAGTGACGGCCGACGCCGACCTGAAGGGTCACGATGCCGCCGATCCCCGCCACGTCAGTCACGGGGTGGGGTGCGCCGGCCAGGTCCAAGGGCACCCGCACATCGATGCCCAGCGCGTTCTTCACCGTCGAACTGCCCTGCATCTTCACCGACCGCAGGACGTATGACTCCATGGCGCCGTTCTGCGTCGTCGGTCCCACGATCGTGGTGTCGGGGTCGAAGTCGACGCTGATCCGCAGGTGGCCGATCACCCGTCCGGACTTCGTGAACAGGGTCGGTGAGGGCACGCTGCCCCCCCACGCCTGGGGAACGGCGGCACGGAAGTTGCCCTCGTCGAGGAAGTTCAGCAGCGCGTCCCGCGACGTGTCCGACAGGTCCGTCAGGTGTTCGGCGAAGGAGGCGGCGACGTCGGCGAGCAGCCTGTCCTGGTGCGGGATGTCGAGCACACCGTAGAGCGGGATGTCGTCGCGCAGCCGCGCGATCGGTGCGGGCACCGTCTTGGGATCCTGAGCGTCGGGGACGGGCAGCGTCTTCTCGTCGACCAGGTACTTGGGGAACCACACCACGAGGTCGTCCGGTGCCTGGCCGACCGCAGCGGTCCAGTCGGCGTCGGGCGGTACGCGCCCGTCGAGCAGTTCCTCCGCCGTGTCCCCCGGCCGCAGCTCCCACAACGGCTGGTAGGAGAAGGGGAAGGTGCGCTCCCGGTTGCGCATGATCATCATGGACTGGACGGTTCGTCCCAACGTCACCGCGCTGCTGGCCTGGTTGTGGACGAAGTTGGGCTGGAGGGAAACGCCGACGTCACGGAGGGGGCCGCCGACATCGAAGTTGTGGGAGTACGTGAGCGACCCGGGCCGGAGGCCCCCCTTGCCCACGATGTCGTCCACTTCAGCGATACTGAAGGTCCAGCGCTGGTTCGTGACCGGCGGCCCGCCGTCGGGCATCACGTCCATTCCGGGGTCGGCCGGGCCTGTCAACCGCGCTGACAGCCGCAAGGAGACCGCGTGTACGCGCTTCTTGTAGGTCACCCGCAGGACGAGCCCCGACCGGCTGAGCAGCCGCGTCCGTTCGGCCGACAGCAGACGTCCGGTCAGTACCTTTGCGAGCGCCGCGTGGAGGCCCGGGTCCGGCGCGGCGTCGCCGTCCAGCACGCGCCCCACCTGCTGTCGCAGCCAGTCGACGGTGCTCTCCGGCGCGGGCGCGACGAACGTCAGGCCCAGGGCGCCGTCGCGGCGGGTCCCGAAAAGGGCGACAGCGGAGCTGGACGGCGCATCGGCCGACACCTCTGTCGCCGCTGTCGCCGCCGTCTGAACAGGACCGGTCGCCACCGGTGCCTGCTCCTCCTGGACCGTTACGGCCGGAGTTCCGGCATCGGTCCGGGGTACGGATACGGGTACGGCCACCGGGAGCTCCCCGATGCTCCGTTCCAACCGCTGGATGTGCCGGTCCCGCAGGCCGGCGGGCGCCAGACCGTCACCCGTCAGGGCCGTGGGCCGCGCGCCGGTGTCCGCCGCTTCGGCCGCATGGGTGGCGGCCGCCTCCGGATCGACCGGGCGGCCGAACCGGCCCATGATGCTGCCGGGAACATCCAGGCCCTGCGTCGCAGCGGCGCCCCCCTGCTGGTACTCGTCGGGCAGACCGAGCTGGTGGCCGAACTCGTGCGCGCCCAGACCGCTGCCAGGGACCAGCGCGACCGGAAGCCGGTGGTGCGAGGCGCGGGCGCCCGACGCCGGGTCGTACACCTCCAGCGACCAGTCCCCGGCGCCCCGGCCGGAGGACACCCGCACGGGCGTGACGTGCAGGGAGTCCCCGTTGGAGAGCCGGTGCCCCGGCGCGTTGAAGACGCTCTCGATGTCAGCGGACAACCGCTCCCAGAAGCTGGCGAGCTGACTGTCGGTCAGTTCACCGGCCGGGGTGAGCGCGGCGCGCACCTCGACGTCGGTGTACGTGGTGCCGTCGTGCTCGAACCGGCGGACCCGGAAGGCTCCCGACACGACGGTCGACTCGATCTTCCCGTCCAGGTTCGGGGTGCGCCGGTTGATGTCCGGCCACACGGGCGTCCTGCGCACGGCGTCGCCGGCCGCCTCGCGGGCCCGCCACCAGTCGTCGCCGGCGGTCCGCCGTACTCCCGCCGCCACCGCTCGGGCGACGCCGTCCGGCGTCCTTCCGATGGGCGGCTCCCCGCTGTCCGCCGGACCGGCCGGGTCCGCCTCGTCGGTGTGGGACGCCGCCGTCGGTTCGGCGGTCTCGGGACGGATGTCCCGCACGGCGGTTCCGCCGTCCTCGGCCGCCATCGGTTCACCGCCCGGCAGGGCCTGGCCCACGGCGTTCGGCGCGGAACCGGGTTCGCTGCCGCGGCGCGGAGTCCGGGCGTCGGAGTTGCCGGCGGCGGGGGGCAGGGCGGCCCGGGCCGCCGACTCCGTGTCGGCTGCGGTCCCTCCGCCCTCGCCTGCGGCCGGTCCGCCGGTGGAATGCAGCTGTGCCGAGGGGCCTTGCTGGGAGTCCTCTCCGAGGGAGGTGGACCCGGAACGTGGAGGGAGGGCCACGGTGGACGACCGTGCGCGGTCGTACGGGGTGCGGCCAGCCACGGCGGTCGCGAGGGCGTCGCCGCCGGCGCCGCGGGCGACGGCCAGGGCGCCCCAGTCACGCGCGGACCAGGATGCCGTGTGGCCGGGGTCGTGAAGAGGTGCCGGCACCAAGGCCTCGACGGCGGTGCGCTCGTCGTCCGTGAGGGAGTCCCAGACGTGGCCGAAGGCGTCGGCACCCTCCTCGTACAGCGCCTGCCCGGCGTCGAGCAGAAGCAGTGCGGCGGTTTCTGGCGGCAGGGCGCGGGTCCTGTCCAGGGCGGCGTGGTAGGCGCGGACCGCAGTAGCGAGGCTCGAGGCCTGCCGCACGACGTCGCGTTCGGCCGCGTCGGTGGCGGTGGGGCGCGGCCGGAGCGGGGCCTTGCCCTTGTCCGCGGCCCGGCCGCCGGCAGCGCTCCCGTCCGTGCCTGCCGGTCGCGGCTCGCCCGACGCCGTACGGATCTGTTCCACGCGTGTGCGCGATCCGGCTAGTGCGGGGTGGTTGGCGACGGCCTCGGCCGAGGGCGGACCCGAGACGTAGCGGCTGCCGCCGGTCCACCGGTACTGGTTGCCGGAGCGGGCCGTGCTGCGGGCGTAGACGACCAGGTCCACCCGGCCGTCGGCGGCCAGGACGTGGAAGAAGGCCGCACCACCGCTGCCGCCGTCGAGGTGAGCGTGCAGCGGCAGGTGGACGCGGCGCTGCGCGGGAGCCTCACGGACCCCCTCGCCGTGGGCGGCGACCCGGTCCAGCACAGCGCGCTGGAGCGGGGTGAAGTCCTCGGCGCGGACGCCGCCGGCGAAGTGCATCCGGCCCGACAGCCTCCAGGTGGCGGAGGACTCGGGGCGGAACGTGGCGAAGCGCTCTTCGTGTTCGGCGCGGAGTTCGGCCGCGCGCTCCTGACGAACGCCGGCGACCTGGCGCCAGGCGTGGTCGGCGGCCGTGCGCAGGGCCGCGTAGTGGTCGCCAGGGGCGGCGTCCACGGACCCCAGGAAGGCGGCGAAGTTCCGCTCGAAGGCGCCGGTGCCGAACGCCGCGTCCGCGGCACCCGCCCCGTCCGCTGGGTCGATCGCCTCGGGGTCGGGCATGTGCTGCTCGAAGAAGCCGCGGGCGGTGTACGCGTCCAGCCGGTCAGGGTGTTCGGCGACGTCCTCGGCCAGCGAGGGGTGCGCCGCCAGCAGCGGCAGCAGCTCCGGGTTGCCGGCGATCCGTCTCGCGACGTTGCCGCCGTGTGGCCCGGTCAGCAAGTCCACCATCTCCGGCGGCAGTTGGGGCCGCACCTCGGAGGGCACGGGCAGACCGGCCGACTGGTGCACACCTGCGGCCGCTCGTCCGGGTGCCGACCAGGCAGGCTGTTCCTGGGCGGCAGGTTCGGGCCCACGGGTCATAGCGGGTGTCGCGGAGTCCTGCTGGCCGGCCTGCTCGGTCTGGGTGGCGGCCCCGCCGTCCCAGTGCTTGCTTGCTTGCGACGGCGAAGTGGTGCCGGGCGCGGCGACGTCACGGCCGACGGCCTGGTCCCAGAGCACGTCGTCGGCGCCGCCGTCGAGGAGGTCGGTCAGCCGGTCGGCCCCGCTGGCGGCGGCGTGTTCCAGAAGGGTGGTGAACTCGCTTTCCCGCAAGGCGCGGTGCTGGAGTTCCGGCCGGGACACGAAGGCCGCAGCCACATCGGGGCGGGCGGAGAGCAGGGCCAGTACGCCGGGGCGGCGCAGGGCGCGTGGCAGCACCTCGGGGTCCAGGAGGCCCTGGTGGCCGGCGATCGCGCGAGCGGCTTCCGGGTGGCGTTCGAGCGTCTTGCGCAGGCGGGAGTTGAGGTGGGTGGCCAGCTCGGGATGGTGTTCGGCGACGGTCCACACCGCGGTCCGTTCCGCGGCCTCGTCGACCAGCGATCGGTTGGCACGCAGGGCCGCCACGACCTCGGGGCGGGCTCGCAGGGTGGTCAGCAGGCGCGGATCGGCGGCGAGCACGTCGGGCAGGCCGCGCAGGCCCACCAGGGCGGCCCGCAGGCCGTCGCCCCGCTCCAGGTCGGCCAGGTCGTCGGCGAGGCCCGGGTGTTCGGCGACCAGCCGCAGAACCGTGGGCGCGATGAGCTGCCCGTGCGCCTCGGGCGGTGTGTGAGCGATCACGGTGACAAAGGCGGGTGCGGCCATCGCGACCGGCAGCACCTGTGGCGTCAAGACACTGACCATTGCCTCCGGGTGGGCGCTGAGGCGCTGCAACAGCGGGGTGTTGCCTGTCAGTTCGCGCCACTGCCAGGGACTCGCGGCGAGATCGGGCCGGTCGGCGAGGGCGTCAGCCAGTCCCGGCACCGAGGCCAGCGCGGCCAGGGTGGCCAGATCCCGGGCCGCTCCCGCCAGACGTCCGGGGGACACGCTGACGGCCCTGATCACCGGCTCACCCGCGTGAGCCAGCGCGTCCGCCAGACCAGGGGCGAACGCGAAATCGGCCAGTATCCCGGGGTCGGCGACGACCGCCCGGGACAGGGCGGGGCTGCGCATCGCCAGGTGGTAGGCGCCTTCGTACTGGTCCTGCGTGAATTGGAAGGACACGACCTCAAAGGCGCGGAGGAAGTCGGGGTTGTGCAGGATCGCCTCGACGTGCGGTGGACGAAAGTTGATTCGATATCTGTCGTTGAGGGAGAAAAGGCGGAAGGCGTGGTCGTCCTGGGCCAGCAACCTGGGCAGGTCGGAAACGTGTACCAGTTGGCGCAGCACCTCGGGGGAACGCAGGACCGTGTCGAGCAGTGAGGGCCGGACGCGCAGCAAGTCCAGCACACCGGGCACGAACAGCAGGTATTCGGCCAGGTGCGGGCCGTTGATCGCGGCTTGCCGAAGGGCGTCGGTGTCCACCAGCAGGCGGTAGCGGTCCAGAACCTCGGACTCCAGTGGGCGGTCGGCGTCAGCCGCCACCTGTACCACCTCATCGGCCGGTGTGCCCTGCTGGAGGTGCAGCAGCAAGGCGGCGGTAGCGGCGGCGAACCGCGGGTCGAGGACATAGCCCGTCGACGAGACGAACGCGTCGCCGGTGGCGGTCACGGCCCGGACGAAGGCGTCGGAGGCCGCGCGCTTCTGCGCACCGCCCGGCCGGCCCGCCCGTCCAACGAGGGCGGCAGCGGCCAACACGTCGAACTCTTGCTGCCGCTCTTGCCAAGCCGTGGCGAAGCCCGGCCGGGCGACCGCCGCCCGTAGCGTGCCCGGAGTTTGGAGCAGTGCCTTCCCGGTGGGCGTGTCGATCCACTCGTCCAGCAGCGCGAACATCCGGTCGTCAGTCAGAAGTCGGGTCCAGTGCGCCACGGTGACCGACCCGAAGAGATGGCTGAGCCTCGGCAGCAGCTGGGGGTGGGCCAGCACGTTCTGCGCGGCCTGCGCCCACTGCTCGCGTGTCATTTCCCGGCCCAACACCGGCTGCCGGTGCAGCAGCGTGCTCAACGCCCCGGCACCAGCGTGCACGGCTCGTGCGACCGGGGACGCCGAATCCGCTATGTGCCCCCACAGGTCGGACTGGTAGACCATGGCGGCGGCCATCGACGGGTTGTTTGCCCATGCCGCCAGTGGGATGTCGGTGGCGAGCAGGCGCACGTCGTGGTAAGCGAGGAAGCCGATGCTCGGAAGGCGCACCAACAGCTCACCGAGTTGCGGTCGCTGGGCGACCAGGGTGTTCAGTTGCGGCCGGAAGCTGGCCCGGCCGCCGGTGCTGGTGTAAAGGGCGAAGACGTGCCAGTGGCGGCCGGCGGCTGTCGCGATCGCCACGGCAGCGGTCTCGTCGTCGGGCAATACGAACTGCTGCGGCAAGGCGACCAGCCTCCGCAGGACGTGCGGCAGCGGCACGGTTCGGGGTGCTCGGGCCAGCAGTTCCAGAATGCGCCTGTTGCCCAGCAGCACCCGGGCCTGCTCCACCGGGAGCCCGGTCACGGCGGCCTTGAGCGCCGGCATCGCCTGCGTCAGGCGCCGCAGGAGCGCCGGCACCGGCAGGGTGGTGATGTCCTCGGCGGTCAGACCGTGCGGGGACGGTTGGAGTCTCGTCTCCGCCGGGCCGGCCTCCTCTCTCATCGCCTGGGCCAGCTGCTCGTCCGGCACCGAGTCGTACCGGTCCGGGTGGTACGACAGAGCGAGAAAGACGCGCCCCCTGTTGGCGATAGCCGCAGCCATCGCCGCCGGGTCGCGCAACAGCCGCTCGGCGATGGCCTCCGCGCTCTCCAGGACGAACGTCAGCCCCGATGCCGGCCGCAGGGCACGCACGGCGTCCGGGGTGGTGGTCGCCGCGGCGAGGGTGCGCTCATTGAGCAGGATCAGCTGGTTCTGCTCGGGCAGTGACCGCAGCAGGGCGCGCAGGTTCTGATCGGTGAGCACACGGTGGTAGAAGCCCCTGGACACGGCGGGGCGGAAGAACTCGCGGGACAGCAGCGCCGCGGTGAGTGTGGCTTCCGAGCCGAGTGACCAGAGCGCCTCGGGCGCCGAACCGCCCAACGATGCCACCGCGTCGACGAACGGCGGTGTCCGGTCCGCGAGGACAAGAAGGTCATCGCCGACGGCGGCCACGGCCCGCAGCAGATCCGCACGGCCCCCGAAGCCCCCCAACAGGGTGGACGACCTCCGAAAGGCCGTCACCCGCAGCTCCTCGCTGCCCTCCAGGTCGTCCAGTACCCCTGGACGCAACAGAATCCCGCCGAGGTCCGCCCGCTGCATTTGGAACCAGCGACTCGGTGCGGCAGCCAGTTCCTCCAGCACCAGCGGGTGGACGTTCAACGCTTCGCCCAGGGCAGGGGCGAACTCCAGGAGCGGGCCCAGCTCGGGCTGCCTCGCGGCGGCATAGATCACGTCGGGGTACCGCAGCAGATCGGGCAGCGCCGTCGTCGCCCGGTCGACGACCACGAGCAGATTCTCCGGCAGCAGACCGTCTGGCGCGGGCGCCCGCTCCATCAGTTTCAGCACGGAGTTGACGACCGCCCGGCGCGCGCCGCGCGGGCGGGAGGCGAGAACGGTCGGAGCAAGCTGCCGCAGCGCACGGGACACCGCGGCAGGAACGGTGTACGCAGACGCGTAGGCATCCGACGGGGGCAGGGGAGCGGCCTCACGCACTGGCCGGGCGCCCTGGGCGGCCCCCGGTGTTCCGGCGGCCGGGCGGGCCGACTCCCCCTGCCGCGCATGGCCCGGCCCGGCATCGCTCGCGGCCGTGGTTGCTTGGTCGGACCGTTGCCGGTCCTCCTCCGCGCCGGTGCCGGTACCCCCGGGCTCGTGCACGGCCGGGACCGCACCAGGAATCGTCTCCGCAGCCCGCGCCGCGACCTCGCGGGCGGCCTGCTCACCACGGGTGGCAAGGGCGAGACCGATCTCAGCGAGGGCGTTGGTGTAGGGAGCGATGAGAGCGTCGCCCGCCGGACTGTCGTCGACGGCAGGAATTTGCACGTACTGCATGAGCAGGTCGGACACCATCACCACTTGCTCGTCCGACAGTTCGCGGGTCGGCCCGATGCCGGGCTCGGGAGAGTGCTCCGTCACGGTCACGTCGGCGAACCGCTCCGCGATCTCGTCCAGCGGCCGCACGGGGGGCTCCATACCCCGGGACTCGGACGGCGATTCCGTGGAGGCGGAGTCCCGGGAGTCGAGTACGACGGGCGCCTCGGGGCTGGCCGCCTCCCCGCGGGTGGTGTCGGATGCGGACTGGGGCTGCGTGTCGGTCGGCTCGTCGGGGCCGGTGGAGACGGGGGGGAGGGGGAATACCAGGGACGCGTTCTCGTCGTTCGGTGTGAAGCGCAGGAGCGGTTCGCCATCCGGATACTGATGGGAGCTGATGATCTTGGAGTAGACACCTTCGCTGTACGGGCTGCGTGGTGCAGGCCAGTACTTGTGCGCGCCGTGCATGACCGCCATGTTCGAGCGCTTCATCTCCTGCCAGACGGCCTCGTAGGTGGCGGGGTCCAGCTGTGAGCCTCCGGGAGTAGTGATGTCGAAGATGTCGTGGTCACCGGTGATGCCCTTCCACTCGCCGGTGTCGTCCCGGCCTTCGATCAGGCCGTCGTTGACGCGGAAGCGGCCTTGGGCAGCCAGGTCGGCCATGGTCGGAGCGAGGGCCTCGAACTCGTGGGAGCGCTGGTTGAACCGGGACTGGACCTTGTTCCAGCCGTCCTCGTCCATCCCGCCGCGTTCTGGCAGCACAGGCCTGAAGTAGCCGACCAGACCAATGTGTTGGGGCTTGGCGCCCAAGAGCACGTCGATCTCGCCCACTGTCTTCGCCTTGATGTCTTTCGGCTTCGGCAGCATCCCCTTCTCGAGCCAGTCCGGCGCAGAGGGGTTAGTCGGACGCACGTCGATGACCAACCCGAGCTTGGCAGCCTTCTCCTGAAACATTTTGAAGTTCTTCTTCGGCATCCCGTACACCGACCGCGCTGGCCCGGAGTCCACGCTGTTCTCGGACAGCACACTCACCCTGGAGATCTTGCGGCTGATGCGGGGTCTGCCCGCCAGTGCCGACAGAGCGGACTCGGTCAGCGCTCGGAGCGGGCCGTCCCCCGTATCGCTGGACGACATCGCAGATGGCAGGTCCCCCTCCTCCTGCCGGGAGCTCTCCGCGACCGTATTGCTGGGTCCGGCCCCGTCGTCGGACCCGGTGGCCCCGCCGACCTGGTCCTCCCCTTGCGAGCCGCCGCCGCGCATGCGGAAGCGGTCCCCACTGACGAGGGTCTCGGCGATGGCCTCAGCGCGTTGCCTGGAGTTCTCGTGTGGTCCGGCGGTGAGGCTGCGGTGGAGGAGCACTGCCTCGTACAGTGAGACGTGTCTGGTCGAGCCCAGTTCACGCAGTCGACGGTTGATGTCGGCCTGCACGAAGCGGAAGTCCGGTTCCGCGGGGTCGTGCCGGGTGGAGGGTCCTGCCTGGGCCTGGGCCCGGTCGTGGAGGGTGCGGGCATGGGTGTAGAGGTCGCGGGCCTGGTCGACCAGCGTCATGTGATGTGCGTAGGCAGTGTCGGGGTCGGCGTGGCGCTGGCCGTAGGAGCGGACCTCCAGCACCATCCGCGGAAGCGTGCCCTCCCCGTCGGTGTCGAACCCGTCCAGGAGGGTCATCATGCCGACGACGTCCTCCAGCCCGACCGTGTGCGGGGGCCGGGGGAGCAGCGCGGTGTCCAGCAGGTCCATGACCGTGTATTCGTCGTTTCCGAGCGACCACTGCCCCGGGGCCGTTCCGGCCAGGTCGGGCATGCGGCGGACGAGTCGCGCGACGAACGCCTCGCGCACATCGTTGGCGTGGCGTTCGAGGAAGTCCTGCGCCTCGTCGGGCAGCGACTTCAGCACCCGGTGTGGTTCGACGCGGGGCAGCACGGCAGCGTGCGCCTTCACCAGCCCACTGGATTCGGCCCCGTTGGTGATGGCAGCGGTCACCACATAGAGCAGTGCGAGGTGTCCGCGCATCTCCTGTACGGCCAGGTCGCCGTGCTGGTCGAGCCACTGGCGCGAGTACCCCCCCTTGGGGGAGGCGGCTTCACGGCCTGCCAGTTGCCGCACGAATTCGGCCGCGACGCGATCGGCCACGTCAAGGGCGTCCTCCAAGTGCACGCGGGTGAGGTAGGGCATGTCGGGGTGATTCTGGTCCCGCCAAGTGTGCTGGGCCACGTGCACCAGGAAGGGGTGGACCGCGGCCATCGGCACACCCACGTTGTGGTGGATGTGCGCACCCGCGAAGTCGCCCACCGGGTGGGGGCCTACCAGCGTTCCTTCACCCAGATCGCTCGGGTACCAGCCCCGCTCCGGTCCCAGCAACTCCCCCAGCGGGACCTGTGGCCGACTGCCGGGCTCACCCGCGACGGATTCCAACGCCGCTGCCGCCTCCTCGTAGACGTGGAACGCGCGGACGAGGTCGAACCGCTCCTCTCCCCCGTGCTGGACGGATGCCTCCTCGCCAGGCAGGTTGGCCATCACACCGAGGATGACCTCAGGAATCGGGACCGCCACCCTGCCGCCGTCGCCGCCGGCGCCGACGGCCTGCGCCTCCGTACGGAACAGGCGACCCTGCGGACCCGCGTACATGTCCTTGTACTCCACGACGATCCGCACCCCTTCAGGCCCCCAGACCAGAGTGCGCCTTTCCACGGTGCCGAAGTCGAGGCTGTCCCTCTCGGGAAGGGTCATGACGAGCGTGAGTTCGCTCTCCATTCCGGAGCCGCCGCCGCGCATGCGGAAGCGGTCCCCGCCGACCATGATCTCCGCGATGGCCGACCCGCGCTCCCTGGAGTTCCGCAAGTAGCCGGGGAGCTGGTCGTAGCGCTCAAGTACCTCCGCCATGGACGCGTCGCCATGAGGCCACCCCAGCTCACGCAGCCGACGATTGACCTCGGCGCGTACGAACTGCATGTCTTGCCCGGGAACGCTGCCGTCGGAGGCCGCGGCACCGGAATCGTCGTGGTCGAACGAGCCCGGGACGGATGCGCCCGCGAGGCGGCCGATGCCGCCCGTGGTGAGGATGTCCGGTACCGAGACCGGTTCGGTGCCGTGCCCGGCACCCTCCCCGTACGTCGTGCCGTCGGCCGGTACGACCCGGATCTCGTGGTGCCGGTCGTGCACGGTCGCGCCGGCGCCAGGGCGCTCAGGGATGATCGGCTCGTCCTCCACGGCAGAGCCGCGCCCAGCGATGATCGGCTCGTCCTCCACGGCAGAGCGGTCTCCGGTCTCCCGTAGCGGCACCGGTCGGCCATCGCCCTGTGCAGGGGCGGGTGTGACGACGCGGTCGGCCACGGCGGAGGCCGCCTGCCCCGGTTCGCCCTCCCCCCGCGAGACGTCGCGGGTCCGTCCAGCGCTCTCCACGCGCTCCGCCGGCTGGGCCGGCGTCCGCCGGGCCCGGGTCCCTCTGTCGGCGTCCTCGGCGATCGGGCCGCTGGAGCGGGCGCCGGTCTGCTCCTCGGGACCGGTCACCACGAGATCGCCGGTCCGCGTCTGCGGCGGGCCGGCGGTAGGGACCGGCGGCCCGTCCGTCGTCCCGGCGCGTGCCACGTCCGCGGCCCGGCCCCCGAGAACGTCTCCCGTCCGAGCGCCCGCTGCCTGCCGTTCGGCGGGCACGGACGCCACGGTCCCGTCGGCGTCCAGCGCGGCGAACCGTTCCCGCACCCGGTCCGGGACGACACCGAGGTCGTGGAGGGCCGTCTCGGCGTTCCTCCGCTCCAGGGCGGTGGACCAGCCATCCATCCGCGCGCGCATGGTCATCCAGCCGGGGACGTCCCCTTCACCGGCGTGCTCGTCGATGTAGCGCTCGTACGCCGTGACCGTGTGGTCGAGGGCGGTGTACCTCTGCCAGGCGGCGACCCGTTCGGCCGCGGTGCCGGACGTTCCCATGTCCTCCAGCTCCCGCACCTGACGATCGGTCAGCCGCGGGATATCGCCTGGCCTCGGCGGCTGGTACTCCCGGACCGTCCTCGGCGCCGGGCGCTCGTCCGCGAGCTGTTCCAGCCTGGTGCCGAAGGCGTTCTCGTGCTCCTTCTCGTGCCGCAGCCACGTGCTGATGTCATGGTCGTGGGGTGCGAACAGCCGGTCGAAGACCTCGGCGTTCTCCCTGCGGAAGTCGCCGGCGATCTCCGTCATCAGGCTGTGGTCCGTGGCCTCGGGGGCCGCCCGTCCCGGCACGTCCTGGCGGACGAGTCGTTCGAACGCGTCAGCCCCGTACTGAAGGGCGTCCACGGCGAGGTTGGCCTCGTGCTCGATACGGGCGTCCACCGTCGCCTTGAGCGCGTCGACACCCTCCTCGTAGTCGCGGGCCGGGCGACCGGTGTCGCCGTCCCAGCGCTCCAGCGAGCGGGCCCGGAAGTCGGGCATCTCCGGACGGACGTAGCCGCCTTCCTCCTTCGCCCTCGTGTAGGGGGACAGGTCGAAGTCGTCGACGCGGTGGAAGAAGCCCTCGTCCACCACCTGTTCGTGCAGCCTGCGCAACTCGATCCGCAGCCGGTTCCGCGCCGCGTCACCGAGGTGCGGGGTGACGAGGGATGCGTCGCTCCGGTCCATGGCCGCGTCGAGGAAGCGGTCGAACTCGTCATTCGTCCGCGCCCGGAAGTCGGCGTGCGCCATCCGCAGGTCGATGAGGTCGAACGTCAGACCGACGTGGTCGGTCCAGCGGTCCCCGAGCACCCGCTCGACGGCGGCGGCGTCCCGGCCGCCCTCGGCCCGCACCTCGTCGTACATCCGCCGGTAGGTGAGGTGCAGATCCTGCTCGAACTCCCCACGCACCCGGGCGAAGGTGTCGTCGGCGCGACCGCCGTACATCGCGTCGAAGGAGTCCATCGGGGAACGCACGACACGGGTGACCTCCACGAGGTCCGCGACCTCGCCCTGGAGCCGCTGACGCAGTTCCGCGAGCCCCTGGTCGACGACCCGCTGGACCGTGACGGGGTCGTCCGCGAAGTCCCGGTGCGCCTGGTCGACGATCTCCCGGGTACGTACCAGGTGGTCGGCACGCAGATCCGCGAGCGTGACGGGGACGTGGCCCTCCGCGCCGGGCCGCGGGCCGCGGGCGGGGTCCAGGCTCCACTCCGCCGGTCCGGTGTCGCGGTCCGCTCCGAAACTCCCTGGGTCGCCGAGATCCACGTCCCTCTCGACCAGAGTCGTCCGGGGAGCGGCCTCCCGCCAGTTCTCCCCCTCGTAGTGGGTGATGTCGGCGGCCGGCGGGTCCTCTTCACGCAGCGCCGCACCGTACTGGTGGTCGTTCACCGCCCGCTCGACGGCCTCTTGCGTACGGCGCAGCTCGTGAGCCCGCACAGCCGCGTTGGCGAAGTGCACGGAGGCGTGGTCCATCCGCTGCTCGTGCGCGAGGTTCCAATCCACGCTGTCGAACCCCTCGGGCCGCTCCCAGTGGCTCTTGAAGTCCTCCACCGTCTTGAGGTGGAACTCGCGCACGGCCTCGGCGTAACCGGCGCTGTCCTCGGTCAGCACCTCGACCGGTCCTCTGCTGTCCGACGAACGTGACGAGAGGTACTGGGCGTACGCCGCGTCCGTCTCCTCCTTCCGCGCGCTGCCCGACCGCTCACCCGCGAAGTCGAGGAAGGCGCCAGTCCGTTCGTCCCGCAACGCCTGGTAGCGCCGCCATTCCTCGCGCGGGTCCCCGGACCCGCGCGAGGGGCCGTCACCGCCGTCACCTCCGTCGCGGGGCGGCGCGGCCCCGTCCGCGGGCGTCCGCGCGGGCGGTTCGGCGGCTGGGGACCGCCGGCCGCCGCTGCCGTGCGCGGCGCTCCCGGCGGGCGACGGCACCGGGTCCGGTGTCGTCGTCCGCGTGGCGTCCGAGGTGGCCGCGGACAGATCTGTGCCGCGGGAGGCCGGCTCGGCCCCCGCGCCATTCCCGCGTGCCGCGCCTCCCGGAGCGGAGGTGGCGGCGCGGCCTGTGGCGGCGCCAGTGCCCTGCCTGGCGGCCGGCGAGAGCGCGGAGTCGGAGGTACGGCCGACCGGTTCCGGGACGACCGTCCGCCCTCCGTCTCCTGCCGTCGCCGAAGACCTGGCAGGCTGCGCGCCGGGGGCCGCGGACGTCCCGCGGGCGGGCGCCTGCGCCGCGCGCGGTACGGCGGTCGGTTCGGCGCTCCGGCCGGGAAGCTGACCGGTACCCGTTCCGGTCCGCTCCTGGGGAACCGCCGTTCCTGGCTCCGCCTCACCGTGGGGGGCACGGGCCGGTGGCACGCCTTGCGCACGTGCGGCAGAGCCCGCGGTCTCCGTCGGTGCGGAGTCCGCCTGCCGCGAGGACGTGACGGCATCCCCGGACCGCGCATCCGACGGCCGCGACGACGTACCCACGTCCCCGGACCGCACATCCGACGGCCGCGACGGCACCTGCGCCGGGGTCTCGGCCGAGCGCGGGGACGCTCCGGCCGAACGGGACGCCTCGCCGACCGGCCGCGCGCCACCAGCACCCGCCGAAGCCACGACATCGCCGGACTGCCGAGACGCACTGACGGACGAGCCCCCACTCGACCGGTCACCCCCCGGCACGGCCGACGCCCCGGTAGAACGACCAGCGACAGGCTCGACCGGCGCACTCGCCGAACGCGACGGCACGACGGCCGACCGCGACTCGGTCTCCGGGTGGCGTGCCGAGGCCTCCCCGGTCCGCGCCGCCTCGCCGGGCACCCCGGCCCGGCGCGTCGGGGGTGCCGCCACGGTGTCGACGTCACGGCCGGCGATCCGGCCTCCGCCGGGGACGGAAGAGGTCCGCCCGGGTTCAGCGGCGGCAGGAGTCGCCGACGCGGGAGCCTCCGCCTGGCGGGAGGGGGCCGTGGGCTCCCCCGGCCGGACCGCGTGCGCGCCGCCGGGTGATGCCGCCGCACCTTCTCCCACCCCGGCAGAGGATATCCGGGCCGGGGCCTGCGGCCTTGACGTGGCGGCTGCCGTCGAGCTCTCGGCGCGGGCGCCGCCCGGCGCCGTGGTCTCAGCGGGTGTCCTCGTACCGCCACCCGCCGCGCCGCCCTGGTCCACCGGTGCCGTGACGCGCTCACCAGGACCGGCGGAGTGCGATCCGGTCGGGTCCGCGGCCGGTCCCCCGGTCTGTGTCCGTGCCGGCGGCTCCGCGACGGTGCCGGTCGTGCCTCCGCCCGTCCGTGTCACCGGATCGGGCGACGTACGCACCGGGGGAGTTCCCGCCGCCTGCCCGGGCCCGTGTACCGCGCCGGGCTCCTGCCCCACTGTCGACGGGCTGTCGCTTCCCACGCCGCGAGACGCACCGCTCCCCGGCGCAGCAACACCATCAGACGACCGCACCACACCAGACGGACCCTCACCACCAGACACCCTCGACGCACCGCCCCCCGGCACCGTGACCCCGTCCCGCGGCACGGCGATACGGGGCTGCGGCGTGGCGCTGGGCTCGGTGACGCGGGTCCGCGGGGCGGCCGCGTCGATGGCGCGCGCGGAGTCGGTGGTACGGCCGACCGGGCCGCCGCTGGTGGCGGCACGCGCGCCGTTCGGGACGGCGTTGGCCTGGCTGATGCTGATCGGCTCCCGGACGCCGCCGACGCCGGCGCCGACACGGGAGTTGGTCACCGGACGGCCGCCGCCGTTGAGCGTTGTCGACGGGTTGGCGACGGTACGGTCGGCGGCGGGCGACACGATGTCGCTCCCGCCGACGCCGGACCCGGACCTTCCGCCGCTGCCGGGGTTGCCGATGGTGATCGAGGCCGGGTCCACCTTGGGATTGACGACGTTGGGTGTGTCGACGTCACCGTTCCTGGCCCCGTTGCCGACCCAACTCTTGATCTTTCCGGTGGCGGTGCCGAAGGCCGCGGACCCGCCGACCATGAAGGGCAGCAGCAGCAAGCCGTCGCCGATGAAGTTGAGCCACCCCTCCGCGGTCGTCGGGACCGGGGACCAGTGTTTCCAGTCCGTGGGCAGGCCCGCCGCCGCGTTGGCCGCGGCTGTGGTCGCGGCACTGACACCGACGAAGTCGCCCCCGTACACGATGGTCTTGGCGGGCACCGTGATCCAGGCAGACTGCCGCCCGGCGGTTGCGACCACGCCGCTTCCGTCGCTGCCGATGCCAGCGACCCTGCCGACCGTGCTGACGACGGTGGTGGTGATGTCGCCGAGGCCCGACGTGACGCGGGCGATGGCCGCGGTGATCTGGCCGATCATGGCGCTCAGATCCGGGAGCAGGGCGAGTAGTTCGCTGATCATCCCGGCGAGCCGGCTCGCCACGGAGGCAAGCATGGAGACCATGGCGGCCAGCAGTTCACCCGCGAGGGCGGCGATCTCGCCGAGGAACATGCCGGTGAAGAGCCCGAAGATCGCACCGAAGATCATGGCCAGCAACTCCGCGAGCGAGATCTTCTGCTCGGCGATGGCCTGCTCCTCGCGGAGCATCGCGTAGTAGTTGATCTGCTCGCCCATGTCCCAGCAGGTGAAGGCGCACTGCTCGACCGTGTAGCGCAGCCCCCCGTTCCCGTCGGGGTTCCCGTCGTAGGGCACCGCCGAGTTGTCCTGGAACGCCGTCGACATCGACTCCGCCGCCTCGCCCAGCCACCCGCCGTTCGTCGCGTTGAACGTCGCCGCCGCCATGTTCGCGATCTGTTCGTCGAGGAGGTCGCCGAAGGTGATCCAGGCGTTGCCCAGCGTGTAGATGGGGTTCGGGTCGAACGGGGTGTCCTGGAACTGGTTGTCCTGGTTGTCGGTTGTCGACATCTGCTGCGAGCCTCAAGGTGCGCCGGGGGAGAGAGCTACGGGGGTTGTCAGAAGGTCTGGTTCACGGAGGTGTGGTGGATGTTGTCCTTCTGCTCCTCCTCCGACGGGTCGTCGGTCACCACGTTCTCAGCAGGAGGGTTGTCCAGCAGCGGGTCCCGGTCGGGGGCGTCCGGGGCCGGTGTGTGGTAGGTCGCGACGATGTCGCTGAGGTCCGCGTCGCCCTTGCCCGTCAGGTCGGCGGGATCCATCCCCGCCATGAGGCCCTGGAACATGGCGAACGAGTCGGAGACAGCCCGCTCGCCCCTGCTGTAGCCGACCGCTGCGGCCTCCAGTCCGGCGCAGAACCGGTTGAGGATGCCGTTCTCGGGATGGTCCTCCGTGCCGAAGAGCTGCGTGACCATGGCGTTCCACTCCTGGTTGAACTTGTCCGCCTGGTCCTGGGAGTCGCCGGTCCAGGACAGCCGCAGTTCGTTCAGACGGGTGGTGACCGCACTCAGAACCGTGTTGATGTTCTTGACGGCGTCAATGGAGTTCTGCGCCGCCGAATGCAGGACCCAGGGGTCCACGGCGAGGGTGGTCGCGTTCCAGGTGGCGGGAAGGGCCATGGCGTCTCCAGGTCATTGGGACAGGTTCTTGACCGCAGCCTGCTCGCTCTGCAGGTAGTTGTCATAGGTCTGCTGCAGTTGGTCGATCGTGCTGCCGACCAGCGTGTGGAGATCCCTCAAGGCCGACTTGACGTCGGCTGCGACATCCGCGAACGAGTCGGCCGCGGGCGAGGTCCATGCGGCGTCGACGTTGCTCATCTCGCTGGTGATCTTGTCGTTGTAGTCGCTGAGGAGGCCCTGCTGCGTGGTGATATACGCAATGGCGTCCTTCATCTGGCCGAGGTCCACCTGCCAGGACTTGGGGGTCATGACGGTTTCCCCGGCGTCGAGGACGAAAGCGCCGTCGGCGGCCCGGAACGTGCCGTGGGTGACTCCGTTCTCACCGACGTAGTAGGAGTCGCCGGACTCCGTGGTGAAGATGCCGGTGGACCAGTCCATGGTGCCGTGCAGGACTGTCCCGTTGCCCAGGACGATGGTGGTGCCGTCCGCGGTGTAGAAGCTGTCGCCCGCCATCACGCCGTAGGCCGTGGAGCCGTCGGGCATGGTGTACGCGATGCCATTCGGGACGAAAGAGCCGGTCACCGGGTCGGTGATGCCGTGCTCCACCGTCCCGTCCGGCGCGACGTAGACCGTCCCGTCCTGCGACAGGAACCCGCCGTCCGCGGTGTCGCTGCCCCACACTTCCTGCCCGTCGACGGTCCGCTCCGTCAGGAAGCGGCCGTCCACCAACTTCCCGTGCTCCACCGTCCCGTCCGCGGTGACATAGACCGTCCCGTCCTCCGACAGGAACGAACCATCCGCCCCGAGGACGCCCCACACCGTCTGGCCGTCGATGACACGGGATGTGCCGTTCTCCAGGAACCGGCCGTCCGGAGCCGTCAGACCGCGCTCCACCTCGCCGTCCGCGGTGACGTAGAGAGTCCCGTCCTGCGACAGGAATCCGCCGTCCGCGGTCGGGACCCCCCAGACGACCTGTCCGTCGACGGTCCGCTCCGTCAGGAAGCGGCCGTCCACCAACTCCCCGTGCTCCACCGTCCCGTCCGCGGTGACATAGACCGTCCCGTCCTCCGACAGGAACGAACCATCCGCCGCAGCGCTCCCCCACACCGTCACACCGTCGACGAGCCGCGACGTGCCGTTCACCAGGAAACGACCGTCCGGAGCCGTCAGACCGTGCTCCACCGTCCCGTCCGCCGCGACGTACGTCCGCCCGTCCTGCGACAGGAACCCGCCGTCCGCGGTGTCGCTGCCCCGCACTTCCTGCCCGTCGACGGTCCGCTCCGTCAGGAAGCGGCCGTCCACCAACTCCCCGTGCTCCACCGTCCCGTCCGCGGTGACATAGACCGTCCCGTCCTCCGACAGGAACGAACCATCCGCCGCAGCGCTCCCCCACACCGTCACACCGTCGACGAGCCGCGACGTGCCGTTCACCAGGAAACGACCGTCCGGAGCCGTCAGACCGTGCTCCACCGTCCCGTCCGCCGCGACGTACGTCCGCCCGTCCTGCGACAGGAACCCGCCGTCCGCGGTGTCGCTGCCCCGCACTTCCTGCCCGTCGACGGTCCGCTCCGTCAGGAAGCGGCCGTCCACCAACTCCCCGTGCTCCACCGTCCCGTCCGCGGTGACATAGACCGTCCCGTCCTCCGACAGGAACGAACCATCCGCCGCAGCGCTCCCCCACACCGTCACACCGTCGACGAGCCGCGACGTGCCGTTCACCAGGAAACGACCGTCCGGAGCCGTCAGACCGTGCTCCACCGTCCCGTCCGGCGCGACGTACGTCCGCCCGTCGTCGGAGAAGAACGACCCGTCGGGCTGGAGCGTCCCGGACACCGGGTGACCGTCGATGGTCCGTTGCTCCTCGTGGGCGACCGCGGACGAAGCAGGACCCGTCGGTGTCGTCACGGCGCGCGCTCCACTCTCCTTTGCCGACCTTGCCGTTCACCGTACGAAGCGCCGTACTCCTGCGGGAAGGCCCACATAGAGGCGCGCGGGGAGTCCTGGAAAAGGGACGTCGATGCCCGCACGGCGGTCCGGGAAGATGATGAGCGCTTACACTCCGGCCGTCGGACCGCCCGACCGTGGACGGCGATCGGCCTGTCGTGCGCAGAGAGCGGGTGCCCCAGCCGATGTCCTCGGACTCCGTCGAACCGATCAAGTCCCAGCACGAGAAGTTCCCGTGGGAACCGACAATCGACACGTCGGACGGCCCGCAGAAGAAGGCCGGCGAAGACTACACCAGGGTGTACGGCGGCACCGTCCAGAACGGAAAGTCCTCCGGGGACGACAACGACGAAGTCGAGAAGAGCGGCCGTGAGCCGATCCTCACGATGACGTACACGACAGCCCCTGACTTCATCCCGTCCGCGGACAGCGGCTCCGGCGGCACCGACGGGCCGAGCGCCCTGGAGAGCGGCCGCTTCACCGTTCAGCTGGCCACTCTGCACTCGACCGAGCAGGACTGCCTCACCGCCACCTCCGCCATGGTCGACGGCTTCGACACGGTCAAGGGCGAGGTCGACAAGGCTGCCGCCGACGACAACTTCTTCGGACAGCACGTCGGCAAGTGGCAAAGAACAGAGTCGGGCAAGAACGGCATACAGACCCAGTGGCAGGACGACAAGTACGACGAAGAGGCCCAGCACTTCGCCGACGCGATCATCCCCCAGATGAAGAACCTGCTGAACAGCATCGGCAGCGCGATCGAGGCCTGCGGCCAGTTCAACGCCCTGCTCAACAACGCCGGCCAGATCTACGCCACCATCGACCACAACGCCGAGTTCAAGGACGCCTGAGCGCGGCGGCGGCCAGCCGCCACCCGGCGCATCCCCGGAGGACCGCTCACTGCACCGGCTGTGCCCCCGGCAGGTCCTCCGGCAGGAGCGTGCTCAGATCCTCCGTCGTCGGCGCGGTCATCTCGACCACCCGTCGGGCGTGGTTCTCCGTCATCCGCTGGAAGAGCTGCCTGGCGGTGCGGCCGTTGCCGAACCGGTCGTCCCGGACGATCGTGCCGAAGTGCGCCAGCAGCGCCTCCCTCGTGTACTCGGGCAACTCGTACTGGTGCCGGGCGGCCTGCCAGTCCACGATCCGCACGAGTTCCGCGTCCTCGTAGTCCTCGAACACCAGGGTGCGGGTGAACCGCGAGGCGAGGCCGGGGTTGACGCCGACGAAGCGCTCCATCTCGTCCGGGTACCCGGCCACGATCACCACGATGTTGTCCCGGTGGTCCTCCATCAGCTTCACCAGCGTGGCGATGGCCTCCCGGCCGTAGTCCGCGCCCTGACCGCTCGGGGTGAGCGCGTACGCCTCGTCGATGAACAGCACACCGCCGAGAGCCTGCCGAAACACCGCCGTGGTCTTCGGCGCGGTATGGCCGACGTACTCGCCGACCAGCGAGCCGCGGTCCGCCTCGACCAGGTGCCCTCGCGAGAGCAGTCCGACGGCGGCGAGGATACGGCCGTAGAGGCGGGCCACGGTGGTCTTGCCCGTGCCGCTGTTCCCGGCGAAGACCAGGTGGCGGCTGAGCGGCGGAGCGACGAGGCCCGCCTCGGTGCGCTGCCGGACGAGCTGCATCACCTTGACCATGGTGCTGACGTCGTGTTTCACCCCGGCCAGGCCGACCAGGCCATCGAGTTCGTCCAGCACCTGGGCCAAGTCCTCGCCCGTGGGTTCCCTCACCTCCGCGCCATCGGTGCTGACGGTGTCCGGCGTTCCGACGTCGGCGCCGGCCGCGCCCACGATGGCCGGCAGCCGGGAGCCGACGCCGGTGGTGGTGCCGGCCGCCGGGTCCTTTGCGCTGTCGGGGAGTTCACCCGTCGTGACGTTCTTGGCCCGGCATCCCACGAACCGGGCCTCGGAGCCCTCCTCGCATTTGACTCCCTCCTCCGTGTCGTGGATGAGGCAGGCGCGCAGGACCGGAGCGGCGCCACCGCCGACGTAGACGGCGGGAAAGGCGGCGTCGCTGATGTCGCAGAAGTCGAAGCGGCCGCAGCCGCCGTCCGCGATGTAGAGGCCATTCTTCGCCGTTCGCGTGAGGGACAGCCCGTGCACCCGGGGCGCCGCGTCCTGCCGCACCACCATTCCCGTTCCGCCGGTGTCGGTCACCGAGCAGTCGACGATCCAGGGGGTGGCGCGCTCGCGGACGTAGACGCCGGCTCCGGCGGTGTTGAGGACCCGGCAACCCACGACGAGCGCCGAGGTCTCGGCGGCCACGTCGATCCCGACGCCGCCGCAGCCGTCGATGTGGCAGCCGTCCAGCAGCGGCCGGTGCTCGGTGGTCAGGCTGACTCCGGTGGCCACTTTGGTGATCTTGCAGCGACGGGCCGTCAGATCCGCCCCCTCGACGCAGAGTCCCGCCAGGCCGACATCCTCGATGGCCGTGTCCTCGACCGTGACGAGCGCGTCGCCCGCACCTCGCACTCCGTGCTCCGGGGTGCCGCGCAGTTCGCATCCGCCCAGTTCCAGTCGGCTGGCGCCGTCGGCGTGCACGGCGGTGTACGCCGATTCGTCGACGACGGTGTCACGCAGGCGGAGGCGGGCAGTGTCCGCCGCGTACACTCCGTTGGCGCCGGCCCGGTGAACGGCGCCACGCCGGACCTCGACCCGTGAAGCGCCGCCGACCGCCAGTCCGGTGTCACCGGTGTCGCTCACTGCCGTGCCCTCCAGCCGGAGCCGGGCGTCGGCGGCCGTGACGACACCGGCCGCCCCCGTCTGGCTGATCCGGCAGTTCAACAGCGAGACCACGGCCTGGCCGGTCACGTGCACACCGTCGCCGGCCGTGGCCGATATTCGGCAGTCGCGCAGCACCACGCCGGCGGCGCCACCGCCCGCGTCCTCCTCGCCCCGCGCCGGGCGGGAGCCGTCGCCGCCGTCCTGGCCGCGTCCGGGCGCGCCGGCCCGGCCGGTGACGACGACTCCCGCGGCGGCGCTGTCGGTGACATGGCAACCGGTCAGCCTCGGCACGGCGGTGGCGTCCACGGCGACGGCCGCGGCCCCGGTGTCCCGCACCTCGCACTCCTGGACAGTGGCACGCGACGAACCGGTGAAACGCAGACCGTGCCCGCCTGTTCCGGAGACGGTGACCCGCCGCAGGACCGGGGCGGCGCCGTGGTCGACGAAGACGCCGGCCGACGTGATGTCGGCGATCTCGCACCCCTCGATCACCGCGGTGCTGTCGCCGACCAGGTACAGGCCGACCTCGCCGGTGTGGTGGACCCGGCAGTTCCGCACCACCGGGTTGGCGGTACCGGAGACCTGCAACGGCCCGCCGGTGATCTCGCAGCCCTCGATCAGGACCTCGCCCGCGGTGACGGACACCGCGGGTTCCCCGTTCGGGTGCTCGATCAGCAGATCGCGTACGGTGCCGCCGCCGTGCACGGCGAGCGCGGGCCCGTGCGCGCCGACCAGGCGGACGGTGCCCGCGCCCTTCTCCGCGACCAGGCTGATGCCGCGGTCGAGAACCACGTTCTCGGTGTAGGTACCGGGCTGGACGGAGACGGTCGCGCCCGGTTCGGCGGCCCGTACGGCCGCCATGACGCTGCGGTGGCCGCCCCAACCGCGCGGCCCCACGCGGAGAACGCTCTTCACCGGTCCCCCGAACAGCGTTGACCGCGTCGGGCTGCGGGGCCCCCTTCGGAGGGGACGGCGGTGGTCATACGGCGTGGCAGGTGATCCGCACCTGAGCGGCGGCGACATGGGCGTCCTTGGCGGCGCTGTCGTCGCGGGCACCCGCGTCGACCAGTTTGACCGTCACCACTCCGGTCCTGACTTTGAAGGAGCCGCCCGTCACCCACCGGCCGCGGTGCGTCACCTGGTCCACCCGGTAGCCGCCGAGCGAGGAGCCGTCCGAACTGTGGTCCTCGTCCGTTTGGTAGTAGTAGTAGTACGCCGGATCACCGCTGGCCGCCGTGCGCGCTCCTTCCGGCACGTAGGTGGCCAACGTGCAGGAGGCGCTGGTGTAGGTCGCGCTGAAGTCGAATCGCCACAGCGCGAACCGGTCCTGGTCGTAGGAGACCTTCTGCCCGGAGACCGGCAGGGACAGGTAGCTCCCGGTGCAACTACCGCCGCTGTAGCCGCCCTTGGCCGAGGTGGTCCATCCGGTCGTCTGGTCGCTGTTGGTGCCGGTGTAGTAGCCGTACGCGGCGAAGCCGCTCGTGGCGTCGGAGGCGCAGCCGGGGCCGGCCACCGCCGTCCACTCGCTGCCGGTCTGAGCCACACCGCCGCGGGCCGGGGCCGAGGTGGTGACGGGTTTGATGTCCGCGGGCGCCGCCACGACCCGTGCGCCTCCCAGCGCACCCTTCAGCAGCGCGGCGAGCCCCACGGCCACCACGACGGCGAAGCCGACGGCCAGCACGCGGGTGCCCGAGTGGCCGGGCCGGGCTGCCGGCCTGACCGCGCGGTCGAACGCGGCGGAGAATCCGCGCCACTCCTCGTCATTCATCGCAGCCCGATCTCCTCACAAAATGGTGCATTCTTCACCCAATGGCGGCAGCTTATTCGTTCTCCGGCCCTCATGTCGCCGCATCCACCAGAGCCGTCAGGCCCGCCCCGGCACGCCACTCCACACAAACCAGTAAAGATCGAGCAAGAGGGGACTTCCGTCCCTTCCGAATCGGATAACCCATGGGACCCGATCTTCGCCGTCGATTCCAAGTGTTCCCCGGGCGTACACCGAATCGCCTCAACACCGGCTCGCCTGCCGGTAGCATCGACCACGGGGGCCGCAGCGAATTTCGCAGTTCGCTCGACAGATCAAGAACGACAGGAGCACAATGCCCCGGATATGGCGCGTCACAGTGGTCGAGCAGCACACCTTGATACGACGCGGGCTGGCGAGCCTGCTGTCCGCCGGTCCACATACCTGTCTGCTGAGCGCCGTCGCCGAGCCGCACGAACTGTCCGACGTGCTCGCCGGGCTTCCGCCGCTCGGACGGGCCAGTGCCGTGGCGGGTCCGGACGTCATCGTGCTGGGAATGTCCGCCGGATTCGGCGCGTCCCAGGGGGAGACGGTCGAGCTGGTGTGCGGTCTGGGTGCCGTCCTCGTCGTCGCCGATTTCGCCGATGGTGGAGAGGTCACGATGGCGCTTCGCTCCGGCGCCCACGGCTGCGTCAGCCGGATGGCCGAGGAAAGCGAACTGCTCAACGCCGTCGGCGTCGTGGGACGCGGCGGCATCTACATTGACCCCCTGCTCGCAGAGCACTTCCACAACGCGTTGAGACTGCCCCCGGGCGCGGTGTCTCCCACGCTCGCCCGTCGCGAGGTGGAGACGCTGCGCTGGCTCGCCACCGGATTGACGCATCGTCAGATCGGCCGTCGGATGGACCTGACCGAGGCCACCGTCAGCACGTACGTCAAGCGGATCAGGAACAAGCTGGGCGTCGGCAACAAAGCGGAGCTGACCCGCAAAGCCTTCGAGCTCGGCCTGTTGTCCGCCTCTGACGTGCGGCACTCTCCGGTGGAGTCCCATGCGTCCGCGGACCGGGAGGTACGTACGTCGGTGGCCTGAGCGACGACGCGGCGATCCTCCGACGTGGGCGCGCCCGGTCACAGGCGCTGGCCGAATTCAAGCACCCACCCGAAGACGCCGAACGTGGCGACGGCCAAGGCGATCCCGGCCCCGCCGAGCACCGAGGCTAGGCTGGTCACCCAACCGGCCCGGGTCCGCTCCAGGACACCGGAGCCACGCATCAGGTTCCGGAACCCGTAGCCGAGCAGTCCGACGGCCACCAGACACGCGGCGCCCGGCGCGGTCCATCCGGTCCAACCCAGGTGCCCGGCGCCGAGCAGCAGCACCGTGCACAGTCCGGCCGCGCCCGCGACTCCCACCGGCACCACCTCCGCGGTCAACCGACCGCCTCCCGCACGCAGGACCAGCGCGACTCCCAGACAGGCAGCGAGCATCACCCCGTACCGCGAACCCGACACGGCCAGTGCCACGAGCGCCGTGGCCTCCACCGCGCTGAGGAACACCGTCCACGCCACCAGCAGCGTCCTGGCCGAGGCGACCGCCAACGCCACCCGGTCCTCGTCGGTGCCCTCGCTTTCGGGCAGCCGTACCGAGTCCCGCCGGAACACATAGCCCACCAGCCCGCCGGCGGCCTGCACCGTCCAGGTGAGCAGGACGAACACACAGGCGGCGGTCACAGCGGCGAGTTCGGTTCCACCGCCACCGGTCAGCGCGACGAGGGTGCCGACGCTCGCGGCGACCGCGGCCGCACCGAGAACGGTGCAGGTCAGAATCCCGAACGCGGCCACGTAAGCGAGCAGGGCGCCGAGCAGGGCGCCCACCGCGAGGGCATCCAGGGTGAATCCGGCACGGCTCAGCGCACCGCCCGGTCCGTCCCCCTTGGCCGGCCACGCGGCCACCGCCATCGCCCGGACAGCGAACGCGAGCAGCGGCACCGCGGAGAGCGCGAGCGTCTCCCGCAACCGCCACGGCAGCGGCCACCGACGCTCACCCGCCACCCAGGCCAGTGCGGGCAGGACCAGTCCCGCCGACACCGCCACGTCCGCCACGACTCCGTAGGCCATCCGCCCGCAGAACAGGGAGACCGTGACCGTCGCAAGCAGCCAGAGCACACCCACGACAGCCACGGTCAGCACCCGGGCCCGGGCGCTCCAGCCGTGCTCCAGGACCCCTGTGGCGACTTCGGCGACCCGTTCGGCGACGTCGTGCACCACGGGTTCGTCGAACTCGTGGGCTGTGACGTCGCACAGGTACAGCACCTGGCCGTCCACGACACCCGATTCCGCGAGGGAGCGTTCGGGAGCGAACGGCTCATGCGCCGTGAGGGCCAGCGACCACGCGGAGGGCATCACATCGGTCTGCGGCTGACCGCACATCCCTGCCAGAGAGTTGACGTAGGTGGTGATCGGCGCGCCGGCGGGTACGGCCAAGTCGACCTGGCGCCGTTCGCCGACAACGGTGATCCGGCAGTGCTCGTCCACGAGGTGATGTCCTTGGAGTGCGCGGTGGGGCTTGGACAATTGTCGGGGCGTGGGGAGTGCGCTTCCTAGTACCCCGTTCTGGTGTCACCGTCCCCCCGGACGATGTCCAGGCGAGGAGAGGCAAGGTGCAGGGCCCGGCCGGACCCTACGCGGTCACTCGACCGCTCGGACCTGGACGTCCGTCAGCGCCTGTCCGAAGACCTGGACGTCGCTTATCTGGCCCAGGAACCACTGGCTGCCCTGGTCCCCGCGCCAACGGGCGCGCCCGATGACGAAGCTCAGGTTCGTCTCGAACGGATAAATGTCCCGTGCCGTGCTCTGCCGCACACCGTTGACGTAGAGCGTCATCTCGCCGTCGGTCGCGTCGTACACCCCGACGAGATGGGTCCAGGTGTTCACGGGCGGCGGATCGATGGAGACCGCACGGTAGCGCGTCACGTCGGACGGGGCACCGTCCGTCTGCACCCGGGAGAACGACCAGCGGTTGGTCGGCCCGGAGTACTGGAGGAAGAAGCCGCTGTCCTGGGTGCCGTCCTGGCTCACCACCGTGAGATCCCCGCGGTGGGTGCTGCCCAGGTAGGCCCACGCCGACACAGTGAAACTGTGGCCAGGGCCGGTGTCGACTACGGCTTTCGTCAGAACCTGGCTGTTCTGGCCATTGAAGACGCCGGCGCCGCCGTGCTCCGTGCTCGTACCGACGTTGAACGACTGGGCCGGGTGCCGACCGGTCTCATCCTTCCCGAGCCCGCCAGCGCCGAGCCTCCAGTGCCCCAATGGCTGGGGAAGCGTCACCGCGGGTGCGACGGTGGCGGACGCTCCTTGTGAGGGCAGGACACCGGAGGCGGCGGACGGGGACGGGGACGTCTTCTTCGCTCCACCGGCCCCCTGCTTCGACGTACCCGTCCCGGACGCGCTCGGGATCGCCACCGGCAGCGACGGCTGCACCTCGCCCTGCGATGCGACGGGACTGCTGGCGGCGGCGTCACGGGCTCCGTCCGACGTCCCGTGGCCGCGTGTCTGGACCGCCACGGCCACACCGAGTCCGAGCAGGAGCACCCCGACACCCGCCAGGACGGCGGTCGTCAGCACGGCCCGCCGGGGGCGACGCGCTTCCGGCGGACCCGGAGGTTCCTTCTCCCCGCCCTGTGGGTCGGCCCCCGACGGCGCCGCCCACTGGCCACGCCGCAGCGAACCCCGGACCGGGCCGTCAGCCGAGGGCCGCGGCACCGCCCCGGGCCCCGGGTCCGCGCCCGTGGCCCGGCTCCCACTGGCGACGGGCACCGCCGGATCACGCAGCGCCGGCTCAGCCGGCTCCGCTCCCGACGGCCGTTCCGGCGTCGTCCCACTCATGTGGCAATCCTCCTCGGACGTGACACGCCTACGTGTGATGTCTGCACGAAGGCCACCGCCCTACCGAAGCGCGCTCTCCCCGGGGCATGCGCGTCCTTCACGGTGACCGAGAGGCAACTTATACAGCGAACAAGCCGCGCGTGGGGAAGGGGAAGACTTCCCGCTGACATAATTCAGATGTCATCTCCGCGCAACCTGCGCCCGCATACCTGCCGAAATTCGGAATTACGCCACAAGATGACGGATCGGGTTTACTTGACGCCCCCGACGTTGGCAGACTGGCCCGGCGCTGGCGCGAAGCCCCCGAGAAGTCAGTGCATCATGTCATCGACAGACCCTGGTGGTGAAGTATGACAGTTCCACCCCAAACCGGCGCCACGACGGTCGGCGGCGTCAACTACCGTGTCACTCCCGAGTACCTGGCCCAGGCGCGCACCGACACAATCAACACCGCACAGCTCGTCCAGGACCAGCTCGCTCAGCTCAAGTCCTACGTCCAGCAGCTCGAAGCCGTCTGGGGCGGCATGGCGCGGGACACCTTCCTCACCCTGATGCAGGACTACGACGTCTACGCGCGCATGCTGCACGACTCGCTGACGGACATCGCCTCGGGCCTTGAGGGCACGTACATCAACTACACCCAGTCCGAGGCACAGAACATCAACAACCTGCGTGCCATGGGCGAAGACCTGCCTGCGCCGGCCACGGGCACCAACTTCGACTAGAGGAGCTCCAGATGCCAGATCCGTCTTCCATCGACAGCGTCAGGATCAAGGTCGACGACACCCTGGGCGCGGCGGGCACCACCATCAACGGCATGGCGGCGACCATCGCCGAGGAGTTGAGCGCCCTGAAGGGCCGCCTCGCGCCGCTCCAGGAGGAGTGGCTCCAGAGCACCGCCGCCACGTACTACCAGGACATGATGAACGAGTGGGACCTCGCCGCCAACGGCCTCTTCGGCCCGGAAGGCGTACTCGGCCGCATCGCTCACGCGATGGACGTCAACTGGGGCAACTACTCCGACGCCGAGTGGTCCAACGTCACCACCTGGAAGCACTGAACCGGTCCTGCCTCGATCGCAGGGACGTGGACGCTCCCGGCATGCCCGTCTCCTGGCCGGGACCGCCCGCCGCGCCTGCGGTCCCCACGACCGCGGCGGTTCCGTGCTGCGGCCGTGGGGCGCACCGACCCCCAACCACCGGGTCGTCCGTACCGAATCGCACGCCGCCGACGGCGTGTGGCCGGGGCCACGACGGGCCGGCAACGGCTCCGGTCGAGCCCTGCACTTCCTCGCCGTTCGCTTGCGGGAACACGGCCGTCGGATCAAGAGCCGCCGACACCGCCCGCGCCGACTCCCCGTCGGCCGTCACGCGCAACTGGTGTCAGCACATCCGCGCAATGCAACCACCTACGCCCAACTGGCAGTCGGCTTCGGGGGCCTGTGGCACCGGCCCTTGCGGAGACCACGCGAACAGCCTCGTCGAAGGCGTTCGTGGTGCTGGACGGCGCCCTGCCGCCGATCGACCGGATCGCCGCTGACCGGCCCTCCTCCTCGGGGAGCACAGAGACACGGCTTGAACGTGAAGGTCCTCGCGGGCCCCTTCGACCGGCCGCCGCGGGCCACACCGGCTCCGCCCGGCGCCGTCCACGACGTCCGCGCGCCCCGAGGACACGGCGTCGCCGATGCTTTCGCCCAGGCCGACATCCCGCGCTGGGCCCGCAAGGTAACCGCGACGCCTCGGTCTGCACCCCGTGCCGCGGGCAGTAGGCGGCCTTCTTCGACCAGCCAGCGAGCGGTGAACCGGTCCCACGCGAAGAACCACACCCTCGTGGCACAGGGCCATGGCGACCCTCGAATCCTGACGCCCCCTTCGCGAACTCCGGTGCTCCACCACCCGGCTCGCCCGCCTCCTCCAAGCCGTCCCCACGCCGCATTTGGCCAGATCAGGCCGGTCATGGAACAAGCTCACCGCGCGTCGAGAAGACGGCGTCGGCACGGCGGACAAGGGCCAGTCCGGCGCATGCAGGCACAGTCCGCGTCCAGTCCTGGTCACCAGTTGTGCACCCACGGACCACTGCGGCCACCGCCTCTGGAAGCCCACGACCGATTGGGGCCAGCCCAGTGAGCCGGTACTGCCGGCTTCCGCGAGTACGTCGGACCCGCGTATCTCCAGCATTCAGTAACTATAAAGACCTCTGATGCATCGGTGAAAATTCTCTCGTTGGACACGCCCGGGGGACGTACGGTCCAATAGGGCGGTACCCAGGATTGTCCTCTCCGCAGCCGGCAGGGGTTCCCGTGAACGCAATTCCCAGCCGCGCCGTAAAACGGCGTGGCGTTTTTTCTGATTCCGGAGCGGCCCCGGAGGGGGTCCTGTCCGCGGTGCGGGGCGGTTCCTCGGAACAGCCAGTCCGGATCAGTGATGTGTGCAAGCACTTCGGTGAGACGCAGGTGCCGCACGGTGTCAGTCTGGATGCCACCACGGGCGAGGTCGCCGTGATCATCAGGCCGTCCGGTTCCGGCGAGTCTGCACTGTGCCGGGGTATGAACCGATTGGACACGGTCGCTTCCGGGACCGTGCTCATCGAGGCGTCCCGCTACCGGCCGAGGGCCGGGAGTTGACCGGACTGCGGGCAGAGGCCGTCACGACCTTCCGGTCCTTCAACCTCTTCGCCCACCTGACGGCCCTTCAGAATCTGGCGCCAGCGCCGGTGAAGGTACGCGGCCCCGCCCGGTCCGTGCCGCATGTGCGCGCCCGTGAGCTAGGCCGCCGACCGCGTCTTCGTGAACTCCGGACGGATTCTGGAGACAGCCACGCCGGCGGATCTCTTCGCGGGACCGCCCAACGAACGGTCCGCGGACTTCTCTCCAAAGTATTGCAGCATTGAAAGAATTTTCCGCGCGCCGAGATCGGCAAACCGCGCGCACCTGAATCACCGGTGACGTATCGGCCATTCGCGTTCCACCGCACGAAGGTGACCTGTTCACGGTCTCGGTCCGCTCCGGAGGCTCCCTGCGTGCGCACGACCCCCACCGGACGTCCGTATCTTCCGTCCCCGCCGGGCCCCCGGCTTCGCCTCCCGGCGTCCGCTGTCCCTCGGGCGTTCGCCCTCGTTCAGGAGAGATCATGAGCAGCATCCCCGTCTCGAACAGAGCAGGCACGTCCGCGGTCTTCGACCAGAGTGACCTGTTCGCCACGAGGATCCGTCGTGTCCGGGTCCGGCGTGCCGCCGTGGCGGCGGTGCTCGCCGTCTCGGCGTTCGCCGTAACGGCCTGCTCCGGCAGTTCGTCCGGATCGCCGAAGACGGGCAACGTGGACAAGGCTGTCGCCACGGATGCCTCCGTGGATGATCTGGTCACCTCCGAGCAGCCTGCGGCCGCCTCGCTTCTGCCGGACGGCTCGACCGCGGCCAAGATCAAGGCCAAGGGCGTGCTGCGGGTCGGCGGCACCCAGACCACCGCGATGTTCTCGCTGCTGAACCCGACCACCGGTAAGATCGAAGGATTCGACTCGGCCCTATCCCGGCTGCTGGCGAAGTACATCATCGGCAAGGACTCCACCAAACTGACGACCGTCACCTCCGCCACCCGCGAGGCCCTGCTGAAGAACGGGTCGGTCGACACGGTGTTCGCCACCTACGTCATCACACCGGAACGGGAGAAGGTCGTCGCCTTCGCCGGCCCGTACTACGAGGACGGCCTCGGTCTCCAGGTCAGGAAGAACGAGAACGGCATCACCAACCTCAAGGACCTCGCGGGCAAGACCGTGGTGACCGGGTCGGGCTCGACCGCGACCACCGCCGTCAAGAAGGCCGCGCCGTCGGCGAAGATCCAACTCTGCGACATCAACGCCGAGTGCCTCCAGGCCCTTCAGCAGGGCCGCGCCGACGCCTACGTCATGGACCAGGGCCTGCTGGCGGGCAACGCCTTGACCAACACGGACGTCAAGGTGCTCAGCGGCACCTTCAGCGCCGAGCCGTACGGCATCGGACTCCCTCTGGACGAGCCCGACTTCAAGGTGTTCGTCAACGACTGGCTCAAGAAGATCACGGCCGACGGCACGTGGGCCAAGGTCTGGAAAGCCACCGTGGGCACCGCGGTGCCCGGCGCGGCACCGACGCCTCCCACCGTCGGCTGACCGGCCATGGGGCTCCTATTCTCCCATCTCGGCGTGTTCGGCTACGAGCTACTGGTGTCTCTGGAGATCAACGGCAGCACCTTCGTCCCGGCCGGACTGCCGGATCTGCTACCTGATCAGCTTGGTCGTCCCCTTGCTCGTGTTGGCCTGGGCCTACGTCGCAACACTGCGCAGTGTTCGGCTGCTGGTGCTGTTGACGCTCTTCGTGTTCGGACTGCCCGAAGTCGGCCTGGTCCACTCGCTGCTGTGGACGGCGGGGACCGCGATGAGCCTGTACTGGGCCGTGTCCTTCTACGAGGCCATAAGGTCCGGGGACCGGGCGGTGCCGGCCGGACAAATCGAGGTCGGCCGCGCCCTCGGACTGACCTACACCCAGATCCAGCGGCTGATCGCGCTCCCGCTGGAGTTCCGTTCCGCGGTCCAGCCGCTCGCGCCGCTGCTCATCGCGACCACCCTCAACTCGTCCCTGGCCGCGACCGTCGGAGCGACCCAGGAACCCACCGGCCGGACCCAGTTCCTCGACCTCCAGTACGCCCAGCCGCTGACCACCTTCGGCGCGGCAGCAGTCTGCTACGTCGCCCTGACGCTGGGCATAAGACAGACGGCGGCCGCACTGGACTGCTCGAATGGCGGCCGAGCCGGACCCGCAACCGCATTCGGCACAGCTGACCCACCACAGTCCGGGCACACCGGTAAAGGGTATGACAGCTCCCATCTCGACGCCGGATCGGCCGCGGCCCGCGGTTTCGCACACGACGACGCAGTCGGCTTTCCCGGCCCCCCGACAGGAACGAGACCGCCATGTGCCGTATGCTCGGCGTCGTCGCCGCCGCCCGCGCACCCCTGAGCACCCTGATCGCCGATGACCTCGACCCCTACCTCGGCCTGGCCTGCGAACACAACAACGGCTGGGGCATAGCCACCGTCAGCGAGACACACACCGTCACCACCGCCAAGGAACACGAGCGCGCCGACCTCAGCCCCGAATTCGCCCGCGTCGTACGCAAGACAGTCACCGACGCCGCGGTCCTGCACCTGCGCCTGGCCAGCCCGCACATCCCGGTCACACACGGCAATACCCACCTCTTCGGCGACGAGCGGATCGCTTTCGCGCACTACGGGGGCTTCAGACCGCCCACCTGTCTCGACTCCTTCCTCGGCCCCGAAGCACTGGCCACCACCCAGGGCGACACCGACAGCGAGCGCTTCTACCTCGCGGTCCGCCGCCGCATCGATGACGGCATGCGTCCGGAGAAGGCCATCGCCGCCACCGCCGCCGACATCCACGCGGTCGCCGACCAGTACGCAAGCCTCAACTGCCTGCTGCTCACACCCGACGCCTTGTAGGCCTACACCGGCCACGACCCCCACTACGACGTCATCAGCCGCCCCCGTGCCGACTTCTTCTCCCTCAGCTACCGCGTCCGATACAACCAGATCGTCATCGCCTCCAGCGGCCGGACGCAGACAGTACCGCAAGGGACCACGCTGCCCGAGGACCACGTACTGGAGATCCGCCGCGCCACCCTGGCCCTGCACATCCACCCCGGCTGATTAGAGGAGACAGGTGTCGTTGAACCCGTGTGCGGGATGTCAACTCCCTTATGGTAAAGGTGATTTCAGTGCCTTCGGGGCTGGTCGTCGAGAATGTGTTGGACGACGGTGAGGTGATCCGGGAGCCGCTCGGACCCCGGAGGTTCCCTTCCCCTGCCCGATGTGGGGGCCCGACGGACAGAGTGCACGGCTACCACGGCCGCACGGTTGCAGACGTGCCGGTCGACGACCGGCAGGTCTTCGGAGGTGGCACGGAGTTACGCGGCCGGGCGGCCTTGCGCCTGGCGCGGCTCCTGGCAATGCCCGTCTCATCGGCACCGCTCCGCCATGATCATCATCGACACCGTGACCGGTGAACGCATCAATGTCCTGCCCGACCCCAGGGCCGTTGAACATTCCGTCGGGGACCAGGACGGCGTAGACGGTCAGAAACGCAGTGCTGTGGAAGCGATGTCGGCCACGGCAGAGAGAGCCCGTGCTGTCGGCGGTCTCTGCTATGGATGTGGTCATGGACAACGAGACCGCTGCATGCATCGCACGACACGACTGGTTCGAAACCTATGACTCGGACTGTTTCGCCTTGATCGAAGGTGCCGACGAGAGCGAGGTGATCCGCAGATTCGGTGGAGAACCGAGCAGTACAGAGATGCACGGTCCCGAGTTCTTCGGAGAGGTGAATCAGGGCCGCGAGTTCGGCGATGTGCAGTTGGTGCTGCGGGTCGGTACCGCGGCACCGGGGCAGGTCTTCGCAATCGAGAACGGCTACACGGGCGCCTATGCGCTCCGCAGTCTTTCGCAAGGGGGCGCCCGTGCGTTGTCCATCTTCACGCACGTCAACGGCGCCGACCTCATCGGCTACGCAGTCAATGGCAGGCTGGTCATCCATGAGGAACCCTGGGGCCCGCTCACTCCGCTCTCCGACCCAGATCCCGACCCCGCATGGGACCCGGCCTGGTGCGCGGACCTGACCGACCCGGAGCACGACGAGTGGCTGCGCGGAGCGCGGCAACTGGTGCTGGCCGAGCGCGTCATGGGTCTGCGCATCGACCCTCGTTGGTTCGAGATACCGCTGCGCACCATCCTGCTACCGAACCCCCACTCCAACCCGGTCGTCGACCCGCGGATCTACTAGGCTTCTTCGACGTGGCCACCTGTCGGATGATAGCGGTGAGTCGCAACGGGCGAGGCTACCGAGCTGTTGATCGAGATGTCTGACGTCTCAATCACATTGTCCGGGGACATCGTTGGTCGTCTTGATCAGCCACCGCCTCGGTGCCACCCACACCACGGCTCACATCCTCGTCCTCGACGGCGGCCGGATCATCGAGGAGGACACCCACGAATCGCTGCTCAATCCGACGACGGCACTTAACTGATCGTTTCAGAATGAGGTCCGAAGGCGGCGAAGGCATATGAGGCTGCAGGCCAGGTCAAGTAGCCCCTGGTGGAGGTCGGCGCGGCGTTCGTAGCGGGTGCGGAGCCGTTTGAACTGGCGCAGCCAGGCGAATGTGCGCTCGGCTACCCAGCGAGCCTTGCCCAGCCCGGAGCCGCGGCCGGGCCCGACGGCGGGTCCGTCCAGCCGACGGCTCTGTTCCGTAGTCGGTGGTGACGCCAGGTGACGGGTGTTGCTGACGTGGTACGCAAGATGTCAACTCCCTTGCAGCCATGGTGTTTTCAGGGCTCTCTGTTCTGGTCATCGAGGATGTGGCGGATGACGGTGAGGTGATCCGGGTCGTCGCACGGACCCGGGGTGGTCTGATCCCCTGCCCGGTGTGCGGAGTGCTGACGGGGAAGGTGCACGGATATCACGTCCGGACGGTGGCGGACGTACCGGTGGACGGCCGGAAGGTCCTGGCCCGTGTCCGGGTGCGGCGCCTGGCCTGTCCGGTCCCGGGCTGCCCACGGCAGACCTACCGTGAGCAGGTTCCTGCGCTGATCCAGCGCCTTCAGCGCCGCACCACGCGTCCGACCCCGCAGGTCTCGGAGATCGTCAAGAAGTCATGCGGCCGGGCGGCTTGCCGCCTCACCCGGCTCCCGGCCACGCCCCTGTCCTATGCGACCTCCCTGCACCTGCTGCGGCGCATACCCACCCCGACGCTCCGCGTCCCACAGGTGATCGGGGTCGACGACTTTGCCCTGCCCCGCCGCCACCGCTACGCCACGATCATCATCGACACCGAGACCGGGGAACACATCGATGCCCTGCCCGACCGCGAGGCCGCCACATGGGAGGCACGGCTCCGTGGGAAGAATGAAGTCGAGGCCGTGTGCCGGGACGGCTCGGCCACCCACGCCGAGGCGATCCGCCGGGCCCTGCCCGACGCGGTGCAGGCCAGCGACCGCTGACACCTGTGGAAGAACCTGTGCGACCAGGCCCTGGCCGAAGTCCGTGCGCACGCCCCTTGCTGGGGCACCGTCAACCCGCCCCGACCCGGCGGCGTCCGTGAGCAGACCACCCGCAAGCGCTCGCGCAAAGCCCATGACCTCCACGGCCAGGGCATCGGCCTGCAGTCGGTGAAAGCCGACGCCGTCGTCGGCGTCGACAGCCGCGGCTTCGACGGTGGGAAACTGATCAACGGGCGGAAGCGGCACCTGGTGGTCGACACGCTCGGCCTGTTGCTGGGCGTGATGGTCACCGCCGCGGACTTCGGGGACCGCACCGCCGCGGCGGTCCTGCTCCAGCGCGTGGCCGACGCCCACAACGGGCTGGAGCTGGTCTGGGCCGACGGTGGCTACACCGGCAGCCTCGTCGGACACTGCCTGGCCGCACTCTCGCTGGTCCTGCAGGTCGTCAAACGCAGCGACGACCAGAAGGGGTTCGTGGTGCTGCCCTAGCGGTGGATCGTGGAGCGCACGAACGCGTGGCTGATGCGCACCCGCCGGCTGGCGCGCGACTACGAACGCCGCACCACCAGTGCGGAGGCGATGGCCTACTGGTCGATGACCCTGCTCATGACCCGCCGCCTGGCGAGGCCACACCCGCAGCCGGCGTGAACCGGCCCGCCCCGGGCTCGGCCAGCCAGCCCCGCGCGACCAGGCGTTTCGCCTTCGACCGCAAGGCTTCCACTCGGGCCGGCACCACGTCCATGCCGAACGCCGCGGCCGTCTCCTGGCAGGTCAGCGGTCCTTGACCGAGCCCGTGCCGGTCCGCGAGCGTCTGCACGATGCGCTGGTAGTCCACTGACAGCACCGACCGGTCAAGGCCCTCACGCCACACCGGCACCTGCGACCTCGGCTTGACCGCATGCCCGGGCACCGACGGCACACCCGCGTCCAACGGATCCGAGGCAACCTCCGTAGCGGCGGTGCCGGCGCCCGGCGCCAGGACTACATCGACCCGCCTGCGGGCGACCGTCCACTCCCGCCATTCCTCCTCGGCCGCAACCAACTCGGCCTGGATCCGGTCGGCCTCCTCCCGCAACCGATCGACTTCACGGCGAGCAGCGAGCTCGTGCTGCTCCAGCAGCCCGACAACCGACGGCATCCAAGCCTCCCCGGCGAACGACAACCCGACAGGCCACTACTCCCACACGATCCCCGGCCCCATGCCTGACCAGAGAAAACGCCGCCATCAAGTTCGGAACGACAACAGCCACTTAACTACACCGCTCCGGCCGCCGGCAGCACTGGAACACTGGCGCGGACACCATCCAGGCCCGTCCCTTTACCTGCCATCGGCCAACAAGGGCCCCGCCCCAACGGAGCCGGAAAGAGCGATCCAAGCCTGTTGGCGACTCCCTGGGACTTCTCTGGGACTTCCGGCCACATCAAGGGGCATGTCCGTGAAATAGCGGAAAGACCTTCCATGCAGGTCAGTGCCCCAAAGCCAACCATCGGGGCAGGTCAGAGAGGCGCCTGGTCTCTACTTCGACATCTAAGAGGCGAATGCCGTCGCTCCCTGCCTGACCTGCTCCATAGCGGGTCGGACAGGGAGCGACGGCGTCTCCGGGATCTCTCTGTGGGGTGTCCGGGCATGGCACAGGGCACCGCAGGTGCGGCACACGCCGCGAGGACGTTCCGAGATCAGACGGTCACGACGATCTTTCCCCGGACGTGCCCCTGCTCGGAGGCAGCGTGCGCTTTCGCGATCTCCTCCAGTGGATAGGACCGCTCGATGCGCGGCACGTAACGGCCCTCTCCGCCGAGACGGGCGGCTTCGGCCAGGAGCGTGGAGTCGTTGACGGCGTTGGCCACCCGGACTCCCAGCGGCTCGGCGTTCATGTGATCGGCGACCGTCACCACGCGGTCCGGACCGCCGGCGATCTCGACCAGATCGGACAGGGAGCCGGAGCCGGCAACGTCGAGGACCAGGTCGATCCCCGTCGGGGCCAGGTCGGCGAGTCGCTCGGACAGGCCCGCGCCGTAGGTGACCGGAACGGCGCCGAGGGAGGTGAGGTAGGCGTGGTTGCGTTCACTGGCCGTCCCGATCACGGTGGCGCCCAGCGCGCGGGCGATCTCGACCGCCGCGCCTCCGACGCCGCCGGCAGCCCCTTCGATCAGCAGAGTGCGGCCCTCCAGGTGCCCGAGCGCCTTCAGCCCGCCCAGCGCCGTCACGGACGCCAGGCCCGCGGCGGCGGCCTCGTTGTCGCTCCAGTCGGCGGGTGCGGGAGCCCAGGCCGACAGGACCGCGAACTCGGCCGAAGCACCCGTCACTCCGCCGAGGCCGAAGACCCGGTCACCGATGCCGACCGAGTCGACGCTCCCACCGATCCTGTCCACCACGCCCACGGCGTCGCGTCCCGGGATCGCGGGCAGATCGACCGGCAGGAAGTCGCGCACCGATCCGTTGCGTACCTTCCAGTCGACGGGATTGACGCTGGCCGCCGTGACCCGGACGCGGATCTCACCGGGGCCGGGCGTCGGGTCCGGAGCCTGCTCGACGACAAGGGTGTCCGTACCGCCGTACTCGTGGTAGCGGGCTGCGCGCATGATGACCTGCTCTTTTCGGTGCGAATGGCTACGGATGTCCTGGCGTCCCATACTCTAGAACCTGACATTGACGTGAGGTGCAACTCCGGACGTCAGCCGGGAGGAAGAAGAGAGAGTCATACGGATAGGTGAGGCAACCCGCCAGTGGGCGGTGAGCGTGCGTGCGCTGCGCTCTCACGAGGAGCGGAACCTGCTGCGGACCGACGGCGGTGCCGGAGGTCAGTGCCATGACCCGGAATCCGCGGGCGAGCAGGTCCATATGATCCAGCAGATGTTCGCCGCCGGACCGCCGGGTACCGCCCCGACGTCCTCAACGGCCGCCCATCCGGCACTGGCCTTGCCCCCGCCCCACCATGCCGACACCGCCCTTTGAAGGTCAGCAGACCGGCCCGGACGGGATCAGGGACCCGTCGCCTCTCGGGGGCGGCGGGTCCCCGCGGTTCTCCGTCGCCTCAGGGGGCACCGCGCACCGCGCCCGGCTCCGGCTGCGGCTGCGGCTCCAGCAGGGGCTCCGGCAGGGGCGCCCCGCCCGCGGGTTCGCTCCGGGCGGCGGCCACCCGGGCCCGGCCGGCCCGCGGCACCGCGACCGCGGCGGCGAGGGCGACGAGCGAGGCCACGACCATGGCCAGGAAGGCATGGTCGAACCCGGCGCCCGTCGGCGCCGACCCGGCACCGCCGGATGTCACCAGGGTCGCCGCGACCTGCCCGCCGAAGGCACCGCCGAGCGTGCGCGCGACGGTGTTGACCCCCGTCGCGACACCCGTCTCCTCGGGGCGCACCGCCTGCACCACGAGGTTCGCCATGGCCGCGAAGGCCAGGCCGATGCCCAGGCCCAGCAGGGCGCTGGCCGCAAGGATGGGCAGCCGGGAGCCGTGCGCGGCCGCGAGCAGGACGAACCCGGCGAGCACCGCGCCCGCCCCGCACACCGCGGGCGGCTTCGCGCCGTAGCGGGCCTCCAGGCGGCCGGAGAAGGGGCCGACCAGGAGCATCACCGCGGACAGCGGCAGCACCATGAGGCTCGCGGTGGTGACGGAGTCGCCGAAGCCGACCTGCGACTCGGCGTACTGCGGGACCAGCAGCAGGGCCGAGAAGAGGCCGAAGCCGAGACCGATCGCGAGCAGGTTGACCGGCCACACCGCGCGCTTCCGCATCATGGCCATGTCGACCAGCGGGGACGCCGAGCGGTTCTCGACCGCCACCCACAGCGCCAGGACGACGGCGCCCGCCGCGGCCAGTCCGAGCGTCCGGGCGTCGACCCACCCCCAGGCGGCGGTCCGGCTGACCGCCAGCAGGATCGCGGACAGGCCGGCGGACATCAGGGCCGCGGCACCCCAGTTGACGGACGCGGAGGCCCGCAGACGCGAGGCGGGGAGCACCCGGGCGGACACCGCGAGCCCGAGCGCGGTGCAGATCAGCGGTATCCAGAACAGCCAGTGGACCGACAGGTGGTCGGCGATGATGCCGGCGAGCAGGACCCCCAGACCACTTCCCAGGCCCAGCAGCGCGGAGATGAGACCGATGGCGGCGGGCACCTTCTCGCGCGGGAGCTCCTCGCGCACGATGGCGAAGCTGAGCGCGAACAGGCCGCCGGCCACGCCCTGGACGACCCGGCCGAGGAGGAGCAGCCACAGCGTGTCGGCGAGGGCGGCCAGGAGCGTGCCGGCCATGACGACGCCGAGCGTGACCAGGAAGACCGGGCGCTTGCCGTGGATGTCGCCGAGGCGCCCGACGACCGGGGTGCAGATGCCCAGGCTCAGCAGGAAGACGGTGAGGGCCCACGCGGCGCTGTCCGGCGTGGTGTGCACGGAGAGGGCGATCTTGCCGATCGCCGGCGAGACGAGCGACTGCAGCAGCGCGACGGCCAGGCAGACGAAGGCGAGGGACCCGACGATCAGGCCGGGGCGGGTGCGTTGGGTGGACATGGCCGCCACCGTAGATCTAAGTGGGCACGGGTGTCCACTTAAAATGGTCACGAGTGCCCACTTGTCCCGTCTAGGGTGGGGCCGGTGAGACCAGAACCCCTGCGGGGCCCCGCCCAGCGCGCCGACGCCCGCGCGAACCGCGAGGCGATCCTCGCCGCCGCCGCCAGGCTGTACGCCGACCGGGACCCCGCCATCCCGAGCATCGACATCGCCAAGGCGGCGGGCGTCGGCCGCGCCACGCTGGCCCGCCACTTCCCGACACCGCAGTCGCTGCGCCTGGCGGTCTTCGAGCAGTTGATCGAGCAGATCGAGCGGATCGCCTCGTCCCTTCCGGACGGCCCCGGCGTGCTGCCGCTGTTCATCGGCCGGGTGATCGACCTGTTCGACGACAACGCCCCGCTCGTCGACCTGATCCGCTCGGCCAGGGACCCGCGCGCCGGCACCGACGACCTGGTGGAACGGCTGCGCGCCGCGGTCACGCCGGTACTGTGGCGCGCGCGCGAGGCCGGGGTCATCGACACCGAGGTGGACGCCGAGGACTTCCGCCTGCTCATCTTCATGGCCAGCAGCGCGACGCGCACCCACCCCGGCCCCGACGCGCGCGCCCGGATCGCCCGGCTCGTCTGGAACGCGCTGCGCCGCTCCTTTGAGCAGCCGCCGCCCGCACCGCCGGCCGAGGCCCCGCCGGCCGAGGCCGCATCGACCGAGCAGGGTTCCGGCTGACACCGGGCCGCGCCGCCGCGTCACCCGGGGTCGGTGCGATGCGGGCGCCGGCCCGCTCGGGCGGGGCGGGCGCGCTCGGGCAGGGGCGGGGGAGGCGGGGCGGGCACGCTCGGGCAGGGGCGGGGGAGGCGGGGCAGAATGGGAGTATGCCTGAATTGCCCGAGGTCGAGGCGTTGCGCTGGTTTCTCGACGAGCACCTGGTGGGGAGGGAGATCGAGCGGGTCCACCCGCTGGCTGTCAGTGCGCTGAAGACCTACCGCCCGGGGGTCGCGGACCTGGAGGGGCGGACGTTCGACGCCGTGGCGCGTTACGGGAAGTTCCTGGACCTGGGAGCCGGGGACCTGCACCTGGTGATGCACCTGGCGCGGGCGGGCTGGGTGCGGTGGAACGACAGGATGCCCGAGGCGCCGCCCCGCCCGGGCAAGAGCCCGCTCGCGCTGCGGGTTCGGCTGGCGGACCCCGCCGGGGTCGGGTTCGACGTGACGGAGGCGGGCACGCAGAAGCGGCTGGCCGTCTACGTGGTGCACGACCCGGCGGAGGTGCCGGGCGTCGCGCGGCTGGGGCCCGACCCGCTGGCGCCGGACTTCACGCCCGAGGTCTTCTCGGGGCTGCTGGCGGGCGAACGGCGGCAGGTCAAGGGGATGCTGCGGGACCAGAGCGTGATCGCGGGGATCGGCAACGCGTACTCCGACGAGATCCTGCACGCGGCGAAGATGTCGCCGTACAAGCTCGCGGCGAAGCTGTCGGGGCAGGAGGCGGCGCTGCTGTACGACATGATCGGCAGCACGCTGCGCGACGCGGTCGAGCGCTCACGCGGGCTGCCGCTGCGTGATCTGAAGGCGGAGAAGAAGAGCGGGCTTCGGGTGCACGGGCGCAAGGGCGAGCCGTGCCCGGTGTGCGGGGACACCATCCGCGAGGTGTCCTTCAGCGATTCGGCGCTCGACTACTGCCCCACCTGCCAGACCGGCGGGAAGCCCCTCGCGGACCGCCGCCTGTCGCGGTTGCTGAAGTAGGGGGCGGTGGGACGCGCGGGGCGGTGGGCGTACGGGCTCCGGCTCGCCCCGTCCCGCCACGCCGGCGCCATCCCGAGGCCCCTGGTCCCGCGCGGCGCCCGGGTCACGAGGCGTCCTGCGTGAACGTGATGGTGGTCGTGATGTCGCCGCCCGGGGTGGGGGCGCACTCCTGCGCCGCGCCCGCGCACGGGCCGGTCCAGGTGCCCGGCAGGTAGAGCGGGCTCATGGTGGCGCTCGACCCGGCGGAGGTGCCGGCCCCGTCCGACGTGCTCGACCCGCCGGTGGGGTCCGCGCCGGCCGTGCTCCCCGTGGTGCTCGAACCGCCGGCGCCGCCCGCGCCCGTGGTGCCGCCGTCCCCGGCGCCGCCGGAACCGCCCGGGTCGGTGCCGCCCCCGTGGGCGTCGAGCAGGAGCGGGGCCTTCGCGTCGAAGTAGCGGACGGTGCAGGGTTCGGCCGGGTCGCAGGTGGTGACGGTGCCGTCGGAGGTGATGTCGACGTACCCGTGCCGGCTGCCGGTGGCGTCGGGGGACACGGTCACCTTGACGGTGGCGAAGGCCCTGCCGGTCAACCGGGCGCTGCTCCTGCCGTCCTTGCCGTAGCTGACCGTGAGGGTGTCCGCGCGCCGGCCGAGCGCAGTCGGCGCGAACCGGACCAGAACGCTGCAACTGGTGCCCGCGGCGAGCTTCTTGGCCTGCGCCGGCGCCCCGCCGCCGTCGAGGAACCCGGGCGCCACGGCCTCCCCGGTCCGGCACGAGCCCTGGGTGATGGCGAAGTCGGAGCGGGTGGACAGGGTGATCGCCTCCAGGGCGACCGGTGTGCCGTTGGGGTTGGTGATGGTGAGTGTGGCGACGGGGGCGCTGCCGGCCGGGCCCGCGTGGACGTCACCGTAGTCGGCGGTGCCCTCGATCGTGAGGGGGCGCAGGGCGGTGCCGGGTCCGGTCGGGGAGGTGGCCTCGGTGGGGGCGGTGCCGCTCGGGGCGTCCTGGTCCGCGATGCCGCTGCTGCGCCGGACGCCGGGCAGGCCGCCGGAGGTGGCGGGGCCGCCCTTGGCCCCGGCCGCCGAGGTGCTGTGGTGCCGGCCGGTGACACCCACCCCGCCCAGCCCGTCGCCCCCCACGGTGCCGACCGCGACCGCGACGCCGGTCGCCAGGGCCGCGGTCGCGGCAGCCATGCCGACGAGCGCTCTGTGACTGCGGCGGCGTGCCCGGGCCCTCCTCCGGCGCCCCGTCGAACGCCCTATGCCGGACAGCCGCCTGCCCAGCAGGGCCCGCGAGGCGCCCGCGGCGCCCCCGCCGCGCGCGTCGCCGCTGCCGCCGGCCAGCACCAGGTTCGCCCGGGTGTCCTCCACCGCGGGGTCGTGGACGGCGCGGAAGTGCCGCGTGCGCAGCTCCAACGCGTGGGACAGCGCGTCGCGGGCCTCCTCCCGGCGGCCCTCCAGGAGGTGGAGCGTGCCCTCCTGGTGGGCGAAGTGCGCCTCCGCCGCCGCGTCCGGCAGCCGGCCGGCCGCGAGGCGCCCGATCTCAAGAGTCCGCTGCCAGGACCTCCAGTGGCCCTGGACGCACAGCACCGGCTCCACGGTCGTGGCGAGCGCGACCACCGACTCCCAGTCCCCGCGGCCCGCCGCCGCGTCCAGCAGCGGCACCGCCGCGTCGGCGGCCTGTCCCGCCTCCTCCCCGGCCGGGTCGCGCGCCTCGATCCAGGCGCCGAGGGTCCGCAGGGACGCGCGCAGGTCGAGCTGACGGTGGAGCAGCCGCAGGTACGGCTCGGGCAGGCCGGCCGGCAGGCCGAAGCGGTCGCCGTGCTTCTCGGCCAGTCCCCGGGCGCACAGCCGCTCGAACCGCTCGGCGCCGGGTTCGACCTCGGCCATCGCGGCGACCAGCCGGGCCGGCAGCCGGGCACCGCCGAGCAGGGCCAGCGCGGCCAGGGCCCGTCGGGACTGCGGGTCGAGCGCGGCGACGGCCAACGCGTCGAGCGTGGCGGGGCCCGGCTCGACCTGGCGCACCAGGTCGGCGAGGTCGCGGTCGTCGTACCGCACCAGCGCGGCGGCCTGGCGCAGGGCGAGCGGGCGGCCGTCGAGCGCGGCGACCAGCCGGTGCGCCTGCGGCAGTTCGGCGCCGGCGATGATCCGGTCGAGGAGGCGGGAGAGCAGGGTCACCGCGTCCTCGGCGGCGAGCCCGGGCAGCGGGTGGGAGATACCGAGCGGCCCGACGGCCGGCCGGACCGCGCCGATCAGCACCGCGCACCCGCGTAACGCCTCCCGCAGGTCGGCGATCTGCGGCGGGTCGTACCCCACGTCGTCCAACGCGACGACGGCGTTCACCTGCCGGAGGGCGCGCCGGCACTCCTCGGCGCTCAGCCGGGGAGCGCCGGGCGGGTACACGTAGAACTCGCGGACCAGGTCCTGGAGGAAGTCCTCGAAGTCGGCGGCGCCGACTCGGACGTAGGCGTCCGGGGCGACGGCGCGCAGCAGGGAGGTCTTCCCCGATCCGCGTTCCGCGGTGAACTCGACCATGCGGCGCGACCGCACCACGCTGCGCAGCAGGCCCAGTTGCTCTTCCCGCCCCACGAGCGTGCCCACCGCGCCCGTGTGCGGATGGCTCACCCGGCGGCGCGGCAGGCGCGCGGGCGGGCCGTCCTCCTCCCCGCACCGGTCGCCGTCCCGCCCATCCGTTCCGGGCGCGGCACGCTCCAGCCGCACGCCGCGGCCGCGTCCTTTGACCACCACGCGGAACTCTCCGAAGTCGAAGCCTTCCATCGCCACCCCCGGCACCCCTGGTTCCCCCGGTCATCCCCGGCTTCCCGGACGGGAATGAACGCGGCGCTCCCTGCACCACGCGAGAACCACGTTACGGGCTGCGTCCGCCTCCCTGCGCAAAGTTATCCACAGCCTGCGCGAGAAGTCCGATATTCAAGCCCGGGGGTACGGGGCGGTGGCCGGCGGGGGCGACCCGCGGATGCGACGAGGCCCGGCACGCATGGCGTGCCGGGCCTCGTCATCGGTCCGTGCGGGGGCGGCCCGCCGGGGGGCCGCATCCCGCCGGCGGGCGGGCCGGGGCCTCACCTCTCTTCGGACGCCTCGCGGCCGTAGCGGCGGTTGAACCGCTCGACCCGGCCGGCGGAGTCCATGACGCGCTGGGTGCCCGTGTAGAAGGGGTGGCTCGCCGACGAGACCTCCACGTCGAACACCGGGTAGGTCCGGCCGTCGGTCCACTCGACGGTGCGGTCGCCGGTGAGCGTGGAACGGGTCAGGAAGGCGTCACCCGAGGCGCGGTCGCGGAAGACGACGGGGCCGTAGGCGGGGTGGATGGAGGGCTTCATGTCGGTCAGCGCTCCTCTCGGAAGTCGACGTGGCGACCCGCGACGGGGTCGAACTTGCGCAGGGTCATGCGGTCGGGGTCGTTCCGCCGGTTCTTGCGGGTGACGTACGTGTAGCCGGTGCCCGCGGTGGACCGGAGCTTGACGACGGGACGCAGTTCGTTTCTGGCCATGCCGACAGTATACGACTTTGGTTTTCATTTTCAAGTCCCCGCGGCCGCCCGTGTGGCGATCACGATGCGTCGTCGATTCGCGACTTTCCGCGAGGACATCCGCGGGTTTCTGGCCGGTGGGCGACACCATCTGACTCCATAACGCGTGTTCGCCACTGGACAGTCCCTTTAGGGTCGGTCTGGTGACAGCCGACGCTCCGCCGCTACCGCCGCAGCCAGCCGCCGCCTCCCCCGGAGCACCCCCGCCGGCCGGGACGGCCGGTACGGACGCCGCGTGGCCGTCGGCGCGCGCGCTGCTGTGGGGGGCGCTGCGGGCGCGACGCCGGGACCTGGTGGCCGCGTCGGTGCTCTACAGCTCGCACCAGCTCGGCGAGTCGATGGTGCCGGTGGTGGTCGGGGCGACGGTGGGCGAGGCCGTCGCGGGCGGCAGCCGGTGGGCGATCGCGCTCTGGCTGGGCGTGCTCGCCGCGGACTTCGTCCTGCTGTCGCTGTCCTTCCGGTTCGGCGCCCGCGCGAGCATGCGGGCGAAGCAGCACACGGGGCACGTGGTGCGCATGTGGGTGACCGAGCGGGTCCTGCGCCCGACCGGCGGCGTACGGCTGGCCCCCGGCGACCTGCTCACCCGCGCGGCGAGCGACGCCGGCCGGGTCGGCGCCTTCGCCGGGATCGTCGCGCAGACGGTGGCGGCGGTGGCGGTGCTCGCGGTGTCCACCGCGCTGCTGCTGTACTTCTCCCTGCCGCTCGGGGCGGTGATCCTGCTCGGTACGGCGCTGCTGCTGGTCGTACAGGACCGGGTGGCGGGGCGGTTGCGGCGGCACAGCGGGACCGAGCAGCAGGAGGCCGGGCGGGCCGCGGTGCTCGCGGAGGATCTGGTGCGCGGCATGCGGGTGTTGAAGGGGATCGGTGCGGAGCGGACCGCGGCGGCGCAGTACGGGCGCGCCAGCCAGGTGGCGCTGGGGGCGTCGCTGCGGGCGGTGTCGTCGCAGTCGCTGCTGTCGGCGGTGGGAACGGCCTTCACCGGCGCGTACCTGGCGGTGATCGCCGGAGTGGGCGGGTGGCTCACGCTTTCGGGTCGCATGGGTCTGGGCGAGTTCGTGGCGGCTTTGGGGTTGGCGAGATTCGTGGTGGGACCGATGCAGGTGGTGTCGGGGGCGAGCGCGGCGTATGCGCGGGCGGTGGCGTCGGCGGGGCGGGTGCTCGACGTCGTGGGTGCGCGGGACGAGGTACGGGACGGCTCTCACCCGGGTGGGTGGGAGGAAGGACGGGGGGCGCGGGTCGTGGTGGCGGAGGTCGGGGTCGGTGGGTTCTCGGGGGTGTCGTTCGTGGCGGAGTGCGGGGAGTTGACGGGCCTGGTGGTCGACGTGCCCGGGGTGGCCGGGCGGATTCCGGGGTTGCTGGTGCGGGAGGGCGAGCCCGAGGGCGGGCGGATCGAGGTCGGCGGGAAGGAGGTGGGTGAGGTGCCGTTGGAGGACCTGCGCGCGCGGGTGCTGGTGTCGCCGCACGACGCCGTGCTGTTCCCGGGCACCATCGCGGAGAACATCGCGCTGCTCGCGCCCGACCCGCGGGCCGCGGAGCGCGGTACCTGGGCGGCGTTCGCGGACCAGGTGATCGACACGGTTGCCGGGGGCGCGCAGGCGCCGGTGGGCGACCGCGGCGAGAGCCTGTCCGGCGGGCAGCGGCAGCGCGTCGCCCTGGCCCGCGCCCTGGCCGCCGAGCCCCCGGTGCTGGTGCTGCACGACCCGACGACGGCGGTGGACGCGGCCACCGAGGACCGTATCGCCGGCCGGCTGCGCGAGGTGCGCGCCCGTGACGGGCTGACCTCGCTACTGGTCACCACCAGCCCCGCGCTGCTCTCCCGCTGCGACCGGGTGTTCTTCCTGCGCGCCGCCGGGGCCGGCGCGCCCGCGGGTGGTCGTGGCGCGGATGGTCGTGGCGCGGATGGTCGTGGCGCGGGTGATCGTGATGCGGGCGGCCGAGGTCCGGACGGCGAGGCGGCGGAGGGCCGGGGCGCGGAGACTCCCCGCCCCGCCGGAGCAGGGGGGTCGGCGGGTGAGCGGCCGGGCGGTGTCCCGCTCACGGCGGCCAGCGGCAGCCACACCGAGCTGATGCGCGACAACGCCGCGTACCGGGAGCTGTTGACCCGATGAACGCCACCGGCTCCTCGGCCGCCGCCTCAGCCACCGCCGCCACCACCGACGTGACGGACGGCGCCCGCCCGCTGCTGCCCGTCGCCGACGGCCGCCGCACCCGCGGGTACCTGCGTGCCGCCCTGCGCAGGCGTCGCGCCCTGCTCGTCGCGACCACGGCCGTGATGATCGCCCAGAGCGCGATCGGCCTCGTCGGGCCGATCGCCATCGGATGGGTGACGCAGGCGATCGTCGACGGCCGCGGCACCTCCGCGGTGATCGGGCCGGTCGTCCTGCTCGCCGCCGCGGCGGTGCTGGGCGCCCCGGCCACCTGGGCGTCGAACGTCCTGCTCGCCCGCGTCGTCCTGCCCGAAGTGGCCGGACTGCGGGAGGACGTCGTCGCCACCGCGCTCGCCCTCCCGGTGGACAGGGTGGAGGAGACCGGCAGCGGCGACCTCGTCTCGCGCGTCTCCGGCGATGTCGAGCGCGTCACCGAGGCGGCGCAGGGCGGCTTCGGGAGTTTCGTCTCGGCGGCGCTGGCCATCCTGGCCACGCTGGTCGGACTGGCCTCCCTGGACTGGCGGTTCGCGCTCGCCGGCCTGCTCGCGGTGCCGATCCAGGTCTTCTCCCTGCGCTGGTACCTGCGCACCTCCCGCCCGATCTACGCGGCCGGCCGCACCGCCGAGGGCCACCGCACCTCCACCCTGCTCGGCGCCTTCGCCGCCTTGCCGACCGTGCGGTCCCTGCGCGTCGGCGGCCGCCAGTACGCCCGGGTCGAGGACGCGTCACTCGCCGCGGCGGAGTACGAGTTCACGGCGATCCGCAACGCCACCCGCTTCTTCGGACGGCTCAACGTGGCGGAGTTCGTCGGGCTCGGCGCGATCCTGCTCGCCGCGTCGGTGCTGGTGCGGTCCGGTTCGGCGAGTGTGGGCGCGGCGACCACGGCCGCCCTGTTCTTCGCCGGGCTCTTCGACCCGATCAACGCGGTGCTCGGCTCGTTCGACAGCGTGCAGCAGGCCGCGGCCGGCCTGGCCCGACTCGTCGGAGTCCTCGACGCGGCTCCCGCGCGGCCCGCGGGGGCGCCCGCCCAACCGGCGGGGGTGCCCGCGCAGCCGGCGGGGGTGCCCGCGCAGGCCGCGAAGTCCACCACGGCGCCGGTGCGTTCCGCGGGGGCCGGCGGGAGCAGCGCCGACGGCGGGCCCTCCCGGCCCGCGCCCCCGCCGTCCCGTCGGCTGCCCGTCCTCGCGCTCCATGCCGCGGACTTCGGGTACGGCGACCGGGCCGACGTCGTCCACGGGGTGACCCTACGGATCGAGCCGGGACGGCACGTCGCGCTGGTGGGCACCACCGGTTCCGGCAAGTCCACGGTGGCCACGCTGCTCGCCGGCCTGCGCACCCCCCGCCGCGGCACCGCGACGCTGGACGGGACGCCCCTCGCCGGCCTCTCCCCCACCGAACTGCACCGCAGGGTCGCCCTCGTCACCCAGGAGACCCACCTCTTCGCCGGCACCGTGGCCGACAACATACGGATGGGGCGGCCGGAGGCGAGCGACGCGGAGGTGGCCCTGGCACTGGAGGCGGTCGGCGCGACCGGCTGGGTCGACGCGCTCCCGGACGGCGCCGCCACCGTGATCGGCGCCGGCGGCCACCACCTCGGACCCAGTCAGGCCCAGCACCTGGCCCTGGCACGGCTGTTCCTGCTCGACCCGGAGGTGGTCGTGCTCGACGAGGCCACCGCCGAGGGCGGGAGCGACTCCGCGCGGCTGCTCGACACCGCGGCGGCCCGGGTCCTGCGCGGGCGCAGCGCGCTGCTCGTCGCGCACCGGCTCTCGCAGACCGCGACCGCCGACACGATCCTCGTCATGGAGGAGGGCCGGGTGACCGAGCAGGGGTCCCACGAGGAGTTGCGGGCGGCCGGCGGGACGTACGCGGCGCTGTGGGACGCCTGGTCGCGCCCGAGCTGACCGGCGGCGCGTCCTGACCGAGGCCCGACCCGCGCGGGGGCCGGACCCGGGAGAGGCCGGACCTGGAGAGGCCGACCGGGGAGAAGCCGGACCTGGGCGGGGGCCCTGGGCAGGTCAAGGCCCTGGGCGGGTCGGGCGCCGCGTGCGTCCCACCGGTCACCCCTCCCCCGGGCCCGCCTCCGCCCGACCGCCTCAGGACCAGGCGATCTCGCCGTCGCGCGCGACGAAGCGCCCGCTGCCGGCCCCCGGCCCCTCGGTGGCGAGCGCGACGACGGCGTCGGTGCCCTCCGTGACGGTCTGCGGACCGCTGTGGCCGTTCAGGTCGGTGGCGGTGTAGCCGGGATCCACGGCGTTGACACGGATGCCGGGCAGCCCCTTGGCGTACTGCGTGGTCAGCATGGTCAGCGCCGCCTTGGACGCGGTGTACAGCGGCGCGACCACGCCCGACTCGGGCCGGGACGGGTCGTGGGT